>DASRUB010000311.1:0-5148 GCA_035655635.1 Rhodanobacter sp. | reverse complement strand
TGGCGATCACCCGGGTCTGCTCCGAGGATGGCAACATTCCGTTCGCCACGTCGGTCACGAAGCCCCGGGTCCGGCTGACGTACATGGCATGCAGTGATGTGCCCACCTGATGGGTCACATGCAGCAGCAGCTCGCGCTCCTGGGGGGTGTACAGCTCACCCGGTCGCCGCGCCAGCACCAGTACACCGATGAGCACGCCACGCAGTGCCACCGGAAATGCCAGGCCATCCGCGCCCAGCGTGCTATCGAGATCATCCAGCGTGGTTTCGGTCAGACTGGCGCGCAACCTCACGCAGGCGGGATCGTCCATGCCAAGGCGATCCGGGAAATCCCGGTTGCCGCGCTGCTGCAGGCAACGGTAACCGTCACCCGCATTTTCATACATGCTGGCGGCGGGCGCACCGACATGGCGCGATATTTCTGCAAGGGCGCGATCCACCAGGATCTCCGCGCTGGTGATGTAACCGCATTCCCTGGAAAACCGGGACAACGCGGCCTCCGCCAGGAACTGTTTGCGGAAAAACAAATATTTGACCCAGCGCGTGATGCGTTTGTTGATCTGGTCGAAAAAGATGCCAAGCACCAGCGGGACCGCCAGCGCGATGAAGGTACTGGCCCGGTGCCCGAGAGCCTCATGTTCGATCAGGCTTTCCAGCGAACCGAATACCGCGAGCACGATGGCAATCGCAAGGGCAGACACCAGGGCGCGATTCAGCACCACCTGCACCGCGACCAGGCGATGGCGCAGTACAGCGTAGGTAAAGCCGATGAAAGCAGCGGCGTTGAATACGTCGTAGAGGATGTCGACCTGGATACTGCTCAAGACCGTGCTGGCCCAGTCGCTGTTCACCAGGTACGCCGCCACGACACAGGCCACGCTCGCCAGAACCCAGCGGATGCGGGCACGGTTTATCGCCTGCGCCCGGCGATAGCGGGACAGCAGCATGCCGATGGGTATGCCGAATGCCAGCAAGTGGGCTAGCAGCCTGAAATTGAGATGCGCGGGGTCGTACCACCAGCGGCCGCCGAGGTGGAAGGCCAGGTCGTTCCCCACGAACATCATCAGATAGACGATCACCACCAGCACAAAGCACGCTCGAATCCAGCGACGCGCCCCACTTTGCACTTGCTCCCAGGCCAGGTCCTCGGCCAACAGGTACGCGCCCACCAGCGAGCCGGAGTAGAACAGCGCCATGCCGATGACATCGATCCAACCCGCAAGCGGCAGCGGTAGCGGGGTACTGATGGGTATCTCCCAGCACAACTTGACCAGACACCAGATGCCGACTCCCACCGCCGCGAGGCGGCTGCCGCGCCAGAGGATCAGCAGACCCAGCGCCGCCACCAGCCAGATCAATGCGATACCGGACACCACGTCAATCAGATTGAGCACGGTGAAGGGAGTGGGCACGAACGCCACCGGCACCTGCACCTGCAACTCGCGCCCTTGCCGGTTGACGGCCAGGGTAATGCGCGTGCCAGCCGGCACCAGCGCATAGGTCATCAACCCCAGGCGCGAGGTCACATCCATTCGTGCGGCATCCACGACGTCGCCCGCAAGCAATCCAGCCGGCAACGGAACCGCGTACGAACTTGCCTCGATCACGTAGTGCTGGCGATCAAGCGGCTTCGCCCCGATCGGCAGGATGGTCTGCTGGACAAACGGAAGATAGAGGCAGACAGCTGCCGTCAGGATGCCGAGTAGCAGTGCAACCCAGTGACGAATGCTCATTCGGACACCCCATAGATGGACCGCAATGCGGTCGCGCATGAAGTTGATCCCCCGATCAACCCGGCGAAAACCGCAGTCCTGCGTCCCTTGTTCGTGCAGTCCCGATCCGCCGCCATCAGCGCTTCAACGAATCGCCTCACCCTTCAACATCGTGCCGCGGTCAGCGAGTGCCGTCCAAAGCTCCCGGGGGTGCCACTGCACCGGCTTCAGCCAGCCACCGCCGGCCCCTTCAGCTCGATCATGTTGCCCTGCGGATCGTACAGGTAGATCGACGGGCCGTTGCCGCGCGCACCATAACGCAAACCCAGCTCGCCGATGCGCACATCATGTGCCTTCAGGTGCGCCAGGATCGCCTCCTCGTCATAGTTTTCGACGCGCAGGCAAACGTGGTCGACGTTATGGCCTTTCTTGCCGGGCGCGGCACCGCCGTGTTGGCCAAGTTTGCCGTCCACGGCGACCAGATCGATCAGCGACGCCCCGGCGCGCAGCTGCACCAGGCCGATCTCGTCCTGCCGTCGCTCTTCGTGGCAGCCCAGCACGTCGCAATAAAACCGCTGCATCGCCTCCATGTCGATGGCGCGCAGCACCACATGGTCGATTTCGCCGATGCGGATCATGGAATCTCTCGTCTGGCGGCCACGGACGCACGAGCATAGCGCCCAGGAGCGTGGGCGGCAGAAATCGTCCGGGCTGCAAAGCCTCGAACGTTTCTGCCGCCCACGCTCCTGGCTTGCCTGAACCGCATCCACTCAGAGCCTGTGAAGAAAATCACTTCCTGTGATTTTCTTCTATCGCGAGTTCGGTACAGGCCCGTACTCGCTCACGCGAATCAAGCACTTGCGTGCTCGATTCGCGCCCGGCCATCCATGGCCGGGCTGAGAGGTTGAATAGTCACAACCTCTCAGATCCACCACGCCCTCGTCCGCCCTGTATAATCCTTGCAGTAAACGCTTGGTGGGAGAAGCAGGCACCGCCTCACGGGGCACGCCCGCTGCCGAAGACGCAACGCCCGTAATCGCTCAGGCTCCACACCATCACGCGTAAACACTCTGGAGAGAGCGGCCGCCTTCACCGGCACAAACCGCCGCCGAAGGGGCACGAGACGCTCGCGCGTTTCCAAACTCTCAGGCAAAAGGACAGAGGGGCGCCCCACGTGCGGCATGCACGCCCGGCCTTCATCGGCCGGCCCTTATCGGCCTTTTCCGGACGCCCGTCATGAGCCAGAACCCGTCACCTTCGCTGCGCGAGCTTGAAAACCATGGCGCCTTCATCGAGCGCCATATCGGTCCGGACGATGCCGAGATCGCGCAGATGCTGCGCGTCATCGGCCACGATTCGCTGGAGTCGATGACCGACGCCATCGTGCCAGGCGGAATCAAGTCGAGCACACCGCTGGACTTGCCGCGGGCGATCACCGAGGTCGAGGCGCTGGCGCGGATCCGCGTTATCGCGCAGAAGAACCAGGTGTTCCGCAGCTTCATCGGCCAGGGCTACTACGGTACCCACACGCCGAATGTCATCCTGCGCAACATCCTGGAAAACCCGGCCTGGTACACCGCCTACACGCCGTACCAGGCGGAAATTTCGCAGGGCCGGATGGAGGCACTGATCAACTTCCAGACCATGTGCGCCGACCTCACCGGGATGGAGATCGCCAACGCCTCGCTGCTGGACGAAGCCACCGCCGCCGCCGAAGCGATGACGCTGGCCAAGCGTTCAGCCAAGGCCAGGGGCAACGTGATCGTGGTGTTTGGCGACGCGCACCCGCAAACCATCGAGGTGATGCGCACGCGCGCCGAGCCGCTGGGCCTGACGGTCAAGCTGGCCAACTCCGGCGCCGAGTGGGACGCTGCGATAGCCGGCGACGACTACTTCGCGGCGCTGATCCAGTACCCGGCCAGCAGCGGCTGGCTGATGGACTGGAGCGACGAGGTCGCGAAGATTCACGCCAAGGGCGCGCTGGCCATCTTCGCCACCGACCTGCTGGCGTTGACCCTGCTCAAGTCGCCAGGCGAGATGGGCGCAGACATCGCGGTCGGCAACTCGCAGCGCTTCGGCGTGCCGTTCGGCAACGGCGGCCCGCACGCCGCGTTCATGGCCTGCCGCGACGCGTACAAGCGCTCGATGCCGGGCCGGCTGATCGGCGTCTCGATCGATGCCGAAGGCAAGGCCGCCTATCGGCTCACCCTGCAGACCCGCGAGCAGCACATCCGCCGCGAGAAGGCCACCTCGAACATCTGCACGGCCCAGGTGCTGCTGGCGGTGATGGCGTCGATGTACGCCGTGTACCACGGCCCGGAAGGCCTCGTGCGCATCGCATCGCGCGTGGCGCGCCTCGCCGCGATCCTCAAGGCCGGCTTGCAGCAGCTCGGTTTCACCTCGTTCCACCACGACAGCGCGTTCGACACGCTGAGCCTGAAGACCGGCGATCGCACCGATGCCATCGCGGCGCGCGCGGTGGCGATGGGCGCCAACCTGCGCAAGGCGTGGGGCGAATACTTGTGCATCTCGCTGGACGAAACCACCACGCGCGCCGACATCGAACTGCTGTGGCGCATCTTCGGCGGCGACGACGCGAAACTGCCGAACATCGACGCACTGGACGCCTCCACACCGTCGCTGGTCCCGCCGGCGCTGCGGCGCACGTCGAAATTCCTCACCCATCCGGTGTTCAACACCCATCACAGCGAGCACGAGCTCCTGCGCTACATGCGCGCGCTGGCCGACAAGGACCTGGCGATGGATCGCACCATGATTCCGCTGGGCTCGTGCACGATGAAGCTCAACGCCACCGCCGAGATGATCCCGGTGACCTGGCCGGAATTCGGCAATATCCACCCGTTCGCGCCAGCCGAGCAGACGCAGGGCTACAAGGAACTGATCGACGGACTCGAGGCGCAGTTGGTGGAAATCACCGGCTACGACGCAGTGAGCCTGCAGCCGAACTCCGGCGCGCAGGGCGAGTACGCCGGCCTGCTGGCGATCCGCGCCTGGCACCGCTCGCGCAACGAGGCGCATCGCGACATCTGCCTGATTCCCGAGTCCGCCCACGGCACCAATCCGGCTTCCGCCCATTTGTGTGGCATGACCGTGGTGGTGACCCAATGCGACGCCCACGGCAATGTCGACGTCGAGGACATCCGGCGCGCCGCCGAGAAGTATTCCGACCGCCTGGCCGCACTGATGATCACCTACCCGTCCACGCATGGCGTGTTCGAGGAGGACATCGTGGCGATCTGCGACATCGTGCATGAGCACGGTGGCCAGGTGTATACCGACGGCGCCAACATGAATGCGCTGGTCGGCGTGGCCAAGCCCGGTCATTGGGGTTCGGACGTGTCCCATCTCAACTTGCACAAGACCTTCTGCATTCCGCATGGCGGCGGCGGCCCCGGTGTGGGGCCCTGCGCGGTCAA
>DASRUB010000310.1:0-7225 GCA_035655635.1 Rhodanobacter sp. | reverse complement strand
AGCGGCCAGACCATGCCCGGCGGCGTGTGCGGGCTGCCCAGCCCCGCTGCCAGCGGACCGGCGTAGTAGAACGGGTTGGCTGCGGAGAGCACGAAGCGCCGCGTATTCTGGTAGATCGGATCGTCGACGCGGACATAGCCGAAATAAGGCGCCGCGAGCAGGTTGGGGATGTTCGCATCGTCCATCAGGTTGGCGTGGCCGAGTCCATCGACTTCGTAGGCGTAGATCGGTTTGCCGTCGGGCCCTTTCACGATGCCGTATTTCTGGATGCCTGCGTGCACCTGCTGGCGCAGCCTTTCTGCGCGAGCCGCCATCTTCGGGTCCTCATAGACGGCGGCAATCTCCTTCAGCGCCGTCAAGGCCTGCACCGCCATCATCTCGGCGGGGATCAGGTAGTTGTAGACACACGGGTCATCCGATGGACGAAAGCCGGTCCAGATCATGCCGGTCCAGGAGACCGGATTGACGCCTGCTTGCTGGGTGTCGGACTTGAAGCGGTAGCTGCTGCGACGCCGGTGATGCTGCTCGGTCTGCATGACGTCGAGCACGCGCAGGAAGGCCTTCCTGACCTCGGGCGTGAACACCGACGCATCGCCGGTCACCTTGTAGTACTTCCACGCGAGCAGGATCGGGTAGCACAGCGAGTCGAGCTCGAACTTGCGCTCCCACACCGTGTAGTCCTGCCTGAACGCGTTCGCATACGGGTCGACGATCAGGTACTTCGCCTGGCGCTGGATCACCGCCTTGAACAGCGCTCGGATTTGCGGGTCGTCGGCATAGTCGAGATACGTCGCCTCGACCTGCACGCTGGAATCGCGCAACCATTCGGCGGGAATGTCGCCCGTCTTGACGTAGGCGGTGCCGTCAAACGCTGCCACGATCTGGGTGCCGGTATTGAGCAGGGCTGAACGCACCATCGCCTGCAGGGCGGGATCCGGGTCCCTAAAGGCCTTTGCGGCGTCGATGATCACGGCGGGTTGAACCACCAGGTTGCCGCCGGAGTGTTCGCGGGTCGGAGGCTGGCCCGAGGTGGCGTTGGCGTCCGTGGGGACTGCGGGCCGTGCCGTGGCTGACGTGCACGCGCAGAGCAGGGCAATCGCCAGCGGCCAACCATATCGGTTCGTCATGGTACGCCCTCGATCACGACCAGCTCGGAGGAATTCGCCGTCGGCAGGGACACTGCCACGCCGGACTGAATCAAGTCGCGTCCTTCCAACACCTTGTCGGGTGAGGAGCCATCCCTGAAATGCAGGCGATATCGATGTTCGCTGCGCAACCCCCGCAGTTTGAACCGGAAAATGCCTGGTGCTACCTCGCTGCCATGGAAGGCGTACAGCACGCCCTGGTCGCGTGCGGCGTCGAAGTATTCGGTTCCGTCCCAGCCCTTGCCGTCCGGGCGCGGGCCCACGTGGTACAGATCCGCATCACGGATCAACGGACGCAACGTCGATTTGTAGAACGCGATCTCCCGCGCCGCCGCGGCATGCTGTTGGCGGCTCCAGCTGTTGGTGTCGATCATGACCGTGAACCAGCCCATCATTCCGCTGCGCAGCATGTAGCGGAAGTTCTCGATCCGCGGCGTGGGCCATGCCTTCACATAGGTCTCCAGCATGGCCGGCGGCAGCAGGTGGCTGGCATCGTAGAAGGCCTGCCGGTTGGATAGCGGGTCGTAGGAGTCCACGATCGAGAAGTAGTCGCCGTGGGCGGCGCTGCCGAAATCGACCATGCGTCCACCGTCGTTGCAGATTTCCAGCAGCAGGCCATGGTGGTGGCGCTTCAGTGCGTCCTGGATCTCGTAGTAGGCGCGCGTGGCATGCAGGCTGACATCGGTCGAATTGGAGCTGTCAACCCACAGGAAGTCGTCGTCACTGTAGCGGTGCGTTTTGGCCGGATCGATCGCTGCGTGCGGATGATCGCGGCGATCGCAGCCCTGGGCCACCACATAGCCGTCGTGCTCGAGCATGTCGACATGGTAGTCGTGCACGATGCGGTTGGTCTCGCCGGTTGCCCAGGCTTGCGCCGCGGGTACGCCCAGGTCGATCGTGATGCCCTTGAACCCGGCCGGCTTCCAGCCTGGCGGCGGATCGGTGGTCAGCCAGTCGCGCACCTTCGGATCGGTGACATTGAGCGCGCCTTTCCCGGTACTGGTTCCGGCCTGGGCCCAGTCGGTCCAGAGTCCAAACTTCAGGCCATGGCGGTGTGCGTAATCCGACAGCGCGGAGACGCCGTGCGGGAATTTCTTCGGATCTGGATGCCAATCGCCAACGGCGCGGAACCAGCCCGCGTCCAGATGAAACATCTCGAAGCCAAGACGCTGCGCATCGTCGATCATGCGTCGCGCTTGCACCTCGGTGATCGCCATCGCACTGCCCCAGCTGTTGATCGTCACCAGCGGATACTCCGGATTGCGCAGTGTGGCCGGGTCGTTCAGTACCTGGCGAACCCAGCGATGCAGCGTGTTGCCGGTATCGTCGATGTCGCCGTCGTCGGCGCCGACGAAGACGGTCGGGGTGGCAAAGGTTTCGCCCGGCAGCAGCCGGGTGCTGAACGGGCCGGGTTCGGGGTTGAGTCCGACCGTGCCTTCGAGTGTCTCGCCGCGTCGCTTCAGGGTCATCGCGATGCGACCGCTGAACTCCACCCCTACATACCAGCCACCCACCTTTGGATCCGTGCCGCGAACCAGCAGCCACGGGATGATCTCGCGCGCCTCGCCGGGTCGCGGATGGGCAAACGTGCTCGATTCGGCATGCCAGTCATGGCCATCGGCGATCGACACCAGATGCGTGCCGACCGGTGGCGGCTCGCCGGCACCCTTGTCGATCCACAGCTGTTGCAACGACTGAGCCGCCGGAATTTTCCAGGCGTAGCGGAAACTGTCCTGCAACGGAATCCAGACTTCCCGCCCACCGAGATTTTCGATGCGGATGACATGCTCAAGCGGGCCGTGCCGTGCAGGCGCGCGCCATTCCCAATACAGCCGCAACCCGGCCGATCGATCCTCGTACACCAGGCTTGCGGAGTCGCCTTGGTTTCGACTGGCCGCGCGGTCGAATCGCCAATGCAGGGGAGTGTCCTCATCCCCGATCCTGGCGTGTCCGATCAGTGTCTCCGCCACTACGTTTTGCCATGCTGAATCGCCGGCGTGAGCGAGCCACAACAACCGTGGCGCCGACGCGCCGGCTTGCAGAGCGATCCGATTATCCGCGTTGCCGACCTGGATCGGTGTGTGCAAAACACTCTCTGCCTGCAGCTGCAGGGAGAGCAGGCAGACCAAGGGGAGGATCCACACAAAACGACTCACCGGGTGGCCTGCTCCGGCAGCGCAAGCACGATGCTCTGCAACGACCTTCAGGTTCTCAGCTCTCGTCGTCGTCACCGGTGCCCCGGCCCATCTGTGCCGGCGTCAGGGTCAGGCGGAAACAGCTGCCGCCACCGGCCACGCGCACGTACTCCAGCGCGGCCTGGTTGGCTTCGCTCATCTGCCGGGCCAGGTACAGGCCAAGACCGGTACCGTATTCGTGGGTGGTATAGAACGGCTCGAAGATCTGGGCTGCCACCTTGGGTGCAATCCCGGGACCGCGGTCGATGACTTCGAGGATGGGTACACCATGCTCGCCCTGGCGTGCCACTACCATCACGCGGGCCGGTTCGCTTGGCAGGCGGCCGTAGCGCAGCGCGTTCTGCACCAGGTTCCAGACCACCTGCTGCAGTTGCTGCGGGTCGGCCAGTGCGGCCACCGGCACGCTGCTGTTGGTGACGGCGCGCAGCGAGTCGGTGCCCAGATCGTTGCCCTGGCTGTATTCCCCCACGAAGTCCTGCGCCCAGTCGCCCAGGTCGAGCGTTTCCGGCCGTGAGCGTTCGCGCCGCGACAACTGCAGGATGTTCTCGATGATCTCGTTCAGGCGGATGCAGTGGTTATTGATGATTTCGACCATGCGCTGGTCGGTGCCGTCCATCGTCCGGGACTCAGCCAGCAGTTGTGCGGAATAGCGGATCGCCGCCAGCGGATTGCGGATTTCATGGGCGATCGAGGCCGACAGGCGACCGAGCGAACTGAGGGTGAGTTCCTCGGCGCGTCGCGACAGCAACGAGGTGTCGTCCAGGAAGATCAGCACGTGCGAATCGTCGTTGGGCGCCAGCCGGGTGAAGCGAGGCACCACTTCGGGTACGCCATCGGCGAGCTGGGTGGCGGTTTCGTCCAGCTTGCCCGAGGTCATCCAGTGATATAGGCGGCGCGAGAGCTCCGGCGCCAGCTGGCCCAGGTCGCGCTGGTCGGCGCCGGGATTGCCCATCAGCATCCAGGCCGACTCGTTGATCTGGTGGATGCGATTGGCGTCGTCGACCAGCAGCACGCCAGTCTTCATGCGGCGGATGATCAACTCGTTGATCTGCGACAGATTGGCCAGGTCGGTGCTGCGCTGTTCGGCCAGCGCCTCGGTGGCACGCAACTGCTGACCCAGTACGCTGCACAGGGCAGTCGTGGCGAAGTAGGCCACGCCGAACAGGGCACCTTCCAGCAGGTCGCGGTCGCCGGGATGGGCGGAGAGTGACCAGCCGAAGAAGGAAATGCCAAGCATGCCCAGCGTGGCCAGCGCGGCAAAAAATCCGGACAGGCGCAGCGGCAGGATCAGCGCTCCGGCGCAAAGGTTTACCGCCAGCATCATCGCGATGCCGATGCGTGCATCGTGCATCGTCGCGATGGCCATCATCGCCACCGCGATGTCGACCACCAGGGTCACCGCCACCGCGGTGCGGACGTGGAACATGCTGCGCCGATTGAACAGCAGCGCCAGCAGCGCGAAAATCAGGTACAGCGTGGCCAGCGTGCGGGCGAATCCGGGTTGCGGCGATTGCGGCCATCCCATGCCACCGGGGCTGAACGCCAGGCCGATATACACCAGTGACTGCACCAGCCGAAACCCATTGAGGAACGAGAGCTCGTGGCGGATCGTTGCCATCCCTGTGCGCGGATCGTTGGCTATTACTGGGCTGGACACGTGGTGGGCAGTTCCGTGGAAGGTGCTGGCGAGTATATGACGGCTGGGTGGCCGTGGTGCTGGCGCAACGTGGCGTGCCGAACCGCCTGAAACCGGCTTGCGCGGGGCCCTCTGGCAGGGCGCCCTTTCCATTGCGGCCCGCATCCGCGAAAATAGGCGGCCGCATGGTGCGCCAGGGGCCTGGGCTCCTAGCCGGTGTTCGGCAGGCACGTTGCGATCCGGCAACGCCTCATTCCACCGCCAGATTTTCCTTGACCCACGCCGAGTAACCGTGCGTGCGGCCGCCATCGTTTCTCCGTTCGCTCGAGGTATCGAATGAATTTCCACGAATACCAGGCCAAAGAACTGTTCGCGCAGTACGGCATCGCCGTACCGCCGGGCAAGGTCGCCAACTCCCCCGACGCCGCCGTCGATGCCGCCAAGGCACTCGGTGGCACGCAATGGATGGTCAAGGCGCAGATCCATGCCGGCGGCCGCGGCAAGTCCGGCGGCGTCAAGTTCTGCCGCAGCTTTGATGACGTGCGCGCCGCTGCCAAGGGCATGCTCGGCACCAACATGGAAACCTACCAGTCGGCCGGCCGCGCGCTGCCGGTGAACCTGGTGCTGGTGACCGACGCCACCGATATCGCCCGCGAGTTGTACCTGTCGATCCTGGTCGATCGCGACAGCAAGTCGGTGTCGTTCATCGCCTCCAAGCACGGCGGCGTGGACATCGAGCAGGTCGCCAAGGACACGCCCGAAGACATCCACACCATCGTGATCGACTTCGTCGAAGGGCTGCAGCCGTACCAGTGCCGCCAGCTCGGTTTCGCGATGGATCTCAATGGCAAGCAGGTCAATCAGCTGACCAAGATCATGCTGGGCCTGTACAAGCTGTTCAACGAGCAGGATCTGGCGCTGGTCGAGTTGAACCCGCTCGCGGTGCTTGAAGACGGCAATCTCGCCGCGCTGGATGGCAAGGTCAACTCCGATGACAACGCCGAATACCGTCATCCGAACCTGGCCGTGATGCGCGACCTGACCCAGGAAGACGCCGCCGAGGCGGCCGCCGTGAAGTACAACCTCAACTACGTGACGATGGACGGCACCATCGGCTGCATGGTCAACGGCGCCGGCCTGGCGATGGCCACGATGGACGTGATCAAGCTGGCGGGTGGCGAGCCGGCCAACTTCCTCGACGTTGGTGGCGGTGCCACCAAGGAGCGCGTGACCGAGGCGTTCAAGCTGATCCTGTCCTCGGACAAGGTGCGCTGCATCCTGGTCAACATCTTCGGCGGCATCGTACGCTGCGACCTGATCGCCGAGGGCATCATCGCCGCGGTCAAGGAAGTGGGCCTGAAGATCCCCGTGGTGGTGCGCCTGCAAGGCACCAATGTCGATCAGGGCCGCGAGCTGCTGGCCAACTCCGGCCTGGCGATCACGCCGGCGGACGATCTCAACGACGCGGCCCAGAAAGCCGTGGCCGCGGCCAAATAACCACCGGTAGGAGCCCGCTCGCGGGCGATGCTTTTGACTTGATCAGGGCAAGAGCATCGCCCGCAAGCGGGCTCCTACGCGACCCAAGGACATTTCCAATGAGCGTTCTCGTCAATAAAAACACCAAGGTGATCGTGCAGGGCTTCACCGGCCAGCAGGGCACCTTCCATGCACAGCAATGCCTCGATTACGGCACCCAGATCGTCGGTGGCGTCACCCCGGGCAAGGGCGGCTCCGAGCATATCGGCCTGCCGGTCTTCAACTCGGTCGATGAAGCCGTGCTCGAAACCGGTGCCGATGCGTCGGTCATCTTCGTGCCGCCGCCGTTCGCGGCCGACTCGATCCTCGAAGCGATCGACGCCGGCATCAAGGTGATCGTGGCGATCACCGAAGGCATCCCGGTGCTCGACATGCTGCGTGTCAAGAACGTGCTGCAGCAGCATCCGGAGATCGTGCTGATCGGGCCGAACTGCCCCGGCATCATCACCCCCGGCGAATGCAAGATCGGCATCATGCCCGGCCACATCCACAGCAAGGGCAAGGTCGGCGTGGTCTCGCGCTCCGGCACGCTGACCTATGAAGCGGTGTTCCAGACCACCAACGAAGGCCTAGGCCAGAGCACGGTGATCGGCATCGGCGGCGACCCGATCAACGGCCTCAACTTCATCGACTGCCTGAAGCTGTTCCAGGACGATGCGCAGACCGAAGGCATCATCATGGTCGGCGAGATCGGCGGCAGCGCCGAGGAAGAT
>DASRUB010000309.1:0-2220 GCA_035655635.1 Rhodanobacter sp. | reverse complement strand
CCGGTTTCCCCTGCGCTGGCAGCCCTGCCACGGCCCTGAATGGTTGCGCATTCCGCGTGCATCTGCGCGGGCTGGCCTGTTGGCGTGGCTCGTCGCATGGACAGCCGGGCAGGCGCGCGTTACAAAGGCGACTGATTCCACCGATCCGAGGCGGTCCCATGCGCGCGATGATTTCTCTCCTGCTGGCCACGCTTGGCGTGGCGGTGCTGCCATGGCCTGCGGCAGCGGCTGCTGCCACCCGTGCGGAAACTGCGCAGATTGCGCTGGCGCCAGCGATCAACGCGGCGGACTTCGCCCGTTTCGACAAGACGCTTGCCTCCGACGCATTCGGCGGACGCAAGCCGGGCACCGCCGGCGCGAAGCGTACGCTCGATTTCCTGGTGAACGAGTTCAAGCGGATGGGCTTGCAGCCGGGCAACCACGGTTCGTGGTTCCAGACCGTGCCGGCCGACAGTACCTTGCTGGTGAACAGCAACGTGAAGCTCCATGTAGCTGCCGGGGACAAGCACGCCAGCTTCGCCAACCAGACCGACATGGTGGTGCAGACCTTGCAGTCGAAGGCGCAGGTCGACCTGAAGGATTCGCCGATCATCTTTCTCGGCTACGGCGTCGATGCACCGAACTGGCACTGGAACGATTACGACGGTGTCGATGTGAAGGGCAAGACGGTGATCGTGCTGGTCAACGATCCCGGGTTCGCCAGCGGCGACCCGAAGTTGTTCAACGGTCGGGCGATGACCTACTACGGCCGCTGGACATACAAGTACGCGGAGGCCGCGAAGCAGGGTGCCGCTGCGTGTTTCATCGTACATACCAGTGACGCGGCGGCGGGTTATCCGTTCAGCGTGCTGCAGAACGGCAACCGCGGCCCCCAACTCAGCCTGCCACCCAGCGTTGATCTCGCGCCGCGCCTGCCGGTCGCGGGCTGGCTCACCCATGCCGCAGCCACGCGCCTGTTCGCCGCCGCCGGCCTGGACTTCGACCAGCTCGCCGCCGCGGCGGCCAGGCCGGGCTTCAAGCCGGTGCCGCTCAAGGCGACTGCATCGCTCAGCCTGCACAACAAGATCGGCCATTTCGAATCGAAGAATGTGCTGGCGATGATCCCCGGTGCCCACCAGCCGGACGAAGTGGTGATCTACACCGCGCACTGGGATCACCTGGGCACCGACCCCTCGCGCAAGGGTCACCAGGTCTATAGCGGCGCCATCGACAACGGCACCGGCCTCAGCATGCTGCTGGAGATTGCCGATGCGTTCGCGCAGCAGAAGGCCGCGCCGGATCGCAGCGTGCTGTTCTTCATGCCCACGCTGGAGGAATCAGGCCTGCTCGGCTCGCAGTACTACGCGGCGCAGCCGGTGTTCCCGCTGGACAAGACCGTGGCCGACCTCGCGGTGGATGCGCTGCCGATCATTGGCCGCGCGCACGACATGACCGTGATCGGCAAGGGCCAGTCGCAACTGGAGGACATGCTGGCCGACGTGCTGAAACGCCAGGGCCGCGTGATCTCGCCGGAGACCACGCCCGAGAACGGCTTCTACTTCCGCTCCGACCATTTCAACTTCGCCCGCGCCGGCGTGCCGGCGATGCTGGCCAGTTCCGGCCTGGATCTGCTCGACGGTGGCAAGGCGGCGGGTGAGAAGGCGGCCGACGATTACACCGCGCATCGCTATCACACGCCGAACGACGTCTTCAATCCGGACTGGGACTATGCCGGCATCCTTGAGGACACCCAGGCGCTGTACGAACTTGGCCAACACCTGAGCCACGCCGGCATATGGCCGGCCTGGTACGCCGACAGCCCGTTCAAGGCGAAGCGCGACGCCATGCTGGCGCCACCCCGGATCAGAACCCGCACGCCGGGAGCGCACTGAGCTTCGCCTGACGGGTGCGACGCGATTCTCCGTAGCATGACCGCGCGCGGCGCGGCAACCTGAAACGCAAACTTGAGGTCGCCGCTGGCCGCCGTAGGAGCCCGCTCGCGGGCGATGCTCTTGCCTTGGATGCATGCTGGGAGACTGGAACAGGAGCATCGCCCGCGAGCGGGCCCCTACGCGCGTTCGGTTCACGGCTTCGCCGGTATATCCAGCTTGTCGAAATGCTTGATCGCGTCGAGCACCAGCGGGTAGCTGCCGATGGTTTCGCCACGCCACATCGGGTTGCTGGCGAACAGCAGCACGTGGCCCTTGCCGTAGCGGGCATCGACCACGGCGGCACGCTCGG
>DASRUB010000308.1:0-12667 GCA_035655635.1 Rhodanobacter sp. | reverse complement strand
GCGAAGGCCGTGCCCGAGGCACCGACCGCGATGACAGCACCCAGCGAAAGCGCCAGGCGAACTGCCGAAGAAAGTTTTGTGACCCCAAGTTTCATTAAGACACCCTCCGGTTAATATTTTTTTCATGGGCCAGAATCTGTTTCTGCCCAGAATTGCGACTCGGCCTGTTCCCAGGCCAATGGACGTCGGACCCATGAACTCCCGATCCGCGCTGATACTAACAGGCAACTAACGCTATGTGAACTGACTTCACACGCTTGCGTTGTTTTTCCTGTTCAGCCCCCATTGCGGTTTTTGCGGGATTTACGGTGCGTACAGGTCTTCGAGGAGGACTTCCATCAGCGCCGGATCACGTTAAATTAACGTTATCCAAACCCCATCCAGACAACTCCTGTTCCCGAGTGCTTGTCCACCGGCAACCGGTGCAGCAGGCAGCGGGCAGCCCGACAGTCAGGGTGCTGGTGGCGGGCTACTCAGTCCTGATCGCCATCCACGTCAAAACGCAGGTGTTTCACGCTGCGCCCGTTGCGGCGCACCAATTTCAGCGCCTCGACGCCGATCCGGATGTGCGCCTCCACGTATTGCGCCGTGATGCGTTGGTCGCTGGCCTCCGTCTTGACCCCTTCCGGGACCATCGGCTGGTCGGACACCAGCAGCAGGGCACCACAGGGAATCCGGTTGGCGAAGCCGGCGGCGAAGATGGTGGCCGTTTCCATGTCCACCGCCATGCAGCGGGTGCGGCGCAAATACTCCTTGAAGGTGTCGTCGTGTTCCCACACCCGGCGGTTGGTGGTGTACACGGTGCCGGTCCAGTAGTCGTGGCCCAGGTCACGGATCATGGTGGAAACCGCGCGCTGCAACTGGAATGCCGGCAATGCGGGCACTTCCGGCGGCAGGTAGTCGTTGCTGGTGCCCTCGCCACGGATCGCCGCGATCGGCAACACCAGGTCGCCGAGCTGGTTCTTCTTCTTGACCCCGCCGCACTTGCCCAGGAACAACGCCGCCTGCGGCCCGATCGCGCCCAGCAGATCCATCACGGTGGCCGCATTGGGGCTGCCCATGCCGAAATTGATCAGGGTGATGCCGTCGGCCGTGGCGTTCGGCATCGGCCGGTCGCGTCCGCTTACTTCCACCCCGTGCCACTGGGCGAATATTTCCACGTACTGGCCGAAATTGGTCAGCAGGATGTGTTCGCCGAAATCCTCCAGCGCCGTGCCGGTATACCGGGGCAGCCAGTTGGCGACGATTTCCTGTTTGCTCTTCATATAGGTATGTACTGCAACGGTATCGGTTCGAATCGTCGTCGACGCCGCCCCGGGGCGGGCCAACCGGTTCGCCACATCATAGATGCTGGCCGCTACCCGACACCGTTCCACGGCAACTCCATGACGCACATGGGGGTCAAAGCGAGCGTGCTATGTTTTGCGTGCCATTCATGACGGGGCGATGTGATGCGAGTGGGTCTGTCAATCGATGCGGCCTGTGATATCTCGCAGGCGTTCCTGGAACAACAAGACATCGCGGTGATGCCGATCACGGTGAAGGTCGATAGTGAAACCTTCATGGACGACCGCAGCCCTGGCGAACGGCAGCGCTTCATCGATCGCGAGCTGGGCAGTCGCAGCCATTCGGCGGAGACCGAGCCCTGCCCGGTGGAACAGGTGCAGCAGCTGTTCCTGGAGAAGCTGGTGCTGGAGCACGACTGCGTGTTCTGCCTGACCATCACCGCCACCCGCAGCCCGATCAACGAGCACATCAACAAGGCCAGCTTCGGGATCCTGAAGAACTACCGGCGGGTTCGCGACGAAGCCGGCGTCCCCGGCCCGTTCATGATGCGCGTGGTCGATACCCGCAACATTTTTGCCGGCGCGGCTCCCTGCGTCGTCGAAGCGAGCCGGATGATTGCCGCTGGCGCCAGCCCAGCCGCGATCCGCGAGCGGCTGCTGCATATCGCCAACCACAGTTACGGCTACATGCTGCCCCGCGATCTCTACTACCTGCGCGCCCGCGCCAAGAAGAAGAACGACCGCAGCGTCAGCCTGTTCACCGCCATGCTGGGTTCGGCGCTGGACATCAAGCCGATCCTGCGCTGCTTCCGTGGCGAAACCGGTCCGGTGGGCAAGGTGCGCGGCTTTGAGCAGGGCGCGCAGGCACTCTTTCATTACGCCGCCAAACGGGTCAGGGATGGCTTGCTGGTGCCGGTCGTCTGCGTGAGCTACGGCGGCGAGCTGGGCGTCCTCGGTGATTTACCGGGCTACGCCCGGCTGCGCGAGGCGTGCCAGGAGTGCGGCGTGGAGCTGATGGAGGCGCCGATGAGCATCACCGGCATGGTCAACGTAGGCGAAGGCGCGGTGACCCTGGGCCTTGCCGCCGAGGAACACGAAGCCGAGTTCTGAGTGACGGCGCATGCATCGACCGCGGGCCTGCGGCCGACGCGTCCAGCCTGTTCAGAACCCGTAATTGAGGAAACCGCCGTCCACCACCAATACCTGGCCGGTGATATAGCCGGCCGCCGGCAGGCACAGGAAGGCGATCGCTGCCGCCACGTCCTCGGGCTCGCCGATTCGCCGCAGCGGTGTGTGTTCCAGTACTTCGTCCAGATAGTCCGGGTCAGCCAGTGCCGGCTCGGAGCGCTGGGTGCGGATGTACCACGGCGCCACCGCGTTGACGCGAATGCCATCCATCGCCCATTCGACCGCCAGGTTGCGGGTCAGCTGGTGCAGCGCCGCCTTGCTCATGCCGTACGGCGAGCCGGTGCGCACATGGGTCATGGCTGAAACCGAGCCCACATTGACGATGGCGGCGTTGGCGTGCTGTTCCAGTTGCGGGTGCGCCAGTCGACACATCTCGAACGCGGAGAACAGGTTCTGCTCGAAAATCGCGCGGTAGTCGCCCTCGCTGTAATCCAGCGTGGCGCCCGGCTGGTTGCCGCCAGCGTTGTTGATCAGCAGCGACACCGCGGCGCCCAGGTCGGCAATCCAGTCAAATACCGCCAGGCGATCCTCCGCCTCGGTCACGTCCGCGCCGAAGGCCATGATCGAAACATCGGGAAAATCATCCGCCAGCTCTACGCGTACCTGTTCCAGGTGGTCCTCGTCGCGCGCCACCAGCAGCAAGTCGGCGCCCAGCCCAGCCAGCTCGCGCGCGGTTGCCAGGCCGATACCCTTGCTGGCGCCGGTGATCAGGGCGGTGTGGCCAGGCAGTTGCCAGGCGTCGAGGCGGCTGTTCGGGGGACGGTTCATGCGCTGAGCTTAGCAACGTCGCACCCGATCGCGCCCGAGGCTTGCCCGCACGCCGCTCTGGCGGGACACTCGGGCAGTCCAACTGCCTCGAGTACTGCAATGAAACCGCTGCCGATCCTGCTGTGTGCTCTTGCCGTGCTTGGCGTGCTTTCCGTGGCTGCCTGTTCCGGCAAGCCGCCGGAGCCGAAGGCCAGGGCCGCCAATGTCGCCACGCCGTTCGACGCCCTGAAGGCGGACGAACAGCGCGCGAAAGATGTGCAGAAGATCGTCGACAAGCACGCCGAGGAACAGCGCAAGCAGATCGACGCCCAGCAGCAGTAGCGCCCCCGCAGGTAGGAGCCCGCTGGCGGGCGATGCTTTTTGTCCGGGATTCGGGATTCGGGATTCGGAAAAGCATCGCCCGCGAGCGGGCTCCTACGGCACGGCGCGGTGTTGGTTCAGCGCGGGCTGCACAAACAGTCCGCGTAGATGTTCGGCGTACCGGCCTTCGCGTTGCGTAGCAACTGCAGTTCCGGCGCCAGCGCCGGCAGTTGGGCAAACCAGCGCGGTAGGTGCACACCCCAAGATTGCAGCAGCTGCGTGCTGGCGGTGTGGTTCATGTCGATCAGGAAACGCTCGAAACCACTCACCGGCGCTTCTTCGTAGCGCACCGGGTAATCCTTGCCCAATTTGGCCAGCGTCGCCGCCTCGGCCACGGCAGCATCGAGGCCGCCGAGCTGATCTACGAGGCCACGTTCCAGCGCCTGTCGCCCGGTCCAAACGCGGCCCTGGGCAATCGCATCGATGGCCGGGTAACTCTTGCCGCGTGCCTTGGCGACTTGTCCGACGAAATCGCGATAGCCCTTGTCGATGATGGCCTGGATCACGGTGCCGACCTTCGGATCGAGCGGGCGGGTGATGTCGAACGCACCGGCCATCGGGCCGGTGGCCACACCGTCGCTCTGGATACCAAGCTTGGCCAGCGTGCCCGGCACCGTGTAATACATGCCGAAGATGCCGATCGAGCCGGTGATGGTGTTCGGCTCGGCGTAGATCCGGTTGGCGTTCATCGAGATCCAGTAACCCCCGCTCGCCGCCACATCGCCCATCGACACCACCACCGGGATGCCGGCCGCACGGGTCAGCTCGACCTCCCGGCGGATCTGCTCGGCCGCATACACTTCGCCGCCGGGAGAATTGACCCTGAGCACCAGCGCCTTGCTGCGCTTGTCCTCGCGCACGGCGCGGATCAGCGCCGCGGTGGATTCGCCGCCGATCGAGCCAGCCGGACGCTTGCCACCGACAATTTCGCCCTCGGCCACGACGATGGCCACCCCGGGCGCCAGCAGCTTGCCTGCACGCGGCAGGTTGGCGGCATAGTCCTCCAGGCCGACCTG
The DNA here is from genome assembly GCA_035655635.1 of Rhodanobacter sp. Lineage (GTDB taxonomy): Bacteria > Pseudomonadota > Gammaproteobacteria > Xanthomonadales > Rhodanobacteraceae > Rhodanobacter. The sequence continues at coordinate 8,049 of DASRUB010000308.1, read as the reverse complement.
GCGGAAACCCTGGTTCTTGCGTCCGACCGGCACTCCCTGCTCGCGCATCATCGCGATCAATTCGGCCCGGGTCGCGGTACCGTCGACGAGATGCTCGTTCAGCGCCAGCTGGGCCAGGTCACCCCGGGTGCTGGCGATGTGCTGCGGAAGGTTGTCTATATCGTCGCGAAGGGTGGCCGCATCGATCTTGCGCAGGCGCGCCACCTGATCCAGATAGCCATCCCACAAACCGCCCATCCAGTAGCTGTCGGCTTGTTTCGCCTCCACCGACGCGTGATCGAGAATGTATGGCTCGGCGGCACTCTTGAATTCACCGACGCGGAACAGGTGCACATCCACGCCGAGCTTGTCGAGCAGGTCCTTGTAGAACAGGCGGTAGTTAGCCAGACCGGTGAGCATCACGCCACCCTGCGGGTCGACCAGCACCCGATCGGCGTGCGCGGCAAGGTAATACTGGCCCTGGTCCAGGTTCACGCCCCAGGCAATCACCGGCTTGCCGGTAGCGCGGAAACGATCCAGCGCCGAGCCGACCTCGCGCAGGGCCGCGAAGCCACCACCTTGCAGATCGTCCGGCAGCAACAGGATGCGGCTGATCCGCTGGTCCTTCGCGGCGGCGTCGATGGCACCGACCAGGTCGCGCAACTGCACCTGATTCACGTCATCGCCGGACAGACCGGACAGCGCACGCTGCAAGGGCGCCATGCTGTACTGCTCGACCAGTTGTCCGCGTGGTTTGAGCACCAGCACGCTGTCTTGCTGCACGCCGCGATCGCCTGAAACGCTGGCCGCCACCACCAGCAGCAGCACGACGAACAGGAACGCGAAAAAAACCAGATTGATGATGACCAACCGGGTGATGTTGAGGCCGCGCGCCAGGCTATGCAGGGCGTTGCGGCGGCGTGGCGGCGGCAAGGGTGGAATCATGGACGGGCTTCCTCAAGTCTTGCGCCAAGCGTAGCCGGTCACGCCGGCGCGGTCATGCCCGTCGGACGCCAGCGCTGCTTCCAGGCACTGCGCCAGAATCGGGTGAACAACATCACGGCCGCCACCGACAGCCCGGCGATCAGGCCCATCCACATGCCGCGCGCGCCCATGCCGTGGTGGAACGCCAGCCACCAGCCCACCGGCATGCCGATGATCCAGTAGGCAAACAGGGTGATGGCCATCGGTACGCGCGTGTCCTTGAGCCCGCGCAGCGCGCCGTTGGCCGCGACCTGGATGCCATCGGAAAACTGGAACAGCCCGGCCAGCATTATCAGCTGCGCGGCCAGCGCGATCACCTTCGGATCGTGCGTGTACAGCGACGCGATGAAATGCGGCAGACTCAGCATCAGCGCGGCCGAGAAAAACTGGGTCGCGAGGGTCAGGCCGATCCCGCAGAAACCGGCATAGCGCACACCGCGCTCGTCGCCGCGGCCCACCGCATTGCCCACGCGCACGGTGATCGCCATCGCCAGCCCGAGCGGGATCATGAAGAACAGCGAGGCGATATTGATCGCCACCTGATGGCTGGCGATCACGTCTTCGCCCAGGGTGGCGATGATCAGCGCAGTCGCCACGAACAAGCCGGCCTCGGCCAGCAAGGTCACCGCCATCGGCATGCCGATGTGCATCAGCGCCCCGATCCGGCGCAGGTGCGGCCCTTCGAAACGATCGAACAGACCCAGCCCGCGATAGTTGCGCCGGCAGACCACGTAGATGCCGAACGCCAGCATCTCCAGCCACAGCACGATCGCCGTGGCCACGCCGCAGCCGTGCGCACCCTGCGGCGGGATACCCAGCTTGCCGAACATCAGCACGTAACCCAGCGGCACCAGCAGCACCAGCCCGCCGAGGCTGAAATACATCGACGGCCGGGTCAGCGACAGCCCCTCGGACAGTCCGCGCAGCGCGAAGTAGCAAGTCAGTGCCGGCGCGCCCCAGCTGATCGCCAGCAAGAACCGCTGCACGTCATCACGCAGGCTTGGCGTTACCCCGATCAGATCGATCAGCGGCGCCGCATGGCGGACCGCGAACCACAGCAGCACGCCCATGCCCAGCGCCAGCCATAGCGCCTGGCGGAACACCGCGCCCACCTCGGGCCGCCGACCGGCACCGTCGAGCTGTGCCACCGACGGCGGCACCGCCATCATCATGCCGATCCCGCTGACGATCGCCAGCGACCAGATGCTGGCGCCCACCGCCACCGCGCCCAGCACGTGCGCGCTGACGTGCCCGGCCAGCACCGCGTCGATCACATTGCTGCCGATCGCGGCCAACTGGGCAAATACCAGCGGCAGCGCGAGGCGCACGGTGGCGCGCACTTCATGCAGCAGGCGAGCGCGCTCGGGGCGAAATGGATTCATGGGCACAACAACTCGAAGGCCCGGCATTTTACCTGAGCCGCCGGTCACGGCGCCCCCAGCGCAGGCGAAAATCCCCAGTGCATGTGCACGGACACGACCACACACGCATCCGAGTCGCGAAGCCCGCTCGTGGCCGGCATTCAGTCTTGGCGATTGGCCGAGGTTCCTCGCGACCCCGGAGCGCCGGACCTGATCCGCCCTGCGCACACCGGGTGCCCCGGGAAGGCGCAAAACCCCTTGTTCTGGTGACCTCGGCGAGCGGTTTTGCACAGCGTGAACAAGCTGTCAAGCGGCATGGAGGCAATTTGACGATTGCGTGAACGCGAGTGGTGATGATTTTTCAACGTGTTGAATACGAAAGACTTTTTTACATGACGAAAACATGGCCACGGCGTCGGAGAGCGCGCCACGGCGCGCTTCGCAGGCCGCCTTCCCCGCCGCATCCACAGACTTATCCACAGCGATTGTGGATAAGCTCGAAAAGTCCACGGCGATAGTGACTTACCCGAAATACCTCGACGTCCGAACAACAAGTGCGCGCAACTGGCAGCCTGTCAGGCACCAGCAGCCTGCGCCCCGGGTGAACCAGCCTGCTCGGTTACACTGAGCCGCCATCGAGGTCACCATGCCGGCCGTTCTTCGCGTCGCCCTGCCTGTGCCGCTGCACACCCTGTTCGACTACCTGCCACCGGACACGGGCGAGCCCCGCGCGGGCAGCCGCGTGCTGGTGCCGTTCGGCCGCGGCAGGATGGTCGGGGTGGTGGTCGCGTCTGGTGTCGAGACGGGAGTGGATGGCAAACGGCTCAAGCAGGTCTTGCGCCTGCTTGACGATGAAGCCCTGCTCGACGCCGAACTGATGCAGACCCTGGCCTGGGCCGCCGACTATTGGCTGGGTGCCCCGGGCGAGGCCTGTGCCAACGCACTGCCGTTGGCGCTGCGCGAGCCCAGGCCGCTGCCCGCGATCGGCGAGGAGTTCTGGTCGATGACCCGGGCCGGGCGAAGCGCATACGACGCGGGCAGTCGTCGCGGCGGCAGCAAGACCTTGCTGGCCCTGCTGGCAGAGGGGGCGTTGAGCGCGCAAGAGCTGAACGGGCGTCAGCCCGGCTGGCGCGAGGCCGCACGCCGACTGGCTGCCGCCGGCCTGGTCGAACGCGGTGAGCAGCCACCACGAAACCACCGGCCGCCGTCATCGATCGCGCCGCAGCTCAGCGACGAACAGCAACAGGCAGTGGCCGCGATCGGTGCGAGCCTCGGCAGCTTTCAGCCGTTTCTGCTCGATGGCGTCACCGGCAGTGGCAAGACCGAGGTCTACCTGGCCCTGATCGAACAGGTGCTGGCGCAAGGCCGGCAGGCTTTGCTGCTGGTGCCCGAGATCGGTCTGGCACCGCAGACCGTGCGACGCCTGCGTGAGCGGCTCGGCGTGATGGTGGAAGTGCTGCACTCCAACCTGTCCGAAGGCGACCGCGCGCGCGCCTGGTTGCGCGCCCGCGCCGGCACCGCGCGGGTGATCCTGGGAACCCGCTCGGCCATTTTCACGCCGCTGCCGCAAGCCGGCCTGATCATCGTCGATGAGGAACACGACAGCTCGTACAAACAGCAAGACGGTTTTCGCTACCACGCTCGCGACCTGGCCGTGGTGCGCGCACGGGCGCTGGGCGTGCCGGTGCTGCTGGGCTCGGGCACGCCCTCGCTGGAATCACTGGCCAACGCCGAGGCCGGGCGTTACCGCAGCCTGCACCTGCGCGCGCGCCCGGGCGCCGTGCGCGCGCCGCAGGTGCAGATCATCGACATGCGTGGGCAGCGTCTGCAACATGGCCTGTCGCCGGCGCTGCTGGCGGCGACAGCCGAGACGCTGGCGCGCGGCGAACAGGCGCTGGTGTTCCGCAATCGCCGCGGCTATGCGCCGGTGTTGCTGTGCCACGGCTGTGGCTGGCACGCGGAATGTTCGCGCTGCGAACGCCCGCTGACCCTGCACGCCGGGCGTCGCCAGTTGATCTGCCACCACTGCGACTACCAGCAGCGCCTGCCGGCGACCTGCCCCGCTTGCGGTGCTGCCGAGCTGACCGCGCAAGGCCAGGGCACCGAACGCCTGGAGGAAGCCCTGCTCGAGCGCTTTCCTGACGTGCCGGTATGGCGTGTGGATCGCGAGACCACCCGGCGCAAGGATGCGTTCGAGGAGATGCTGGCGGCGCTGGGCAACGAACAACCGGCAATCCTGGTCGGCACCCAGATGCTGGCCAAGGGGCACGACCTGCCCAACCTCACCCTGGTCGCGATCGTCGGCGTCGACGAGGGTCTTCACAGCATCGATTTCCGCGCCGAGGAACGGCTGGCGCAGCTGGTGGTGCAGGTGGCCGGCCGTGCGGGACGCGCGCGCAAACCCGGCCGCGTCCTGCTGCAGACGCACCAACCGGATCACCCGCTGCTGCGCAACCTGCTCGCCCACGGCTACGCCGCGGCCGCGCGCGATCTGCTCGCCGAGCGCCGCCTGATCGGGCTGCCGCCGTACAGTCATCAGGTCTTGTTGCGCGCCGAGGCGCTGCGGCGCGAGCCAGTCGACGAGTTTCTCGCTGCCGCCCGCAGCGCGCTTCCGGACCGGCCATTGCAGATCGCCGGTCCGATGCCCGCGCCGATGGCCTTGCGCGCGGGGCGGCAGCGCGGGCAATTGCTGATCGAGGCGGATCGTCGCGACATGCTGCGCGGCATGCTTCGCCCATGGCAGCAGGCGCTGGCCGCGCTACCGTCTGCGCGCAAGGTACGCTGGTCGCTGGATGTCGATCCGATCGACTTGTATTGAGCGTGCGGTATTCAGCGTGCTGTATTGAGCGTACCGCTCAACCGGCGTCCGCTTTCACCGAACCGGGCTTGATCAGCCAGCGCACCGCCAGCACGCCCACCTCGTAGAGCAGGCACATCGGAATGCCAAGCATCAGCATCGAGGTGATGTCTGGTGGCGTGATCACGGCGGCCACACCGAACGCGCCGACCACCGCATAGCGCCGCCCACTGCGCAGTTTCTCCAGGTCCACCACGCCGATCGCGGCCAGGATCACCACCGCCACCGGTACCTCGAAGCAGAACCCGAACGCGAAGAACATCAGCATCACGAAGTCGAGGTACTGGCTGATATCCGTCATCATCTCCACGCCGCTCGGTGTCACCGCGACGAGGAAGCGGAACGCCGCCGGCAGCACCAGGAAATACGCAAATGCACAGCCGAGGTAGAACAACGCCATCGCCGCCACCAGCAGGGGGCGCGCAAGGCGTTTCTCATGCTTGTACAGGCCCGGACTGACGAACGCCCACAGCTGGTACAGGATCACCGGCATGCTGATGAACAGTGCCAGATAGAAAGCCAGTTTCAGTGGCGTGATGAACGGACTGGTGACGCCGGTGGCGATCAGATGCGCGCCTTCGGGCAAGCGGGCCACCAGCGGCGCGGCCAGTTGGGTGTAGAGCCGGTTGGCAAACGGCACCAGCGCCAGCAGGATCAGCACCAGCGCGGCCACCGACTTGAGCAGGCGCGTGCGCAGTTCCAGCAGGTGCGAAAACAGCCCTTGCTGCACGCCGCCTCCTTCCGGCCCTGCTTCCGGTGCGTCCGACTCAGGCGCGGTCATGCGCTGCATTCCGTATCGGCGAAGCCGGTTCACCCAATGCTGGTTCACCCAATGCTGGTTCACCTAATGTTGGTTCACCCGATGCTGGTTCACCCAGGGGCAGCTCCGCCTGGCGACCGGCTTCGGGCGGTTCGTCCGGGTTCGCGGCTTCAGTCACGTGTTGGTCCATCGGCGCGTCCGTCGCGGTGACCTCGCCGACCAGCTCCGCCACGGGCTTGTGCACCTGATTCAGGCCATCCTTGACCTCCTGCTGGGCGGCTTCGACGTGAGCCACGGCCTCGCGCGCGGCGCGCCGAATCTCCTCGACCTCGAGCTCGCGCTCGACCTCGGCGCGCACCTCGTCCCAGCCATTGCGAACGCGCCGCAGCAGTGCACCGGCGGTACGCGCCGCACCGGGCAGTTTCTCCGGACCGAGCACGATCAACGCGATCAGGGCGAGCAGTACCAGTTTTCCGAGGCTGAACTCGATCATCGCCTCACCCCGCCCACCGGACGCCTACCGGGTTTCGCTGGAGTCGTGCTGACTTTGCTTGCTGGCCTGGTCGGTGCTGGCTTGGTCGGCAGGCTTGGGGTCGGCGCGCAATTGCTCGGCCTCCTTGCGACGGGCTTCTTCCTGTTCCTTCTTTTTAGCCTCGTCGTCGCCGCCGAGGCCTTTCTTGAAGCCGCGGATGGCCTCACCGAGATCCGGCCCGAGATTGCGGATTTTCTTGGTGCCGAAGATCACCAGCACGATCGCCAGAAAGAGAAGCCAATGCCAAACGCTGTCCAAACCCATGATCAACCTTCCAGGCCGGTTCCGGCCAAGTGAAGCGGGCGCAAATCGCACCGACAGTTACTGTGAAGTGTACTCCTCAAGCCGATCACGAAAATCGACCACCGGCGCGGGAACGTTGCTGACACCGCCTTCGAAGATGCGCCGCGGCGTGACACCGGCACCGTAGACCTGGGCATTCGCATCGTAGTCGATGCGCAGCGCCGCACCGTCCAGCGCCACGCCGGCGAACAATCCCCGGCTGCGCGAGTAGGAGTAGATCTCTGCCTTCAGCTGGCCGTCCGTCGACGCGTTGGCGGTGCGTCCGACCGGGCCGGCCGCCGCCGACGCATCGGCGCCCAGGGTGAACTTGCCGCGCACGATCGAGTCGACGCCGCGCTGGGTGCGGAACACCAGCACCACGTCGGTGGAGGAGACGCCGGCCTGGAAGCCGATGCTGCCGCCGGTCATGGTGATGAAGCTCGGATTCGACCAGGTCCCGTCCGGGCTCTTCACCGAGATCAGACCCTCGCCGCGACGGCCGCCGAACACGAAGCCGACCTTGAGCATGTCGGGAATCACCGCAATCGCCTTGGCATCTTGCAGCAGATCGCGCGGAATCGCCTTGTCTGGCGCCTGCATGATCTGGTTGAGCACCGTCACCGCGTTCTTCGCCCGTACCAGCGGCGGATCCTCGGCATGCGCGACCATTGCCGGCAGCAGCAAAGCGAGACCCATCAACAACACGTGGGGCATAGAGGTCTTCGACATGGGAACTCCAGGGAGTGGGCCAGAGAGTGGGGGTGGTGCGGTGGGCATCGCCGCCCAGCGGCCTGTGGCAAACTACAACGTTTGATCCACCAGGCGCAGCCAGGTTTCGACGGTCACGATGCCCATGCCGAACAACTATACCGGCCTTGCCGGCTATTCCCACGACAGGGATGTTCCGCCCGTTCAGGCTGGCGTACTGGTAGTCAACCTGGGAACCCCGACGGCGCCGACGGCCGCGGCAGTGCGACCCTATCTGGCCGAATTCCTCGCCGACCCTCGGGTGATCGAGTATCCACGCTGGCTGTGGTGGTTGATCCTGCACGGGGTGATCCTCCGCGTGCGGCCGAAACGTTCCGCGCACGCCTACGGCAAGATCTGGGAGCAGCGGGGATCGCCGCTGCGTTTCCTCAGTGAGGCGTTGGCGCAAGGCCTTCAGTCAGAACTCACGCGGCAACGCCCGCAGGCACCGATCAAGGTGGCGCTGGCGATGCGCTATGGGGAGCCGTCGGTGACGCAGGCGATCACCCAATTGCAGCGCGATGGCGTGCGCCGGCTGCTGGTGCTG
>DASRUB010000307.1:0-7051 GCA_035655635.1 Rhodanobacter sp. | reverse complement strand
CCTGATCGCCGACACCATCGTCATCGACGTTTGATGATCGATACGATCCGCGAGATCGAAACCCCCGAGGGCATCTCGCTGCGCCTGCGTGCGGCCGGTGCGTTGCCGCGCGCGCAGGCGTGGACGCTCGACCTGCTGCTGCGCGTGGGAATGCTGTTCTTCGCGACGATTCCGCTGTCACTGTTCGGCCTGGGCGGCAACGGCTTGGTCCTGTTGCTGATATTTGCCCTGATGTGGGCGTATTCGGTGGTGTTCGAGGTGTGGTGGAACGGGCAGACGCCTGGCAAGCGTGCGCTGGGCCTGCGCGTGGTCAACGCGGACGGCACGCCGGTGACCTGGCTGCCGTCGGTGGTGCGCAACCTGATGCGGGTGGTGGATATTCTGCCCGGCGTATACGGCGTCGGTCTGGTCAGCACGCTCATCGATCCCCATGCGCGCAGGCTTGGCGACATCGTTGCCGGCACGCTGGTGATCCATGCCGGCGAATTGCCCGCCGGGCAGCAAGTGCCCGCGATGGAGGCGATTCCGCTGCCGGTGGTGCTGGCGGTGGACGAACAGGCTGCGCTGGTGGAATTCACCGAACGCGCGGGTCAGCTCAGCGTGCCGCGGCAGGAGGAACTGGCGAACCTGCTGACGCCGCTGACCGGCCTGCGCGATACGGCGGCCATCCGGCGACTGGTTGCCCATGCCAACTGGCTGCTGGGGCGCGCATGAAGCAGGAACGGTTCGTCGCCCTGCATGGCCGCGAGTGGGACAGCCTGCAGTCCTGGTTCAGCGCGCTGGAGCGCCAGCCGAAGCGCACGCTGCGCCAGGAACAGGCGCTGGATTTTCCGTCCGCGTATCGACGCCTGTGCCATCACCTGGCGCTGGCGCGCGGGCGTGGTTACAGCCACGAGGTGACTGACCGCTTGCAGCGCCTGGCGCAACAGGGCCACCGCGTGCTGTACCGGCCGCCGGCACCGCGCTGGCATCGCGTGGCCAGCTTCCTGGTTGCCGGTTTTCCGCAACTGGTGCGTTCGCAGTGGCGCTGCATGCTGGCGGCGGCCGTGCTGTTCTATGTGCCGGCGCTGGTCATGCTGGTGCTGATGCAGGTTCGTCCCGAGCTGGCGCACACCGTGTTCAGCAGCGCCCAGTTGGCGCAATTCGAAAAAATGTACGACCCGGCGAATCCGCGTATCGGCCGCAGCAGCGGTACCGACCTGCAGATGTTCGGTTTCTACGTGATGAACAACGTGAGTATCGCGTTCCGCACGTTTGCCTCCGGGCTGTTGTTCGGCGTGGGTGCGATCTACGTGCTTGGCGCCAACGGCATGCTGATCGGCGGAGTTGCCGGGCATCTCACCGCGATCGGTTATGGCGCCCCGTTCTGGCGCTTCGTGGTGGGGCACTCGCCGTTCGAATTGAGCGCGCTGGTGATCGCCGGCGGCGCTGGCCTGCAGTTGGGCCTGACCTTGCTGGCACCGGGGCGGCGGCGGCGCGGCCCGGCGCTGGTGGCCGCCGGCTGGATCGGTGCGCAACTGGCGCTCGGCGCGTTCGCGATGCTGCTGGTGGCCGCCTTCATCGAGGCGTACTGGTCATCGATCGCGGCACTGTCTGACCCGGTGAAGTTTGGCAGCGGCGCGTTGCTGTGGGTATTGGTGCTGGGATGGCTGTGGCGTGGCGGCAGGGCGGGCAGGCATGGAGCTTGAGCGGATCAGCGTGGTGCTGCGTCCGCGCGTACCGCGCGAGGCGCTGGATCTTGGCGCCGCCATGCTGCGCGCCCATGCGCGTGCGGTATGGTCGGCATGGTTCGCCTTCACCGTGCCGGTTTTCGTGCTGTGCAATGCCGTGGGCGTGTTGCTCGGCGTGCCCTGGCTGGGACTGGCCCTGGTGTGGTGGTTGAAACCGATCTTCGACCGCGTGCCGCTGTACGTGCTGTCGCGTGCCGTGTTCGAACAGACGCCGCGCTGGCGCGAGACATTGCGCGGCCAGCGCCGGTGGAGCTGGCGCAGCACGCTGGCCGCGCTGACCTGGCTGCGTATCGACAGCCATCGCGCCCTGCGCCTGCCGCTGGACCTGCTCGAAGGCGCCACCGCGCGGCAACGTTCGTTGCGCTGGAAAGTGCTGCGCCGACGCATCGGCGGCGTGACCAGCATGCTCACCTACAGCTGCCTGCAATTCGAACTGGTGTTGTTCCTCAGCGTGTGGCTGTTCGCCCTGTTCCTGATACCGCACGAATGGCGGCCCGAGTCCGTGGCGGACTTCTTCCGCGATGACGTCCACCACGCCGCGACCCTCTGGACGCTGGCTGCCGCGGGCGTGACCTATCTGGCGATGAGTGTCATCGAACCGCTGTATGTGGCTTGCGGTTTTGCGCTGTACCTGAACCGGCGTACCCAGCTGGAAGCCTGGGACATCGACCTGGCCTTCCGCCGCCTGCGTGCACGGCTTGAGGGCCTGGGCAAGGTGCTCGGTGTTCTGCTTTTGTGCAGCGGCGCGCTGGCTGTGCCAGCTCGCGCGGCCGCCGCGGCTCACGCAGCAGGCGCGTCGCCGGCGCGGATCCAGACCAGCATCGAGCAGATATTCCATCAGCCGCCGGACCAGCATGACGTGCGCTTTGCAGCTGCCGCCGCGCACGTCTATCGTGACCCGCGCTTCGGCGGCGAGCACACGGTGCGCCGCTGGGTGTTGAAGTACCCGCCGAGATCCGAGGCCACGGCAGGGATGCCGTTCCCGCTGCTGGGCAAGCTCCTGGCGGGAGTATTCAAGGCGCTGCTGTGGCTGCTGCTGATCGGTGCGCTCGGTACCCTGTTGTGGTTTGCCTGGCGCCATCGCGGACGCTGGGCGCGGGAGCCGGATGAGGTCGCGCCGATGGCACCGGCCAGCCTGCAGGCAGGCGTCGACCGGGAAGTCCCGTTGCTGGCGGATCTGGCCGGCGCGACCCGCAAGCTGTGGCAGTCGCAACGGCGGCGCGAAGCACTGGCCTTGCTGTATCGCGGTTGCGTGGAGCGGACCGCGTTGTTGTTGCAGCTGCCGCCGTCGATCGATGCGACCGAGGCGGACTGGCTGCGCCAGGCCGCGGCGATGGGTGATCCACTGCGTGCGCAACAGGTCATCGCGATCGTGCGCGCCTGGCAGTTCGCGGCTTATGCCGGACGCTATCCGGATGACGCCGCCATCGAGAACCTGCTCAGCGGCTGGCCGGTGCAGGCCGGAGGCGCAACATGAATCGCCGGCCGCTCGATATCGGCCTGCTGGTGCTGGGCGCGGCGCTGCTGGTGGCCGGCTTCCTTGCCACGTTCGAACACAAAGACGTCACCGAGGCTGCGGTTGCCCATGGCGAGGCGCGCTACAACCCGTTCTTCGCGCTGCAGCTCGCGCTGAATCGATCCGGTCTGCCAGCGCGTTCGCTGACCACGCTGGACCCGACCAGACTGGCGCTGCAGCCCGGTGACACGCTGCTGCTTGGTGCCGGCGCGGCGCGTGTGGATATCGAACAGGCCACGCGAATCGCGGCGTGGGTGCGTAGCGGCGGACATTTGCTGGTGTCAACGGGTTCGGTCAGCGTGGCGCGCACGCCCCTGTTCGATGCGCTGGGTCTGCTCGATCCGCGCCCGGCACCGTTCGGCTGCGCCAGGATGCATGCCGGGAACGCTGCCCGCACCGATTACTCGGTGACTTGCGCGACAAAATTTCGGCTCAAGTCGGTGGCGGTGGCACGCGTCGACGCGGCCATTGGCACTCCGCGGGACGGATACCTGTTTGCACGCACCCGGCTCGGCGCGGGCACCGTCAGCCTGCTGGCCAGCTTCGATGACGTCACTCGTCTGAGCCTCAAGAACGTATGGGAACAGCAGTTCGCGTGGCGCCTGCTGGCGCCGAACCGCGGCAAGGGAACGATCTACCTGGTGTACGCGCTGGATGGTCCTTCGTTCCTGACCGTGCTGGTCGTCAAGGCCTGGCCGGCGCTGTTGGCGCTGACGCTGCTGCTGGCCGCCTGGATGGCGATGCGCAGTGCGCGGCTGGGTCCGCTGATGCCGGCGCCATCGCCGCACCGGCGCGCCCTGCTCGAACACGTGCAGGCGGCCGGTGAGTTCCTGTATCGCCGCGACGCCGGCCGCACCCTGCACCGCCTGGCCAGCGATACCGTGCTGGCGCGCCTGCGCCGGCGCGATCCGGGCTGCGCGATGCTCAATGGCGATGCGCTGTACGCGCGCGTGGCCGAACGCAGCGCGTTGGACATCGCGCAAGTCGCCCAAGCCTTCCAGTCACCCGCGAACGCGCAGGCGTTTCGCGCATCCATCATCACCCTGGCCCGACTCAGGAGCCGTCCATGACCATTGAATCCCCTGCTGTCCCGGCACCGCCGCCGGCCTTGTTGTCGATCGCCGAACTGGGCGAGCGCACGCGCGCGCTACGTGCCCAGGTGGCGCATGCCTTCATCGGCCAGGAGGTGGTGTTCGACCAGGTGCTGCTGGCCTTGCTGGCCGCCGGCCACGTCCTGATCGAGGGCGTGCCCGGCCTGGGCAAGACCTTGCTGGTACGGGCGCTGGCCGCGGCAGTCAGCTGCAGTTTCGGCCGCGTGCAGTTCACCCCCGACCTGATGCCCGCCGACGTCACCGGCCATGCCATCTACGACCCCAAGACCGAGCGCTTCCAGATTCGTCGCGGCCCGGTGTTCGCCAACCTGCTGCTGGCCGACGAGATCAACCGGGCGCCGGCGAAGACCCAGGCCGCGCTGCTCGAATCGATGCAGGAAGGGCAGGTGACCATCGAAGGACGCCGCATCGCGCTGCCGCAACCGTTCATGGTGGTCGCCACGCAAAATCCGATCGAGCAGGAAGGTACCTATCCGCTGCCCGAGGCGCAGCTCGACCGTTTCCTGATCAAGGTGGTGATCGGCTATCCCACGCTGGAGGACGAAAAGCGCATGGTCGCCGGCGTGGTCAACGGCAAGGTCGCGGCCGACCTCGATGTGTCCAGGGTACGGGGCGTTCTGGACCAGGCCGAACTGCTGGCGCTGCAGCAGGGCGTTGCCGCGATTCGCATGGACGCGGCGGTCACCGACTATGCCGTGCGCATCGTGCGCACCACGCGCGAATGGCCGGGCGTGATCGCCGGTGCCGGGCCGCGCGGTGGCTTGGCGCTGGCGCGTCTGGCGCGCGCGCAGGCGGCAGTGGATGGACGCGATTTCGTCACCCCCGACGATGTGCGCGCCGTGGCCCTGCCGGCCTTGCGCCATCGCTTGATGCTGGCGCCGGAAGCCTTGATCGAACGCCAGCACCCCGACGACGTACTCAACGCGTTGCTGCACAAGGTGCCGGCACCGCGCCAATGAGTTTCCACCTCCATCCAGCCCATTGCCGTAGGAACGCACCCTGTGCGCGATGCGCTTCGCCACCTGACGAAGAGCTATCGCGCACAGGGCGCGCTCCTGCATGCGTGGCGAGGATTCGTTGATGCGACCCGCGCCAACGCTGTTGTGGTTGCTGTGCGGCTGGACTGTGCTTGGCGTGCTGACCAGTCTGGCCTGGCTGCCGCTGAACGCGTGGCTGGCCTGTGGCGCCGTCATCGCGTTGCTGGCGCTGATCGATGGCTGGCGCCTGCAACGCATGCCTGCGCCCAGCGTGCGGCGCGAGGTGATGCCGGTAATGCCGCTGGGGCCGGAAGCGCTTGTCGGCTTGCGCCTGCGCGGCGCTACGCGGAGGACGCAGAAGCTGCGCCTGCATGATCTGCATCCGGGCGGCTGGGCGGTGCGCGGGATGCCGCGCAACCTGGCCTTGCCGCCGGGCAGCGACGTCATGCTGGACTACGCGGTGACTCCCGATGCGCGTGGTCAATTCACCTTCGCGGGCTGCCAGGTGCAACTGCGATCGCCGTGGCATGGCTGGACTGCACGCCGCGTGCTCGGCGAACCGTCGATAGTGCGCGTGTATCCCAATTTCGCGTCACTGGTCGAGCTGGCCGGACTCAGCGTGGAGCTCGCTTCGCGCAGCGTCGGGGCGCGCCTGCAGCGACGCCGTGGTGAAGGCACGGAATTCCAGGAGCTGCGCGACTATCGCGTCGGCGACAACCTTCGCAAGATCGACTGGAAAGCCACCGCCCGCGCGCGCCGGTTGATCTCACGCGAGTACCGTGACGAGCGCAACCAGCAGGTGGTGCTGATGCTCGATTGCGGCCGGCGGATGCTTGCGCAGGACGACCAATTGGTGCATTTCGACCATGTACTCAACGCCTCGCTGGCACTGGCCAGCATCGCGCTGCGGCAGGGTGATGCCGTGGGTCTGCTCGCGTGCACCGGCCAGGACCAGCGCTGGCTACCGCCACAGCAGGGCAGTGGCGGCTTGGACATGCTGCTGCGCGCCGGTTACGACTTGCAGCCCATGCCGCTGGCCACCGATTACCTCGCCGCCGCCAGCGCCTTGCAAACACATCAGCGGCGGCGCGCGCTGGTGGTGCTGATCAGCAACGTGCGCGACGAGGACGATACCGAGTTGCGCGCCGCGATAAGCATGTTGTCCAGACGCCACCTGGTGATGCTGGTCAGTCTGCGCGAACTGGCGCTGGACCGCGCCGCCGCCACGCCCGGGGAAGAACTCGAAAGCGGCATCCGCAGCGCGGCGGCCATGCACTACCTTGCGCAGCGCGAGCGCGTCCACGAGTCGCTGCGCCGCGCAGGTATCAACACGCTTGACGTCAGCTGCAACGAATTGTCCGGCGCTCTGATCGAGCGTTACCTCGCATTGAAGCGGAGTAGCCGGCTGTAAGAGCTGTGTTCGGTGTTCGGTGTTCGGTGTTCGGATCGTCGAGTTCCGAATCCCCAGCACTGAAAACTGAACACCGAACACCGAACACAGCTCCCACTCACTCCTCCTCCACGTGTGGCTTCCACGATTCGCTGAGTTGTTTCTGCACGTTCGGCGGCACGGCTTCGTAATGACTGAGGTCGAGGCTGTAGCGGCCGCGGCCGCCGGTCATGGATTTCAGTTCGGTGGGGTAGTCGGTCAGCTCGGCCAACGGCGCCTGGGCTTTGATCACCAGTTCCCCGCCGCGCTGCGCGTCCGTTCCCAGG
>DASRUB010000306.1:0-11592 GCA_035655635.1 Rhodanobacter sp. | reverse complement strand
CGCGCAGGCTGGCCGCAGACTGCAGGTCTCCGGCCATGGCGGCATCGACCGCCTGCTGCCCCAGGTCGGCCGCGACCAGGGGTGTCAGGTCGCCTAGCACCTGGTTTGCATACTGGTCGATCGCGTCACCTTGCCAGTCGTGCGTGCTCTGGCTGCTTGCGATGCGTCGTTTCAGCTCGGCCGCACGCGTGTTCAAGCGGCGATCGAGTTCGGCCCGGGTGTCCGCACCCAGGCCCAGCCCTGCCGCCTCGGCGCGCAACGCCTGCACCGCCATGTCCACCCCGTTTTGCGCCACCGCGCGCACGCGCGGCACCAACGCACGCAAGTCACGCTCGAACAGGGTCAGGCGATCCTGCTGTTCCGCATCCAGCACCACGGCGGTGCCATCGGTGTGCAAGCTGCCGTGCTGCAATTCGACCCGCGTGGGCACCGGCGACGGGCGATCGAACAACACGCTGTCGGCGCGCAGTGTCACGTCGTAACTGCTGGTCGCATGACAGACGGTGGCGAGATCGTCGGCTCGCAGCGGTGCCGTCACCAGCAGCAACAGCAAGGTGACTAGGGGCAGCCATGAACGCATCGAAGGAACTCCGTGGGTGATGCTGCCTAGCGATACCCGCTCAGCCGGCAACCTACACTGAATACCAGGCGCTTGCTTCACGCCCCGTTGAGCGGAGTGATCAATTGCAGCCCCCTGCCCACTTCAGCCACGCTACCGGCGGCGAGCGCATCGGCGCTGTCACTCGAACTCCGCTCGTGCATCCAGGCGGGAGTATTGCGCGGGCCCGGCACGTACGCATGCCAGTCGCCATACTTCTCGACCGGTTCCGGTTGGCCCCATTCGCTCAGTCTGAACGTGATCGGCACCCTGACCAGCCAGGCGGATCGGGCCGCCTCGGGACCGGCGGTTGGTGGCACGAACGTCCACTGCCGCGTCGCCTTCAATGCCGCATCAGCCAGCATCGTCCGCCAGCGACGCATCTGGACGTCGCCGGCCACGTCGTCCAGATTGACTTGTTCGGCAGCTTCCTCATCCACAACGCCAGCCCGGTTCACCCGCATCACCACGTAGACCGTGCCTGAAACGTGCGCGCGGGCGGCATCCATCGGGTAGGCCGGCGCCTGTCGCTGTTTGGCACCGATGATCCTGCCGCTGGGATCGTCGTTGGATGCCGGCTGCCCGAAATGGCTGCCAGCGATGGCGAGGGTGTATTTGCCGTCACCCGCAGGCATGGCCACGATGCGAAGGCTCATGGCCGCCTTCGCCAGCACCGCTTTGCCGTCGCGAACGACCGGCGTGAATCGCCACCTCGGTGCGTCCTGCGCGACCAGGGCGACCACGGGCGCGGGAAGCTGCTCGGGATGATCGACGACGTAGCTCTTCAAGCTGCCGTCCGGCGCCACGGTGACCGAGCCACTGACCAGCATGCTCGCCTGCACCCGCTTGCGTACGGAGTCAGGTCCGGCCGCCAGCGCCGCGCCCGACAACAACAGACAAAACAGACCGAGCAGCCAGCGTTTCATGTTGTTCCCTCCACGATTGAACGCCATGTCGAGCGTGTCGCATGACAGACGCGCGAGTCTAGGCGCCTGTTCCGGCGTTGCACAAGCACCGGATCAGCGACGGTGGCGGAACTGCGCACGCACCGCCGGCACACCCAGCCGCCAGCTCAGCCACAGCAGCACCGGCACGGCGACCGCCTTCAACACCAGTGCCGCCACGTAGTTGCGGCGCGCGTGCAGCAGGGCCTGCCGCAAGGCCGCATCGTGGCGCAGCTGGGCCAGCGCCTCGGTGCTGGCGCGCTCGAAGCCCGGCCATTGGAGCAGCAGGGTGACTCCGCTCGCCAGCATCCACAGCGCCACCAGTGCGGCGGCCACGCGCAATGCAGGCCGAGCCCAAGTCTGACGCAGGATGCAACCGGCGCACACCGCGATCAACGCGAACGCGGCCACCACATACGCGATGTCCCAGGCCAGCATGCCGCGCAACGCCGCGCTTGCGGCCGCGTCGGACGCCAGCACCTGGCGCTGGTTCCACAGCAACTGCGCGTGGCTGAAATATTGCAGGCAGCCGAAGGCGGCAAGCAGCAGAAGCAGCCACACCACCACACGCCAGAGTGCAAAGCCGCGTTCGTGCGCCAGCGGTTCGGCACGTACCGCCAGCGGCATCAGCGCGCCGCCTTCAACGCAGCCAGATCAGCCATCACCTGCGCCGAGTTTTTCTCCGGATCGACATCGACGTAGACCTTGGCGATGCGGCCCTGCGGATCGATCAGAAAGGTGGTTCGCTTGGCGTAGTGCTGTCCCTTGTAGGAGGTCAGCACGCCGTAGCGGGTAGCCACCGCATGGTCGGTGTCGGACAGCAGCGGAAACGGCACGTGGTACTTCGCGGCGAAATCGGCGTGCGATTTCATGTCGTCCAGACTCACGCCCACCACGTCGGCGCCAGCCTTGCGCAGCTTGGCGATGTCATCGCGAAAGGTGCATACCTCGGTGGTGCAGCCGGGGGTGAAGTCTTTCGGGTAGAAGTACAGCACCAGCCAGTGGCCGTGGTAGTCGGCCGGGCTGCGCCAGTGTGCGTTCTGATCCTGCAGGCGGAACGTCGGGGCGGCCTCGCCGACCTGGGGTGTGGCGGCAAACGCCGGGGCAATTCCCGCGCAGAGCAGGGTCAGGACCAACAGGCAGGCAAGGCGGCGCATGGCAAATCTCCCGTGAACGAACCCGGCGCAATCCCGGAAGTGTACTGCCGCGCCAAGCAACAAGGGCGCCCAGGGCGCCCTTGTCGTTCTTCATGTGCGGGAGGTATCAGCGCCGGCTGATGGTGAACTTGCCGGCCGAGATACCCAGGTTGACGCCCTCGCCGGTACCAGCCAGTGCCAGCGACACGGTGCCCTTGGTCAGTACCTGCGCCTGCGAACTCTTCACTACGCCTGCCTCCGCCCCGGCCTGCGCATAGTCGCCGAACACTTCCTTGATGCCATGGACGTGGCTGATCTCGCCCTTGCCGTCGTTGATGCGGTACTTGCCGGCGGTGAGGCCGCCGCCAACCACGGTGATCTTGACGTTCGCATGCTGGCCGTTGTTGCAGGTGACCGTGCCGGTGCCTTCGGCGTGCTTGTAGATCAACGACCAGCCGGACAGGTTGTAGACAAGATCGCATTTCACGGCGGCATCCGCCGCATGGGCGTTACCCACCGGCAGCATGGTCGTCGCACCTGCACAGGCAAGTGCCAGGGCAGCCATTCCAACAGTAATCTTGATCATCGCTTCTCTCCTTGTTCACAATCGGGTTCATGTTGCGGACCGGCAAAGACCCTCGAAAAGCAAGGGCTCTCGAAAAGCAAGCGCCATCGAAGGCCATCGCACGGGTGGTGGAATCCTGTGCATCGGCGCGTGACAACGGCGTGCACGAGGCTAAACCTGCATTCAGGCAGCCACAGTCAACCGGCTGCCCGGATATACGAAAACAGATCCCGTGCCGAATCCGCTCAATAGACCTTGCCTGATCGCAGCCTGACGCCGTAGGGTTGTCACATCGCCGAACTGCTGCCGGAACTCGGCGGAGTTCGGCAGCCGACTTGCAGGAAACAGGACATGCTCAAGTATTCACTGGTGGGTTACGACGGTTCGGAGGCCTCGCGCCGCGCTTTCCAGTTCGCGGTGGAGCTGGCTCGCTGCGGCAACGGCCGCGTGCGCGTAGTGTCGGTGCTGCAAGTCACCGAAGGGGGCGCCGATGCATGCGCGCTGATGATGGCGGACTCGGGCACCCAGCGCGCGCAGGAACTGCTGGCGGAGTTGACCTCGATCATGCCGGATGCCACCGACCTGGTGGATATCGAACTGACCTACGGCAGCCCCGGCGACGTATTACTCAGCCAGGTGGATCAGCATGGTATCGACCATATCGTGATCGGCCATACCGAGCGTGGCGCACTGGCACGCTGGCTGCTCGGCTCCGTGTCAGGCAATGTGCTGGCGCGCGCGCACGTGCCGGTCACCGTGGTGCGCTGAGAGGTTGTGCGCTGAGCGACTCAACTCCCGGACGCGGGAGCCGCCGATTCGCGTGGCGCCGCATTGATCTTGCGCTGTGCCTCCTGCTTGATCCACAGCTGCTTCACGTCCACCGGCCGGATCTGGCTGATCACGCAGGGGATGTCATGCCGGCCCGTCAGCACCTTGTCGAAGCGGACTGACACCTGGCCGATGCTGGAGGTGAGGCCGATCGTCTGGGTGTATTGCAGATTCGGGCAATAGCCGTCCACGTCGAGCAGCCACGCGCGGTCCGGACGCGTGTACACGGCCAGTTCGGTGTCGCTCAACGGCTCCCACGACCACAGGCTGAAGAAATGGAAGCTCTTCACCGGCGCGCCGGCTGCGGCAGCATAGGCCGCCTGCCGTTGCTGATGACGCTGCGCGTACGGCACGCTGGAACAGGCGACCAATGTGGCAGCCACCAGTGCGGCGGCGATCAACAAGCCTTGCTTGGACATGGCAGAACCTCCGTGGGAATACGCGAATGACCACGCGTCGATCGCCCGTACGTTTCACCCGACACCTGGACGTCCATTCACGCCGACGTACCAGCAAGTGCATGGCTTGCGACCCGCGTTGGCGGTTTAGTTCTTGCCGGACTTGGCCTTGCGAATTTTGTCCAGGGGTGCCCATTTCGCCGGATCGAAACCGCCCACCTCATACACCAGGGTCTCGTTCTTCTTGCCGTCCAGCAAGGTGACGTCCAGGTCCAGCTCTTTCGTCTTCCTGAGCAGCGCGATGAACGCCTTGTCATCGCGAATCATCAGCGCCGGCTCACCGCCTTGCGGGGTAAATGCCTTGATCTGCACCGGTTTGCCATCGGCCTTGCCGGTGACGGTGCAGTTTCCGCGACAGAGGAAGCCGGGCTTGCTGCCATACAGGAACGCGCTCTGCCCCCAACTGCTATGCCGGCGCAAGACCAGCCGCACTTGGTCACTGTCGCCGCGCTGGCTGTTGTAGATGCTGGCGGTCGATTGCGTGCCGCCAGCCATCGGTGCCACCTGATAGGTCCACAGCCCGGCAAGGCGGTTCGCCTCGCGGTTATTCTCGTAGCGCTTTTCGATGGCTGGCAGCGTCTGCTGCACCTCCTTCGCCGCATCGCTATCGGGGAAGCGACTGACGATGTCCTTGCCCATCGTCACCACTATCTCGTCGTTGTGGAGTTTCAGCAACTGGCGATAGGTAGCGAGATTGCGCGAGGCGGCCGCCGCGTCAGCCTGCGCCTTCTGCTGCTCGGCCGTCGGGGCTGGCGCGCCGGACTGCTGCGAGCACGCACACAGCAACACGCCGCTGCAGGCGGCACCCAACAAGCCGAGACGAAGTGTGTTGTTCATCTGTGTCCGTCCAGTCAGGGCCTGTGAAAAAAATCACTTCCTGTGATTTTCTTCTATCGCGAGCCCGGCACAGGCCCGTACTCGCTCACGCGAATCAAGCACTTGCGTGCTCGATTCGCGCCCGGCCATCCTTGGCCGGGCTGAGAGGTTGAATAGTCACAACCTCTCAGTGGCTGGCTGACAGCTTGGAGCGTGCGGCGGGCTCGCGCAACTGCACTGCACATTGATCAGCTTTCGCTGGCCATCCCCGCATCGAGATGCTCAACCCGCACGATCTGGTCCAGCCAGATCCGCTGGTGCCACGCCGGCACGTCGGGCCGCTCCATTTGCACCTCGGCATTGATGCCCTCGCGGTCATCGTGGTCGCGGAATACCTGCAAGCTCGGCCGCACGGTTACCATGCCATCGCAACTGCTGCCATCGCGCAGGAGCAACACCACATGGCCATTGGCCGGCAATTCGTGCACCAGCGACTCGAGCCTGTGGATGCTGTCGGGGTCAGTGACCACGCATTGTGCTGTTCTGCCCATAAATAGGCCTCGGTGACCTGAATTGCCTCCGAACCTACGCGTTGACGCGGTAAGAGCGCGTCAAACGCGCCGGCCTGAGAGATTGATAAAATTCACAGCCTCTCAAGGATCACCCATGCCATCGCTCGGGACACCTGCCGCGGACTCGTTGCTGCAACACCGCGCGTTCGTGGCGTTCTGGCTGGCCCGGGTCTGCTCCAGCTTCGGCTTCCAGATGCTCTCGGTGGCCGTGGGCTGGCAGATCTACGCCATCACCGGTCGTGCCTTTGACCTTGGCCTGATCGGTCTGGTCCAGTTCGTGCCCTCGCTGCTGCTGGCCCTGCCGGCCGGACACCTTGCCGACCAGTTCGAGCGCCGCCGCATCGTGCTGCTCGGCCAGGTGGTGGAGTGGCTGGCGATTGCCGCGCTGGCGGGCCTCAGCCTGGCGCATGGCATCCACGAGGTCGGCATTCTCGCGCTGGTCTTCGTGATCGGCGTGGCCAAGGCGTTCGAGTTTCCCGCGCTGCAATCCATGCTGCCAGCGCTGGTACCGGCGCGGATCCTGCCGCGGGCAATGGCGGTGAATGCCTCGGCCGGTCAGGCCGCGATGATCATGGGCCCGGCGTTGGGCGGGTTCCTGTACGTGGCCGGCCCGGGCGTGGTCTATCTGGTGGCCGCGGGCTTGTACCTGGTCTCGGTGATCATGCTGGTCCGCCTGCGCTACGAACAGGCGCCGCCGCGGCGTGAACCGGCCACGCTGAAAACCCTGTTCGCCGGCGTGCATTTCATCCGGCGACGGCCGGACGTGCTGGGCGTGATCTCGCTGGACCTGTTTGCGGTGTTGCTGGGTGGTGCCACCGCGCTGTTGCCGATTTTCGCCAAGGACATCCTGCACACCGGGCCGTGGGGCCTGGGCTTGCTGCGCGCGGCACCGGCAGCAGGCGCGCTGCTGATGTCGCTGTGGCTGGCGCGCCACGACATGCAGCGCCGGGTCGGGGTGATCATGTTCGCGTCGGTGGCCGGTTTTGGCGTGGCGACGCTGGTGTTTGCGGTATCCACCGCGTTGTGGCTGTCCCTGTTGGCGTTGTTTGCGCTGGGCGCCTTCGACATGGTCAGCATGGTGATCCGCGGTGCGTTGGTGCAGTTGGATACGCCCGACGACATGCGCGGCCGGGTCAGTGCGGTCAACGCCATTTTCATCAACACCTCCAACCAGCTCGGCGAGTTCGAGTCTGGCATGCTGGCCGCGTGGCTGGGTGCGGTCGGCGCCACCGTGATCGGCGGGGTCGGGACGCTGTTGGTGGTCGGCTTGTGGATGGCCCTGTTCCCGAGTCTGCGCCGGCGCCAGCAACTGCATGTCGAGGCAATCGCACCCGACGGGCCCGCAACGGATATCCTTTGACCTCCGCAGGAGCGCACCCTGTGCGCGATGCTTTACGTGAGCGTCTGGAGAAAGCATCGCGCACAGGTGCTCCTACCCATCCGACAAATCCCGGGCCCGCAACGTGATCACCACTTCGCCGACCGAATTCCTCCAAGCCTTCGCCACGCTGGCGCCGTTGCCGGATGCCGCCGCCACCGCGCGGGCGGCCTTCCTGGTGGCACCGGCCGAGTTCAGCCTGGCAGCGGAATCGGCGCGCGACAACCGCTACATGGACATGAGCCTCACGGTCGATCCGCTGAAGGCACTGGCCCAGCACAGCGCGCTGGCGCAGGCGCTGCGCGCGGATCTGCCGGTGATCACGTTTCCCGGCAATCCGGCCACGCCCGATGCGGTGTTTCCGAACAACATGTTCGCCACCGCGCCGGGGCGGCTGATCATCGGCCGCATGCGCCATGCAGTGCGCCAGCGTGAGGCGGAGCGTGCCGACATCCGCGGTTTCTTCGGCGACGTACTGGGCTACGACGAGGTCGACCTGTCCGGGCGCGATGACCTGGTCGCCGAACTCACCGGGTCGCTGATCATCGACCGCGCCCGCGGGATCGGTTACTGCGGCCTCAGCGAACGCTGCGACTTGGCCGGCGCGCACGCGATGCACAAGGCGTTCGATCTGCGCCTGACGTTCTGCTTCGACCTGGCCGCATCCGAATATCACACCAATGTGGTGCTGACCCTGCTGGCCAGTCGCGCCGCGATCATCGCTGCCGACGGCTTCCGTGATCCTGCTGTAGCGCAGGCAATCGCCAGGGCTTACGGCGGTCGCGCGGTCTGGCTGACGCCGGCGCAGAAGCAGGCATTCGCCGGCAACGCGATCACCCTGTCCGAGGAGCGGGTATGGATGAGCGCCTGCGCCGCCGCCGCATTGAGCGAAGCGCAACGGGCGGCGTTGACCGGCTATGGTTTTGCGATCGGTGCGGTGGAACTGGGCGAGATCGAGAAGGCCGGTGGCAGCCTGCGCTGCTGCGTCGGCGAGATCTATTGAAGCCGCATCGATCCACACGGAAGCCAATGGTGCTGCGGTTGCAGGCGCACAAGCGGCGGTGCATTCTCGATCGATGCCATCGACTGCCCAACGCTTGATCCGGCACCGCCCGCGCTTGCGCACGATCCGCATCATCGTGCTGGCGATCGGTCTGCTCGGCGCCGGCGCGGCGGCCGCCGGCACATCGGCCGGCGGCCGCACCTGGGCCAACCCGGTCGACCTGGACTATCGCTACAACTACGAGCAGATGAACCAGGGCATCTCGCACCGCACTGGCGCGGATCCGGCGGCGGTGCGTTATCACGATGCCTGGTACCTGTTCCTGACCCTCGCCGACGGTTACTGGCGCTCGACCGATCTGGTGCACTGGCAGTTCGTCAAGCCGGATCGCTGGCCGTTCGACGGACCGGTGGCACCGGCCACCCTGGTGGTCGACGACAAGCTGTTCCTGATGCAGGCGGCGATGGAGCCGCGCCCGCTGCTGTCTTCGACCGATCCCGCGCAGGGCCGCTGGCAGTTCTGGACGCGCCTGCTACCGCCGGTGCCCGGCGCGGTGTGGGCCGGCCACGAGAGCGCGATGAAGCCGGGTGATCTGCCGCCCGGACCGTGGGACCCGGGCCTGTTCCGGGATCGCGACGGCAAGGTCTACCTGTACTGGGATTCGTCCAACATCTTTCCGCTG
This sequence comes from Rhodanobacter sp., assembly GCA_035655635.1. GTDB lineage: Bacteria > Pseudomonadota > Gammaproteobacteria > Xanthomonadales > Rhodanobacteraceae > Rhodanobacter. The sequence goes on along the minus strand of DASRUB010000306.1, from coordinate 2,612 downwards.
TATGGCGCACAGATCGATCTGGCGCTCGACCACGCCGACCAGGGCGAGGGCAAGCGGATGGCCTTCATCACGAAACCCGTCGCGCTGCTGAAGGCGGACCCCGCCATGCACGGGTGGGAACGCTTCGGCCAGGATCACGGCGACCCCACGATTGCACCGTATGTCGAAGGCGCCTGGATGAATCGCCACGGCAACCGCTACTACCTGCAATACGCCGCGCCTGGCACCGAGTACAACGTCTATGCCACCGGCGTCTATGTGGGCGACCACCCGCTGGGACCGTTCCGCTATGCACCCTACAACCCGGTCGGTTACAAGCCCGGCGGCTTCGTCGTCGGCGCCGGCCACGGCTCCACCTTCCAGGATGCGTACGGGAACTACTGGAACACCGGCACCGCGTGGATCGGCCTGAACTGGAAATTCGAGCGGCGCATCGACCTGTTCCCCGCGGGTTTTCATGCGGACGGCCAGATGTGGATCGACACCCGTTTCGGCGACTTCCCGCAGCGCATGCCCGATCATCGCCTGCGCGAAGGGGAAAGCACGTTCACCGGCTGGATGCTGTTGTCGTATCGCAAAGCTGCGCAAGCCTCGTCCAGCGTGGCCGGCCACCCCGCCAGCGATGCCGCCGACGAAAACCCGCGCACGTTCTGGCTGGCGGCCGTGAACACGCCGAGGCAGACGCTCACGCTCGACCTCGGTGGCCCGCGCACGGTGCGCGCGGTACAGGTCGACTACGCCGACTTCGAGTCGGGGCGCTATGGCGATGCGCCCGACATCGTCACCCGGTTCGTGCTCGAAGGCTCCCACGATGGCAGACACTGGATCCGCGTGGCCGATCGCTCGCAAGAGACGCAGGACCACGCCAACGCCTATGTCGAACTCGAACAGCCGGCGGATCTGCGCTACATCCGCTACGTGCACGAGCATGTCGGCGCGAAGAACCTGGCGATCGCCGACCTGCGAGTCTTCGGCAACGCCGACGGGCCACCACCGCCGGCGCCGGTGCTGCTCAGTGCGCGCCGCCTGCCCGATACGCGTGACGCCGAGATCGTGTGGAAGGCGGTGCCCGGCGCGGTGGGCTACAACGTGCGCTGGGGGTTGTCCGCCGATCGCCTGCATGAGTGCTACCAGCGTTTCGCCGACCAGCCGACCCGACTGAAGCTGAGCTCGTTGAACAAGGGCGTGCGTTACGTGGTGGCGGTGGAGGCCTTCGACGAGCGCGGAGTGTCGGTGCTGTCGCGCACGGCCACGCTTGACCCGTAGCCAACCTCCGACCCCGTGGCGCGAACGCGCATTCACGGCGTCGTTGCCGGTCCTCGATCGATCCATCATGCTGGCTCCTTCCCAGAAGAGGGAACGACCCGTGCCGCCATCCATTGCCGCAACGCGATCCACCTTCCCTGATCTTCCAGGCAGGATCGTCAGGCGCCCTCACGGCGCGCCGATTCGTCGCGTGCGTGGCTCGCTTTATACGACAACCATGTCTCCCGGTAGCCGCACATGATCACCCTCCATCACCTCAACAATTCGCGCTCGCAACGCATCCTGTGGCTGCTGGAAGAACTCGGCGTGCCATACGAGATCAGGCGTTACCAGCGCGATCCGAAGACCATGCTGGCACCGCCGGAACTCAGGCTTGTGCATCCGCTGGGCAAGTCGCCGGTGATCACCGACGGCGAGCTGACCCTGGCCGAATCCGGCGCGATCATCGAATATCTGGCCGAACGCTACGGCAACGGCAAGCTGCTGCCAGCGGCCGGCACGCGCGAACGCCTGCGCTGCAGCTACTGGCTGCACTATGCCGAGGGTTCGGCGATGCCGCCGCTACTGTTGAAGCTGGTGCTGAATAGGGTCAGGACGACACCGGCACCGTTCTTCGTGAAACCGATCGCCCGCGGCATCGCGGACAAGGTCGATCGTACGTTCACCGACCCTCAATTGAAGCTGCACCTGGACTATCTCGAAGCCGAACTGGGTGCGCACGAATGGTTCGTCGGCGATTCGCTCAGCGCGGCCGACATCCAGCTCAGCTTTCCGCTGGAGGCTTTTGCCGCCCGTGGTGGACTCGGCAGCAACTACCCACGCCTGGACGCCTTCCTGCAACGCATCCACGCCCGGCCCGCCTATCGGCGCGCACTGGAGCGCGGTGGCGAGTATCGGCTCGGCGGCTGAACGGGAAGTGGTCCGGACGGCCGGGTGTTTACGCCTCGCTCACGGCGGCACTGGCAGCCTGAGCGTCCATATGTCGAGGAGTTCCATCATGCGCAACCGTGAAATCGAACAACAGATACGCGACACCGCCGGACGAGCTGGCGAGCGGGTTCGCGACTACGCGAACGATGCCAGCAACGGTGCACAGGGATTGCTGGAACGGGGACGCCGGCGCATTCACGAACGCTTCGGCAACCGGGGCACCGATTACCGTCGCCAGTTGACCCGCGCTTCGGAGGATTTCGCCGACGAAGCGAATTACCAGTACCGCCGCCTGCGCCGCCAGGTGAATCGCCATCCAGCCGCAACGGTCGCGATTGTCGCCGGAACGATTGGTGCGTTCCTGTTGTTGCGCCAGGCCTTCCGCAGCCGCGACGAGGATTGAAGCAAGCGCTTTC
>DASRUB010000305.1:0-2539 GCA_035655635.1 Rhodanobacter sp. | reverse complement strand
GTGATGGTGCCTGAGTCGAGCCTGGGCCGAGCTCGCCAGATCGTCGCTGGCGTCGAGGCGACGATGAGCGAGGCGCGCGAGGCAGTCCGGGAAATGGGTGAGTTGCCCGACGACCCGATAGCGGCCCCTTGCTGAGCGCGCGGCCGCCGGCCGACCAGAGCCCTGCATGCATCCAGCCCATATCCGACTGATTGCCCCTTCTGGCCATGCCTGCGATCGCGCAGCCATGAACCGCGGCGTGGCCCGGCTGCGCCAGGCGGGTTGCATGGTTGACGGCGTCGAGGTACTCGACCGGGTCGAGCTGCGTTTTGCCGGCAGCGATGCCGAGCGTGCAGCCGACATCAACGCCTTGACGACGCTGGACATCCTGCCGGATATCGCCCTGGCGACGCGCGGTGGCTACGGCGCGGGGCGGTTGCTGCCGCTGCTCGATTACGGCGCCTTGCGCGAGCGCCTGCACGACGCCCCGCTGGCGCTCGTGGGGCATAGCGATTTCACCGCCTTGCAACTGGCGCTTCATGCCATGAGCGGCCTGTGCACGTTCAGCGGGCCGCTGCTGGCGGATCTCGGCGCCGAACCGCGCAGCGAGTCCAGCTGGAATCAGTTCTGGGCCACGCTGACGTCGCCCACCACGAGCGTGGCGTGGAGCAGCAGCGTCGAGGCCGCTCTCGACCTGCGTGGGCCGTTGTGGGGAGGCAATCTCGCCGTGCTGTGCAGCATCCTCGGTACGCCGTATTTCCCGGCGATCGAGGGCGGCATCCTGTTCGTCGAAGATGTGTTCGAATCGCCCTACCGGATCGAGCGGATGCTCTACCAGTTGCATCTGTCCGGCGTGCTGGGTCGGCAGCAGGCGCTGCTGCTGGGCAACTTCAGCCAGTGCGAGCCTGGCGGTCGCGACAACGGCTACGACCTGGCCGCCGCATTCGCGCAGATCCGCGACGTGGCCGGCATTCCGGTGCTCGATGGCCTGCCGCACGGCCACGCCGACCAGCAGCTGACCCTGCCGTTCGGCGCCCCCGCGCGGCTGCGCGTCGACGGCCGCGCGGCGCGACTGGATATGAGCGACTATCCGCAACTGGCGGGTGTCGTTCCGGCCAGCGCCGCCGAAAACCCGTAAAATGACCGACCCGCACGGGTTCGCTCCCAGGAAGTCCATAAATGAAGACCATCGAAGGCGATTTCGCCACGCCCCAGGGCGGTTTTGCCATTGTCGCCGGCCGCTTCAACGGCTTCGTCGTGGAACCGCTGGTGGCAGGCGCGCGCGACGTGCTGGTGCGCCATGGGGTGAAGGATGACGCGATCGACCTGGTCCGCGTCCCCGGCGCCTGGGAAATCGCGCTGGTGGCAAACAAGCTGGCGCATTCGGGCAAGTACGCGGCGGTGATCGCGCTGGGCGCGGTGATCCGCGGCGCCACCCCGCACTTCGACTTCGTCGCCGGCGAATGCGCCAAGGGCCTGGCCCAGGCCGCCCATGCCTCCGGCGTGCCGGTCGCGTTCGGCGTACTGACCACCGACAGCATCGAGCAGGCGATCGAGCGTTCGGGCACCAAGGCCGGCAACAAGGGCGCCGACGCCGCGCTGGCCGCACTGGAAATGGTCAACCTGTACGGGAAACTCGGATGACGCAGGCGGCGCATGGCCTTGATCTGCAGGCACGTTCGCGTGCCCGCCGCCGCGCGCTGCAGGCGTTGTATGCGTGGCAGCTCAGTGGCAGCCACATGAACGCGGTGATCGAGCAGTTCCGTCACGAGCAGGACATGCAAGTGGCCGACCTCGAGTATTTCGAGGATCTGCTGCATGGCGTCGAAAAGCATGTCGATGCGCTCGACACCTGCCTGCGCCCGCACCTCGACCGCGAAGTGGCGCAGGTCGATCCGATCGAGCGCGCCGTGTTGCGGCTGGCCGCTTATGAGCTGAGGTACCGCCCCGACGTGCCCTATCGCGTGGTGCTCAACGAGGCAATCGAAGTCACCAAGCGTTTCGGCGCCGATCATGGCCACAGCTACGTCAACGGCGTGCTGGACAAACTTGCCGCCGAGCTGCGCGCGGTCGAGAAGCGCGGCTGATGCAACGGTCGGCTACCGAGCCCGGGCCTGGGAGCCTGTCGGACTTTGGTTGGCCGGTCTGCGAATCCGCCTGTGCGGTCCATATTGCCGCCACTGGGAGCGCGGGCGTCCCGCCCGCCAGAGCATGCCGGCGAGACGCCGGCGCTCCCTATGCCTGCTCTTGCTGGGAAAGAATGCTGCGATGTGTTGCCATCGCCGATCCTTGGTCCTTGGAACCATCAGGGACTTGCAAATCGTCAGCAATCTGTCCTCGCCCAGCCGAATTCTCGTCTTGACCACCAAAGTCCGACGCGCTCCCAGCGACCCGGTTCCAGTGCTCGAGACAGCGCGCCTGCGCCTGCGTGGGCATCGCGCCGGCGATCACGCCGCCTTGCTGGCGATCTGGTCGGACCCGACCGTGGTCCGCTACATCGGTGGCCGACCATCCACGCCGCAGGAAGCGTGGTTGCGTCTGCTGCGCTATCCGGGCCTGT
>DASRUB010000304.1:0-3531 GCA_035655635.1 Rhodanobacter sp. | reverse complement strand
CAGCGGGCGCGGCGGCCCGGGCTACAAGTTCGAGGACGAGTTCAATCCGTCGCTGCGCCACGACAAGCCGGGCGTTCTGTCGATGGCGAATGCCGGTCCGCGCACGAACGGCAGCCAGTTCTTCATCACCCATGGCGCCACGCCATGGCTGGACGACAAGCACAGCGTGTTCGGCGAAGTGGTCGATGCCGCCGACATGGACGTGGTCAATACGATCAAGCAGGGCGACACGATCGAGAAGGTGAGCGTGGACGGCGATGTCGATGCGCTGCTGGCGGCGCAGTCCGAACGGGTGGCGGAGTGGAACAGTACGCTCGACAAGCGCGGCTGAATCGCCATCGGAACGCTCCACGCTGCGCGTTTGTCACGCAAACGCCCGGCTGATCGTTGCAAACACGCGGGCTATTATCGTTCAACTTCACCGTCACTCAATCAACAGGAGAGAAGACCATGTCATTGCTCGGAAATTTAATGGGTGGTGAGGGCCAGCAGGCTTCCATCATCGGCGTGGTGGGGCAGCTGGTGGAGCGCGCTGGCGGGGTGCAGGGGGTAGTCAGCATGCTGCAGCAGCATGGGCTTGGCGAGGCTGTGCAGTCCTGGGTCGGCACGGGCGCCAACCAGCCGGTTTCGGGCGGCCAGCTTGGGCAGGCGCTGCAGGGCGGCGGTCTGGGTTCGGTGCTGCAGGAGGCTGCCGGCAAGCTCGGGATCAACCAGGACGAGCTGCTGGGCAAGCTCTCGCAAGTGCTGCCGCATGCGGTGGATCACGTGACCCCGGACGGCCAGGTGCCGCCGGCGGGTGCGGTATCCGGTTTTGATGTGGCCGCGCTGGAAGGCCTGGCCAGCAAGCTGTTTGGCTGAAACAGCGGCCGCGACGGAGCAGACTCCGCCGCGGCCGGATTTATCTTGCCTTGCGGTTGAACAGCAGGTGGTAGATCAGCAGCAGCACGATCGCGCCAATGACCGAGGCGATGAAACCGGCGGATTGTCCCTCCTGGTACCAGCCGAACAAGTTCTGGCCGATCCACGTCGCCAGCAGCGAACCGGCGATGCCGATGATCGCGGTGATGATGAAGCCCCCGGGGTCCTTGCCCGGCATCAGCAATTTGGCCACCAGGCCGACAATCAATCCAATCACGAATACCCAAAGCCAGTGCATGCGGATCTCCTTCGCTCGTGGGGTTGCGATGTCCACAATGTGGACGAGTGCATCATGCCGCGTTCGCGCCGGTCAGGGACAGTGGCCGCCGTTTTGGCCACGATCGGCCCTGCAGCGTGATAAAATCACCGCCTTTGCCCTCCCCGAGAGACCCATGCCCCAGCTCGCCCAGCGTGTCGGCCGCGCCAAACCCAGCGCGATCATGGTCATCGCCGAGAAGGCCAGACAGCTGAAGGCCGCCGGTCGCGACATCATCAGCTTCTCGATCGGGGTGCCGAACTTCCTGCCCGGCGAGCATGTGTATGCGGCGGCGCGCGACTCGCTGTCGCATGATACCGGTCAGTACGGCAGCAACCGTGGCGCCGACGCCTTGCTGGATGCCTTCCTGAAACACATCGAGGCATTGGGTTTTCGCGGCTATACGCGGATGAACCTGTCGATCGGCATCGGTGCCAAGCAGGCGCTGTACAACCTGGCCGAGGCGCTGCTCGACGAGGGCGACGAGATCTGTTTCGCGGCGCCGTACTGGACCACCTATCGCGACATCGCGGATATCGTCGGCGCCAGGGCCAACGTGATGCATTGCGGTCCGCAGCAGAACTACAAGCTCAGCCCGGCCCAGCTCGATGCCGCGCTGGCGCGCAAGCCCAAGGTGTTTCTGTTCAACAACCCGTCCAATCCCACCGGTATGGTCTATACCGCCCAAGAAATTGCCGCGCTGGCCGAGGTGCTGGTGAAGCATCCGGACACCTGGGTGATCACCGACGACATCTACAACTCGATGGTGTTCGACGGCATCGGCTACCACAATTTCGTGTTCGCCCAGCCCGAATTGCGCGAGCGGGTGATCTTCGTCGATTCGGTCTCCAAGACTTACGGCATGCCGGGCTGGCGCGTGGGCCTGATCGCCGGGCCCGAGGTGGTTGCCAAGGCGGTCACCACGCTCAATTCCAACCACATCACCAGCCTGCCGGAAGTGATTACGGCGGCAGCCGTGGCGGCGCTCAGCGGTCCGCAGGACATTCCCAAGGCCAAGTGCGCGGAGTTCGCCGGCAGGCGCGACACCGTGTTTGCTGCGCTCAGTGCCATCCCGGGCGTGGTCTGCCCGCGACCGCAGGGTGCGTTCTATGCATTCCCGAATATTTCCGTGGCGTTCGGCAAGAGCCACCGCGGCATGCGGATCGCCAATGACGTGGAGTTCTGCGCCGCGCTGCTGGAGGCCAAGGGCGTGGCGTGCGTGCCGGGGTCGGCGTTCGGCGAACCGCGCGCGCTGCGCATTTCGTATACCTGTCCGGTGGCACAGCTGGAGCCAGGCCTGGCGCGCATCGCCGAATTCTTCGCCGAACTGGCGTGAATACATCAACTGTAGGAGCGGCTTCAGCCGCGACAGGCGTGAAGCATCGCGGCTGAAGCCGCTCCTACAAAAAAGCTGAACATCCCAAGAAGGAGTTGTCATCCATGAAAGCCCCCGTTCGAGTTGCCGTCACCGGTGCCGCTGGTCAGATCGGCTATGCCTTGCTGTTCCGCATTGCCGCCGGCGACATGCTGGGCCCGGATCAGCCCGTGATCCTGCACCTGCTCGAGATCACCCCGGCGTTGCCGGCGCTGGAGGGCGTGGTGATGGAGCTGAACGATTGCGCGTTCCCGACGCTTGCCGGCGTGGTGGCCACGGACGACGCCAACGTCGCCTTCAAGGACGTGGATTACGCCCTGTTGGTGGGTGCGCGGCCGCGCGGTCCCGGCATGGAGCGCAAGGATCTGCTGGAAGCCAATGGAGCGATCTTCGCTCCGCAAGGCAAGGCGCTGAACGCGCATGCCAAGCGTGACGTGAAGGTGCTGGTGGTCGGCAACCCGGCGAACACCAATGCCTTGATCGCCCAGCAGAATGCGCCCGACCTCGATCCGAGATGCTTCACCGCGATGGTGCGGCTGGACCACAACCGCGCGCTGTCGCAGCTGGCCGAAAAGACCGGCAGCCACACCACCGATATCCGCAGGATGACGATCTGGGGCAACCACAGCTCGACCCAGTATCCGGATATCCACCACGCCACCGTCAACGGCAAGGCAGCGATGTCGCTGATCGACCAGGCCTGGTACGAGAACGACTTCATCCCCACCGTGCAGCAGCGCGGCGCGGCGGTCATCAAGGCGCGCGGCGCCTCGTCGGCGGCCTCCGCGGCGGCGGCGGCGATCGACCACATGCGCTACTGGGCGCAGGGTACGGCCGAGGGTGACTGGGTCTCGATGGGTATTCCGGCCGATGGCTCCTACGACATCGCGCCCGGAGTCATCTATGGCCATCCGGTGACGGTCAAGGATGGCAAGTACGAGATCGTGCAGGGCCTGGCGATCAACGAGTTTTCGCGCGCCCA
>DASRUB010000303.1:0-5920 GCA_035655635.1 Rhodanobacter sp. | reverse complement strand
AGTCCATGGATGAGCGCCACCGCATCGGCGGTACCGATTTCGTATGGAGCACGGAGAAGGCGGCCAGTACCTGGCGCCAGCGTGGCATTCGCTTCGAGGACGCCGCCAGCGTATTCATGGATCCGCTGCTGCTCCTGACCGATGCGTCGCGCAACGATGAGGCACGCGATGCCGTCATCGGTTTCGATCAACTGGGGCGGCTGTTGTTCGTGGTGCATATCGAGTTTGAAGGCGATTGCATCCGCACTATCTCCGCTCGCGCCGCCGAGCCCCGCGAGGAGGCCTCATGCTCAATGAAACTCTGAAAAAGCGGCTTGCCAAGGATCGACCGGTGACCAGCATCACGCTGCGCATACCAGTGGATGTGGTCGACAGCCTGAAGGCCATCGCCCCGCACAGGGGCTACAGCGGTTATCAAACCCTGCTGAAGGCCTATATCAGCGAGGGTTTGCGCCGCGATGAGGCGATCCATGCATCTGACACCGTGGAGCGTCTGTCGCGCGCACTGAGGAAGCACGGCGTGTCTGACAAGGTGCTGGATGCTGCCCTGCGCGAAGCGGCGGGCTGACACGGCGCGAGCCGGTCCGTTGGCATGGCTGTTTGCCCTGTCGTCGAACGGCGCCGAGATGAATCGCCATGGCATCGCGCAACCCGCCGACTGGCTCAGCGCATGATGCCGGTGTGCCCCAGCGAATAACGTCCGGGTTGTGGCCACACGGTCAGGCCGTGCGGCTCCATGCCCACCTTGATGCTGCGGACCTTGCCGGTGCGGGTGTTGATCGCATAGACCACGTCATCAAAGCGCCCCGACAACCACAGGGTGCTGCCGTCGGCACTGACGTTGCCCATGTCCGGACTGCCACCGCCGGGAATCGGCCAGTTCGCGACCACCTTGCGCGTGGCGAAGTCGATCACCGAGACGCTGCCCTTGCCGCGGCGTGACCCGTGAATCTGGTGGGAGCCCCGGTTGCTGACGTAAAGGCGGGTGCCGTCGCGGCTCGGATACAGGCCGTGCGTGCCGGTGCCGGTGTGGATGAAGCCGATCTTCGTGAAGCTGTCGCCGTCGACCAGGAACACGCCGTCAGCCATCATGTCCGCCACGTAGAACACCTTGCCATCGGGCGAAACACGCACGTCCTGCGGCATGCCGCTGCGCTTGTCCAACTGCAGGTAGCCGAGCACCTTGTGCTTCACCATGTCGATCTTGGCCAGCCTGCCGCCGAACTCGCAGGTGAAGATCGCATAGCGCCCGTCGATCGAGAAATCGGCGTGGTTGATGCCTTTGCAGCCAGGTACTTCCAGCCGGCTGTTGAGCGCCATCGTGTGCGCATCGCGGAAATCCAGTCGCGCGAACGCCTCGGCCACCACGATCGCCTGCTTGCCATCCGGGGTGAAATACATGTTGTACGGATCGTCCACCGCGACCGCCTTGCCCGCTTTGCCGGTCATCGGATCGATCGGGGTGAGGCTGCCGTCGCGGTGGCCTTCGGCGTTGTTGGTCACCCACAGCGTCTTCAGATCCCACGATGGCACGATGTGCTGCGGGCTGCGCCCGACCTTGAATTTGTACAGCACCTTGAACGTGGCCGGATCGATCACGTAGACGTCGTCGGAGCGGATGTTGGGTACATAGACGCGCTGCAGTGCGTCCTTGACGGCCGGACTGAAATCGTTGGCACCCGACTCGCTGTACAGGTTGGAAGGATTGACCACAGGCGGCATGCCGGGAACGGTGGCCACGCCCGGGCCGGCATGCGCAGCGGCGGCGAGACAGGCGCCCAACGCGATGACCGTGGTGCAGGTGGCACGCCGCCAGGAGCGGGGGAGAGTCGTGTTGATGGTGAATGTCCTCGTGAACAAAGTCGAAGGGATATCGGTGCGCGGGTGGTGGCGTATCAGCGTCCTGCGGTGTCCTTGCGGATGGCCTGGATGGTCTGCCTGACGATCAGGTCGACCCCCAGCTGGCCCAGCGCCGCCGTCGCGCGGCGCGGGTCGCCCCCATAGACACCGTCGGCGGCCCCGGGTTTGCCGGCGCCGTGCAGTTTATCCACTCGAACCATCTGCGGCGCGACTGCCAGCTGAAGGGACGTATCGGCCAGCGCCGCGTGGGTTCCGATCTCGTCATCGCGGAAGCCATGCTGGCGCAGGATCCTGTCGTAGCCGGCGGAACTCGCGGCGTAGTATTCCGGCGGCGCGAAGGCCCGCGCGGCTGTGCCGGCCCAGCGTTTGTTCAGATGCGCGACGACGCGCTGCAGGTCCTTCTGGTAGCCACCATGGTCACCCAGCAGCACGATGTTGCGAAACCCGTGCACGGCGAAGCTGTTCGCCGCCGATTCCAGCACCTGCTCGAACGCCGCATCCGGCACCGTGATCGTGCCCGGAAAGCGCATGTGGCCGCTCGGCGGCGCGACGCTGCCCTCGGGCACATAGGCGATCACCGGCGCCACCAACGCATTGCCCAACCCTTCCGCAATCTTCTGCGACAGCCACGCCGCCCGTGCGTTGTGCTTGCCCACGGCGATGTACGGGCCGCTCTGCTCGGTACCGCCGATGGGAATGATGATGGTCGTCCCGCCGGCCTGGATCCGATCACGCAGTTCGGTCCAGGTGAGGTTCTCCAGTTGCACGGTGCGCGGCGGCTGCGCGCAGGCCAACTGTGCCAGCAGGAAAAGCAGCACGAAGCCGGCGCTGCGACGACACGGAAGGCGTGGGATGAAGAGTTTGGGCACGGTGGTACCGGTGATTTGGCGAACTAGTGAATCAGCGGCGCGAACTTGCGCAAGGAGCGGATGCTACTCCTGGTCCATTGCCGGTACGAAATCCTTCAGCGATCCCGGTCCGTCGCCAGCGCAAACCGTTCAATCCGACAGTGCCAACACACAGTCGTCCGCGCCGTAACTGCAGCAACACACGGGGAAGATCGTCAGCTCGCTGGACGCCAGGGCCGGCTCCAGCACAGCCTCCAACAAGCCGCTGAAGAACGCGCAACCGGAATGGCCGTCCTCGCTGCACAGGGGACTGTTGCGGATGTGCACCTGGCCGCCATCCTGTTCCACCTCGACCAACGCACGCAAGGTCGGTACGCCGATCCGCTCGATCGCGGTGTTCAGATCGAGCTCGCCCACTTGCGCATGCTCGCGCTCAAACACCCAACGACCCATCCGCTGTCCCGCCAGACGCAGCGATGGTTCGCGTGCGCCCGCGGCAACCGAACGGGCCAGCGTCAGCAGCCGCGGCATGATCTGCGGGTATTCGGTGTCCAGTTTCGAGAGCACTTTGTCGATCGCCGCCTGATCGGGTTCGAGTGCAACCAGCTCGACAAAGGGCTGCGCCGGCGGCGGGGCGGGTGCTGCGCGTCGCGGTTCGGGCAGGATGAACTCGAGGTCCGGTTCCGGGGGTGCCTCGCTCACGGGAGTCGGGACGGCGGCGGCGCCGAGCCTCGCGGGCGCGACCTGGTCAAAGGCTGCGCTTGCCGTGGTGCGCGTGGCTGCGGTCGGCGTGGCGATCGTGCCGGTCCTGGCTACGGGTGCCGTTTCGGCCTCCGGTTGCGGCTTTGGCATCGCCGCCGGCACGTAGTCCGGCATCGCGCGGGAAGCGGCGAAATGCTCTCGCTGTCCGCCTTCGACATAAGGTGCAAGTTCGAAGCTAATGATGCGCTCGTAGGTGCCCAGCGCCGATTCCAGCGCGCGCTTCTTGCGCGGTGGTCCGCGTACCACCATCGTGAGCAGGATGCCGTTCGGATCCTGCACCAGGCGTTGCCGCTGCAAGGTGAAACCATTTTCGATGACGAAATGGCCAACTTCGACCAACAGGCCCTCCCGTCGCTCGGACAGGGCCTGGATTTCCAGCTCGATCATCAGGCCCTCCCGGGCGCGCTACGGGTGACGCAAGTCGTGTGCGGCAGCATGCCCGAATTTTACCGGGCAAAGCGTGATCCGTCCGCGGGATTGGTGACTGTGTCCATAGCCATGTGCCTGGCGGTGACCTGCCCGAATTCCCGTCAAGGTCATCACCGGTCCACCCGGCAGCGACAAGACCACGCCGGCGCGCCCGACGCTGCACTTCACGGTGCAAACAGGTACGTGTTTCCAGCGATTCAGCAGCCGTGTCCGCGCTCGTCCGCATAGCCTCAAGGCTTCACGAACCGCAACGTCATCCGATCCGATTCGCCCACTTTCTGCAGTTTGGCGTGCTCGCTTTCGGGGCCGGCAAGATCCGGCGGCAGGCGGTGCACGTTGATGTCCTCGGGATCGTTCGGATTGGCGTTGATCTCGGACACGCCGTCAAGCCGGAAGCCGGTCTTGAGTCCCAATGCGATCAGGTAATCCTCGGGAAGGCGGTGCAGCGTCTTCGCCGATGCCACCGCATCGGCAAAGGGCTTGGCGCGATGCTCGGCCACGCCGAACACGCCGCCGGGCTTGAGCACGTCGAACGCCGACTTGAACACGGCCGCCAGCGTGTCGGGGCTGTGGTTGAGCCAGTCGTGGGTGTTGCGGAAGGTCAGCACCATGTCGGCGGAGTCCGGTGCGCCAAGCTTGACCTGGAACGGCGGTGCGAACGGCACGACCTTTTCGACGTGGCCGAAGACCTTCGGTTCGGCCTTGATCCTGTCGGCAAACTTGGGTGAGCCAGCCTCGATCAGATGGCCGTGATCGTAGAGGAGCGGCGCCAGGATCTCGCTGTACCAGCCGCCGGCGGGATCCAGCTCGATCACCGTCATGTCCGGCTTGATGCCGAAGAAGGCGAGGGTCTGGACCGGGTGGCGATACTGATCACGTGCCTTGTGCGCGGCCGAGCGCCAGCTGCCGTTGACGGCTTGTTGCAGCTGGGCGGTGACGCCGGCGTTCTGCGGCGCGGCGGCGCTGGCCAGGAACGGGAACAGCAAGGCGCCAATCAACAGCAGCCACCGGCTCTTGGTTTGCTTGATCATGGTTTGATCCTCCTCGACAGGCTTCCGAGCCTACTCCGCGAGCCGGCGCGATGTCGCCGGTTATCGCAGCGTCCCAAGCTCGCGTACGAATGCACTGGCGCCCAGAGCCTGTGAATAGTTGACCGCCTGGCGGGGAACCCAGTCTTGCTTCCCCTGCGCAGCGGGGGAAGCAAGCCGCTCAGCTCAGCGCCGTGATCCGCGTAGCTTGTCGATCGAGAAGCTGGCGATTTCGCTGCCGCCGACGCGACGTGGCTGTCCCGTGGGCGGGCCCCAGGCGTGCGCGCTGACGACTTCCCAGGTGGCGGGGATACGCCCGTCCACGCGCTTTGCCTCATAGGCCTGCAGCATGCGCTGGTAGCAACCCTTGCCGGTGAGGCCGCGCTCGCGGGTGCGGTCGGCGTTGGTGGCGCCCAGGCCTTGCAACTCCTCCAGCAGCTTGCGTGGTTCGCTGTAGGTGAGGGTGTAGCGGAACACGTCCAGCACTGGATCGCGCAGGCCGGAGGCGAGCATGGCGTCGCCGACGTCGTGCATGTCCAGGAAGCGGCTGACATGGGGTTTCTGGTCGGCTTCGGCCCACGCGCTGCGCAACTCCATCAGCGTATCGGGGCCGAAGCTGGAGAACACCATCAAGCCGCCGGGTTTCAGCACGCGCACGCATTCGCCGAACAACGTGGCCAGGTCGTCGATCCACTGGAAGCACAGGTTGGAATACAACACGTCGATGCTGTGGTCCGGCAATGGCAGTGCGCTGGCCTCGGCGCAGACACGGCCGAACGGCTTCAGCCAGCTGCTGTGCTGCTTCGCCGCGCGCAGCATCGGCAGGGCAAGGTCCACCGCGATCACCTCGGCCTTGGGATAGCGTTGCTTCAGCAACGCGCTTCCGCGTCCCGTGCCGGCACCGACATCGAGCACCCGTCGCGGTGTTTCCTGATAGAAGGTCAGGCGCTCCAGCAGATGCTGTTGCACCTCGCGATGCAGGGCATCGTGCTT
>DASRUB010000302.1:0-13141 GCA_035655635.1 Rhodanobacter sp. | reverse complement strand
CGGCTATGTCCGCGTCGACGATCCGATCTACCAGAATACGCGGCGCTTCGTGCTCTCCGCAGCCAACCCGTTCTACTACGCCGGTCCGCTGGCAGCGGGGCTGGGCAGCCCGCACACGCCGCCGGGCATGGTCTGGCCGCTCGGCCTGCTGGCCGAGGGCTTCACCACCGACAATCCGGCCGAACAGCAACGCGTGCTGAAAATGCTGCTGGCCAGCGATCCCGGCGACCATCGCCTGCACGAGTCATTCGATCCGCACAACGCCGGGAAATTCACACGCGAGGACTTCGGCTGGCCGAATGCATTCTTCACCGAATACATCGCGAAGCTGCGCGGCGCTCCTGCACATCCGGTGCCGAGTACGACCGGCTTGCGCTTCGCCGCGGAACCGGCACGCTGAAGCGGACAAATCTTGCGGGCCACGCTGGCTCGCGCGCAGTATGAAGGTCACCGCGCACGACGGGAATCAGGCCATGGCAGGAAATTTCACCCGCACGTTCAACGCACCCGGCGAAGTGAAACCAGCGTCACCCGCGATCGTGCCGGTTCTGAGCTCGTTCGATCTGTTTCCTACGCGGATCTGGCAAGCCAGCCTGACCGCGCTGTCGCCTCATCTCAAAGGCTGGATCAAGGATGTACTGGACTTGCGCGCGGCTAGTCCGCAGCCAGCCGGCCGGACCAACCGGCAAGGCTGGAACAGTGCGGACATGACGATCCTGGAACAGGCCGGTTTCGCCCCACTGGCCGAGGCGATTTGCAGCGGTGGCGCCGCGGCGCTGGGCGAGATGGGCTTGGGTGACGTCCCGTTTCGGCTGCAGTCCTGGATCAATCTGCACGACCGCGGCGGCTTCAATTTCCTGCACCTGCACCAAGGTTGCCTGCTGTCAGGCTGCTTCTATCTGAGCGTGCCCGCCGGCTCCGGCAAACTGGTGTTCCGCGACCCGCGGCCCGGAGTTCTCCATGGCCGTGTCACCGGGAGCGTACCCAACGGCTACAGCGACATCCACCTCGCCCCCACGGCGGGTCTGCTGGTGCTGTTCCCCAGCTGGCTGGAACATTTCGTGGAGCCCCACGACAACGACGAGCCGCGGATTTCGCTGTCGTTCAATGCCGTGACGGCGTGAGCACAGCGCATCCATCTAGCCCGAATGCGATGGCACCCGCTGATCCGGCACCACATCGAACGCCACGGTCAGGCGCGTCCGCGCGCCGGCAAAAGGCACGGTGCCATGCCAGAAGTACGACGGAAACAGCACCAGCATGCCCACTTCGGGGCGCACCATGTGCTCGGAGCAGAGCGCCGGCGTAGTCACGATACCGGGCTCACCGAAGGCAAGCACACCGTCCTCGCGGCGCGTATCGACCATGCTGTCGGGCAGGTCGATATAGCACGCCGAGGAAATCCAGCCGCGCGGATGGACGTGATTGGCGTGAAATCCGCTGCTGCGCAGCCGCACCGACCAACTGCCATTGAAGCGCCAGGTGCCGCGATTGCGCCGACGCAACGGGTCGGCACCCTGACCGATGTGCTCCAGGTACTGGGCGATGGGTGCGGCGAACGCCGTGAAGAGTGCCTGGATCACCGGATCGGTGCTGCGTGCCAGGTCCTCGGTGGTCTCGGTGCCATTTCGCAGCGATTGAAACAACAAAGGATGCTGCTGCCTGTCATGCAGACGCGCAAGGCTGCGTTTCACGTCAGCCAGAAAGCTGGCGACGTCGTCCCAGCCGGCTGGCGCTTGCAGGTGCGTGGGCAGCACCAATCCCGCGTAATCGCACAACTGCGCATAACGCTCGTCGCCGAGCAGGCGCCAGGCGGTGGTCTGCAAGGCCACCAGATACTGGTCGTCCGGTGCCCCCGCCAGCAGCGCTTCGCAATGAGTCAGCGCGTCGCGCGCGTCGCCAACTCCCAACTGGGCTGCAACCAGCAGGGTGCGCGCGGCGGTGTCAACTGGCACAACGCGCAGCGCGCGTTCGGCCAGAGCCAGCGCCGTCGACGGCTCGAACTCCAGTGCCGCCAGACCGGCGCGCACCAGCAAGGCGGGCGCGACCTGCGGCCGTGCGGCCTGCGCCGCGAGGCAGGCATAAGCGCCACGCGCATCGCCGGCGCCCTGCAGGATGGCGGCCTTGGCCGCCCACAATGCGTCGTCGTTGGCAAAGATGTGCAGCGCGTGATCCAGCGTGGCGGTGGCCTGCATGCAGTCGCCCGTGCGCATCCATACCAGGCGGGCCAGATGGCTTTGCGCTTCACACTGACGTGGATCCAGCTGCAGGCCGTCGCGCAGCGCTGCTTCCGCGCGTTCAAAATCCCCCAAGGCAATCAAACTGCGCGCGCGCGTAAGGTACAGCGCCGCATTCGGCTGCCCGTGTGCCAATGCCTGACGGGTAACCTGTTCGGCCTCGGCCGGCTGATTCGCCGCGTCCAGAGCCATCGCCAACGCCTGGGCGGCAGCGGCTTGATCGGGTGCGGCAATCGCGGCATGACGGTAGAAGGCGACGGCTTCGTCCTGGCGTCCCAGCGCGGCCAGCGCGCTGACATGCTGGCCAACCAGTTCCGGATCCGCGTGAACGCTAGCGCAATAACGTGCAGCCATCTCGACAGCCTGCGCCGGACGTCCGGTGTCGTTGTAGTACCGGGCCAGCACCAGCACTGCCCGTGGCGACGGCGGCGTACCGGTAGCGGCGCGCTGCAGCAGGGGTTCGGCTTCGCCGACGTGGCCCTGACCCAGCAGCATCTCTCCCAGGGTCGCGAGGGTCGGGGTCCAGTCGGAGGAAGTCGCCAGCGCCTGTCGCAAAAGCTTCTCGGCACCAGACGCATCGCCGAGCGCCAGCAAGGTGCCGCCGAGCAGTCGCTGCGCTTCGGCGAAATCGGGATGTTCGGCAACAATGGTTTCCAGATGCGCCTGCGCCTCCGTGAACCTGCCCGCTTGCAGCAGGCCGCTGATACGCCGCATGGATTCGATGACGGTGGCAGCGATCATGACCATGGACCGTTGACACTTGCTGATCGGTTCATCGTCAACATGGCTCGCCGCCTGATTTCGGACAACAGGTCAAAACCCGCTTGCGTCACGTCGTGAAGCATGCCCGATCAAGCAGCCAATGTAACGCGCCAGGGCCTCATGCAAAACGGCCCGGATCGTCGAGGGAACGATCCGGGCCACCCGGCCGACATGGCAAGGGCATGCAGAACCACTAGAACGAGTACTTGGCCTGCACATTCACCTCACGTCCCTCGATCGAGCGAGCCATGATCACACCGCCGATACCCGTATTGACGCCGAACACGCGGGAGTTGCCTTCGGTCAGGCCAATCTCGTTGGTCAGGTTGGTGCCACGCAACGTCACCTGCCAGTTTTGCTGGACATTGGCGACGATGCCCGCATCCAGCGTGTGGTACGGACCCAGGGGCTGCAAGCCGGATTGGTCTTCATAGCGTTGACCGATGTGGGTGTAGGTCACAAATCCGGTGACGTCACCCCAACTGGTCACGATCCGGTAGCTCGGCGTGAACATGTAGCGAATCTTCGGCTGACGTTGCAGCGGCTGGCCATCGAAGCCGACGCACTGCGTATTGCCGTTGATGTCGGTGTAGGGTGCGCAGCCGTTGTAGTTCGTGTAATGGCCGTCCATGTAATTGCCTACCAGGGCCAGTTTCAGATTCTCGATGGGCGACCAGGTCGTGTTGAGGTTCAGGCCCTTGGTCGATGAACCGTAGTTGGAGATCGCACTGATCGGCACACCGGAGTTGGTGGTTTCCTGATATTGCAAGCCGGTGAATTTCCTCAGGTAGACACTGGCATCGACATACAACTGCGACGACTGGTACTTGAAGCCGCCTTCGAGGTTGCGGATCTTCTCCATCGGCGCGAAATCGCCCTTGGCGCCGCGGATGCCGTTGTCGAAATCGTCGAAATGACCGCCGGTGTTGGCGCGGATGTAAACGCTCATGTTGCTGGCCAGCTCGTAGTTCGCGCCGACCGTGAACGAGGGATGGGTCTTGTTGTAGTCCTCGTGATCAAACGTGCCATTGCAAACCGGGACGCCGCTGTCGTAAAGCGTGTATACGTTGCCGTCCAGATCGACCGCCGTGGTGTTGCAGGTGTTTTGCGTGGCGTGCTGGTTCTCCACGCGACCGGAAACATCGAACAGCCATGGGCCGACCTTCCAGGAGTCCGACAGATACAACGCCTTGTTCACGGACACGCCGTTTTCGGCGATGTCGTAGTTGCCGCTGAAGTCGACAAAGCCCTGCGGATTGGTCACATAGTAGGTCTGGCCTCCCTGCATGTAGCTCAACGTGATCGGCTTGGCATTGTTGGTGTTGGTCATCAACATCTGGTTGCCAAGTGACCAGTTGTCGCGGTCGGTCGACCGCGCATAGTAGAACCCGGCAGTCAGCGTATTCCCGTCGAAAATCTCCTTGCTGATGCGGAAGTCGTTGTTGAATGTATGCAACTGCTTCTGGATGAACCACCAGCCCTGATGGATGACGCTCTGGTTCAGCGGGACCGCGCCTCCACCGACATAGTTGGCCTGCACGTTGTAGCTGGTGGGATAATTCAATGTGTCGCCATCGACCGGCATGTTGCTGGCGTCACAGAAGCCGGCGGGCTGAGCCATGTTGCAGCCATACAGGTAGTAGCTCAACGGCTTGGGATTGGGGCCGGAAAAGAGCGCATTGGTATTGAGCTGTCCTCCGCCGACCACAAAGTGGTCGTCCACGCTCCATTCGCCAAACTTGGCGGTGTAGCTGCCGCCAAAATAGTTCAGCTTGCCACCGCGTCCGTTGGCGAGATCGGCATTTATCATGTTGCCGTTGGGCCCTGGTACCTGCACGTGTTGCATCGCCTTGCTGTAGTAGGTGCCGGTCAACGCGTCGATGCCGGGGAAGCTGGAGTAGTTGGAACCGTTACCCTGGATGATCGCCGTCGGAGTGATGAACTGGTTCTTGTCATCAAGTGACCGGGCCCAGAACAGCAGACTGCCATTGTCCATGTCGTGTGACACGGTCGCGGTCAACTGACCACCGTTATCCGATGGAAACTGTGGATCGCGCACGCCATCGGATCGCCGATAAAAGCCACCGATGCTGCCATACCAGCTGTTGGCGATGGGAAAGCCGAAGAAGCCGTCCACGCGATACATGCCTTCATTGCCGTAGGTCACGCCGACGTCACCGGAGGGTACGTCCGTACCCTGACGCAGGATGAAGTTGGCGGTGGCGCCCATTTGGCCGGGCCCGAAGATCGCGCCCGGGCCACCCTGTACGATCTCGACGCGATCAATGGTGTCGTCGAGGCGGAACAGCGAGCTGCTGTCCATGAACGACAGCGACGGCAATCCGTACAGTGGCGTGCCGTTGACCATCATCGTGAAGAACGGTGCATCGCCACCGCCCGGAAAACCGGCGATCTCGATATTGGCGCCGGTCTGGCCGCCGCTGGATTCCGGCCAGATTCCGGGCGAGATTTTCAGCAGATCCGCAGTGCTCTTCGGATTGGCATCCGTGATTTGCTGACGATCGGCAGTGACGACGTTGTAGCTGGCATCGATTTTCTTCACACCGCCAGCGTTGGCGGTCACCACCACGGCCTGCAGGGACTTGACGTCCTTGAGGCCGGACTTGGGCCCTCTCTTGTCGGCCGGAGTGCTGGTGGCCTGCGTGTCGGTCTGGGTATTGGTCTGGGTGTCGGCCTGTGCCGCAGGTGCAGGTCCGTTGGGGCCCGCCGCCCAGACCATCTGCGGAAGCGCGGCGGTGATCGCAGTCACCAGTGCGAGTCTGACTAGTTCAGGATGATTCATGGTACTCCCTCCTCAAGGCGGTGTAGGAACACCGGTTTCTGTTTCAAGGTTGCGCACGTTTTGATTTGCCCACAGCCGATCCGCTGACGGACCCACTTTCAACTCCACACGACAAAATGCTCCAGCTTGAACGACGCCAGGTCGGGCAACACGGCATCGGCGTCCTTCAATATCCTGGCGTCACCGATACCCAGGGCAGCCATGCCCGCAGACTTGATCGCCGCTACTCCGGCCTGTGCGTCTTCGATACCGAGACAGTCGGCAGGATCGACGCCCAGTGCGGCGGCGGCACACTGGAAAATCTCCGGATCGGGTTTTGCCCTGGTTACCGTCGACGCATCGACGATGTGATCAAAGAACCCGCCAATCCCCATGCGCTCGACGAGGTCACCCGCGCTGCGGCTGGCCGAGGCCAGCGCAATCTTCAGGCCGGCGTTGCGCGCTGCCCGCAGCGCGTCCAGCGCCCCCGGCAGCAGATCGGCGGCTGAAAGCGATTCGATGGCCTTGCGGTAATAGTCATTCTTTCGATCGGCGAGCTGCCGCTTCTGCGCAGGCGTGTAGTTGCCATCGGCCTCGCCGAGGACGAGGTCGAGCGAGGTGGCCCGATCGACACCCTTGAGCTTTTCGCCAAGGTCCCCGTGCCAGGGCAGGTCGAGTTCGTGCGCGAGCTGCTGCCAGGCGGCCTGGTGCAGCGGCGCCGTGTTGGCCAGCACGCCATCGAGGTCGAACACGATGGCCTGGAAGGGACGCGGAAAGATGGCTCCGGCGTGCGACACGCTCGCCGGGCGATCGGTGTGATCGACCAGCGCCAACGAGGTCGTGGTGCCCTCACGCAACAGTACAGGCTGGCCGGCATGCGCGATATCCAGCGACGCCCCTTCGGCCAGGGTGTAGTGGGCCGCATCGGCGTCGACCATGATCGTGATGCAGCGACGTTTCCAGACCACGCCGAAACGATAGCTCCGCCATGCCGGCGGCAGCATCGGATCGAAACGGAGGCAGCCGGCCTCGACGCGCAATCCGCCGAAGCCCCAGGTCAGCGCGAGCCAGCTCCCCGCCATCGCGGCCATGTGTGCACCGTGGCTGGTGTTCGCATGCCGGTCGTCGAGATCGACGCGCAAGCCATCCATGAAGTATTCCTGCGCCTTCTGCGCATCGCCCGTATCGGCGGCAAGCACGGCGAATGACGACGCGGACAGGGTTGAATCGTGGACCGTGATTGCCTCGTAATAGTCGAAGCTGCGGCGCCGCGTGGCGCGGTCGACGTTGCTGCCGGCGAGCACCAGCGCGAGCAGTGCATCGGCCTGCTTGCACACCTGGTGCCGATACAGCGTCAGCGGGTGATGGTGCATCAGCAGCGGGTACTGGTCTTGCGGCGTGCCGCCGAAATCCCAGCGCGGCTTGTCCAGGAAGGTATCGTCCTGGGCGACGATGCCGAGACGCTCGTCATAGGGCAGATACATCGCGTCCGCCGCACGCTTCCAGTCGTCGATTTCCCGCCCGGAGAGTTCCAGTTTTTCGCTGAGCGCGGTAAACGACTCCGGCGCCTGGTCGGCCAGGTCCCGCATCACTTCGAGGGCATAACGCAGATGCTCCTGCGCCATGCGGTTGGTGTAATAGTTGTTGTCGACCAGCGCGGTGTATTCGTCCGGGCCGGTGACATCGTGGATGCAGAACGCACCGCCGCGGCGGGCATTGAAATGCCCCACCTGCAACCAGATCCGTGCGGTCTCGACCAGGAGTTCCGCGCCGCCCTCATCCAGAAAGGCACGATCCTCGCTCGCATCGACGTAGAGCCTGATCGCGAACGCGATCGCGGCGTTGATATGGTACTGGGCCGAACCGCTGGGATAGTGTGCCGAGCACTCGTCGCCGCCGATCGTGCGCCATGGGTAGAGCGCGCCGCGCGCATGGTTCATCTCGCGGGCATGGGCGCGTGCCCGATCGAGCGTGCGCACGCGCCAGAGCAGGCTCGGTTTCACCAGTGCCGGATCGATCAGTGCCAGTGCTGGCAACACGAAGGTCTCCGAATCCCAGAACACGTGGCCTTCGTAACCTTCGCCGGTCAAACCCTTCGCCGCGATTCCGCCAAGCCCGTCACGCCCGGCCGACTGGAATACGTGGAACAGGTTGAATCTGAGTGCCTGCTCGCTCGCCCCGTCGCCATCGATCGAAAGATTGGTGCGTGCCCAGAATGCGGCAAGATCCCGCGCCTGCTCCTGCAGCAGCAGATCGAACCCAGCCTCAATGGGACGTTCGAGCATGGCGTCGGCACGCGCATGCAAGGCCTCACCGGATATCTCCTGCTGCGGCTGGCTCCACGCATAGGCGACGAATTTTTCCATGGCTACGTCATCGCCGGCATGGATATGGCCGGAATACGTCTGGCTGAGACGATCCGATTCTGTCGTCGCATCCGAAAATGCCAGCCCGCTGACCTGGTGACGCTGCAGACAGACCACGCCAATGGCGCTTTCGCCGCTGCGCTGCTCAAGCCACGCATCCCCTTCCGTCGCAACGCCTCCCGCGACCCGCATCGCCAAGCCATCGCCAGCACCGAAGCGTGGATCGTCGCCCTGCGCCGCCGCGGCCAGGTTGCCGAGGATCGCCGATTCGAAGCTGATCGGACCGGTGTAGTCGATCGAACGCAAGCGCATGCGGATCGCCATCATGCCGGGTTGTGCGATCGGCAGGACGCGCTCCGTGTCCAGCTCCAGGGTGTAGCCCTGCCCGGTGCGCCAGCGCACATGCCGCTCAAGTCGCCCTTGGCGCAGGTCGAGCACCCGATGGAACGCGAGGATTTTTCCCCCGGCGGGATCGACGAGTTCTTCTCCCAGGCGAATGCGTATGACGGTTGCCTCGGCGACCGGTACCCGGGTATCCGTGGTTCGCGCAAATCCGAAGTGGCGCTCGTGGTAATGGATCGGCGACCGCTCCCAGGCGCCGGCGAGAAAGCTGGCCTGGGTGGGACTGGCGGATTCTTCGAAACCACCGCGTACACCGAGCGATCCGTTGGCCAGCGCGAACAGGGTCTCGTTACGGGCGGCATGTTCCGGCTGCCACGTCGACTGGATCAACCGCCAGCGGCCAACGTCGGCCCCAGCTGCGTCGAACCCTCCATTGGGCGCGTCGAACCCTGCGGACGAGGCACTTTCGTGCAGCGCAAAGCCGGTCCGGGCACCGGGGTTGTCTGCATTCATGAGCAGCACCCTTGCGCGCGACCTGCCGCGGTTCGCACGCCAGCCCCACGCAGCCGTGCGCGAATCTTGACGCCTGCCGATGGACGCATCCGGATCAACCATCCCCTCCACTTGGCACGCTTTGTCGTGCCCCCGGCGACCCACCCAGGCCGCTCCTTGCGCAAACCTAACATCGAATTGTTATCGATATCAAGTTATCGATAACATCAGGCGGCTTGCACCGGCGCCGAGCGGAAATCCCGGACATGTCCGTCGTTCTGGATTCTGCTTGATCGGCTCGGCGGTTATTTACCGGCGGGAAAGGCCGTGGCCACCGCTTTGCCTCGGGCAGGCGACCGAAAAAAGCGGCCATTCAGCCCTTCCCAACGATCCAAGTCCGGCATGATGTCCGCGCCCGGCCATGCCAACCCGGCATTTGCCGAGTTGCGGCGAGCCACCGCTGGACCCATCAGGTCGAGCGAACCACCAGGCTTACGGGCAAGGTCTCCGATGCCACCGACTCGCCCCGGATCAAGGCCAGCACCTTGCGCGCCAGCAGGATGCCGCCCTCCTGCCAGTCCTGGTGTACCGAACTGAGCGCTGGCAAAAAGCTTGCCCCCAGCGGCATGTCGTCGTAACCCACGACCGAGACATCGCCAGGCACGGAACGTCCCACTTCCTGGATGCCGCGAATCGCCCCCATCGCCAGCAGGTCGCTGCAGGCGAAGATCGCATCGAAATTCACTCCGCGGGCATGCAACGAGTGCACCGCGCCGGTGCCGGAATCGGGCGTGAACTCGTCGCGTCGCATCAGCAGGGGTTTGATGCCGCGTACACCCAGCGCTGCCACGAACCCGTCGAGGCGATCATGGATCTCCGGATGACTGGGGTTGCCGATGAACACCGGATGTCGGCGCCCCAGCCGAATGAAGTGCTTGGCCACCACTGATCCGCCCAACCGGTTGTCGCTGCCGACCACCACATGCGAATCGCCCTCCAGGCCCGCACCCCACACCACCATCGGCACACCCAGCTTGTGAAACCGGTGCACGGCATCCTGATGCACCCCCTGGCCAAGCAGAATCAGCCCGTCGGCCGCCTGCACCGCGGCGGCAGTGGCACCATGGCGCGTGGTCAGCAAGACGGCGTAGCCGGCCGCCGTCAGCTCCTGCGAAATCCCTCCGAGCAGGCCCAGCGGATAAGGGTCGAACATGGTGCGGTCACTGGACGGCTTCATCTCGACGATCACCGCCACCGTGTGGCTGCGCCGAAGCCGCAGGTTGCGTGCGCTGATATTGAACTTGTAGCCGTGCTTTTGTGCCAGTTCGCGGATCCGTTCGCGCGTCGCCGGATTCACCAGCGGACTGTCGCCCAGCGCCCTCGAGACTGTAATTTTCGACAGCCCGGCCAGCTTGGCCAGATCCGCCATCGTCGGGCCAGCCGAAAGCAGCTTGCCCGCCTGTTCCTTGCTTGTCCGGCTCAATGCCCGCCCTCCTGTTCGCGACCCCGGCTCATGTCCGGCCAAGCCCAGTGTGGCCAGTTACGCCGAGGGCGTCCATGCCGCTCCGGGTCGGGCCCGCATCCAACGACAACCTCGACCCGGTCGCGCCCGCGCGTGCGTGCGCCCGAGGAGGCTGGGCCGCACAAACCGTCCGGGCTGCAAAGTCGCCTGCTTGGTTCACTATCCGCCGATTCTTGGCCCATAGAGCGACTATGGGCCGGCGAATCGTCGAAAAACTGCCCCGGCGCAGCCAACTTTTCGCCTCGAACGTTTCTGCGGCCCAGCCTCCTGGTGCGCACATGATACCGTTACCATGACTTGATACCGATACCATTTGTCGGCACACTCCGGACTCGACCATCGATCCGGTTGCGCCTCGGCATCGCGCATCGCAGCCCGTCGCGATGCGCGCCGCTGCGTTTTGGGGCGGGATCACCACGAAGCAGGGGCTCATGAACCGATTCCGCATGATCGTCGCGCTGGCGCTGATTTACATGGTGTTCGCGATTCTGCTCAACAGCGTCGGCACGGTGATCCTGCAGGCAATCGTCAGCTTCGGCGTGGACAAGCCCCAGGCGAGTTTGCTCGAGTTGTTCAAGGATCTGACGATTGCGGTGACCTCGCTGCTGGTCGCCTCCTTCCTGCCCCTGCTGGGCTATCGCCGCGCGATGATCCTGGCGCTGGCGATCGTTGGCTGCGCCTGCGTGTTGATGCCGCTCTACCCCGGTTTCCATACCACCGAGCTGCTGTTTACCTGCATCGGGGTGTCGTTCGCACTGACCAAGGTGGCGGTGTACTCGTCGATCGGGCTGCTGACCAGCAACAAGGCAGAGCACGGCCGGCTGACCAATACCATCGAAGGCCTGTTCATGGTCGGCGTGCTGGCCGGTGGCTGGATTTTCAGCGCCTTCATCGACAGCGCCGCGCCCGCCAACCTATCCTGGTTGAATGTCTACTGGCTGCTGGCCGGGATGTGCGTGCTGGTGATCGTGCTGCTGGCCGGCTCGCAGATGGACGAATCGGCGGCGCATAACGAGCACACCAATTCGATGCGCGGCTCGCTGCTGGAGATGCTGCAGCTGTTCCTGCGCCCGCTGGTCTATGTGTTCCTGATCTCGGCGTTCCTGTACGTGCTGATCGAACAAAGCTTCGGCACCTGGCTGCCTACGTTCAACAACGAAGTACTGAAGCTGCCCAACGCCATGAGCGTGCAGGTGGCCACTATCCTGGCCGGTACCACCGCGATCGGCCGCCTGCTCGCCGGTCAGGTGCTGCGGCGAGTGCCGTGGTACGTGCTGCTGAACATCTGCGTGTTCGGCATGGGGCTGTTGGTGCTGGTGACCCTGCCACTGGCCGAGAATGTGGTCGCCCGGGCCAATGTCGGCTGGTTCAACGCGCCGGTCGCCGCGTACCTGATTCCGCTGATCGGCCTGTTGATGGCGCCGATCTACCCGGTGATCAATTCGGTGGCGCTGAGTTCACTGCCCAAGCCCTCGCATGCCGCGATGACCGGACTGATCGTGATCTTCTCGGCGCTCGGCGGCACGTTTGGTTCACGGATCACGGCGATCGTGTTCGCCCGCTTCGACGGCATCCACGCCTTCTACTTTTCGTTGATCCCGATGACGCTGCTGCTGGTTTCGCTGTTCCTGTTCAAGCGCGAGACCGATCGCGAGGGCGCAGCCATCCCGGTCAACATCCGCCTCACGGCCAAATAGGACGCGATCCCGCACGGACACGCCTTGCCACGCTCGGAGCCAGCATGAAAATCCACCATGCCCTGTCCATCTGCCTGTGCCTGCTCGCCACCGGCGCATTCCTGCCTGCGCTCGGCCAGACCGACCCCAGCTTCTTGCTGACCGGCACCGCCGCCAACTTCGGCAGCTATTTCCCAAGCTATCTGGCGAATGGCTATTTCTCGACGATGACCTCGCCGCGCGGCACCGAACCGAGCATGGGATACATGGTCGCGTTCATGGACTACGCCAAGGGCGACATCTCGCGTCCCGCCGCGGTCCCCGGCTGGAGCGAAATCGATTACAACCCCGGCGGCGGCTGGCTCAATGCGATCCGGCTGGATCCGAAGATCTTCGCCGGTTACACGCAGACGCTGAACATGCACGACGGCACGCTGTCGACGCGCTACCGCTTCGCTTACGCCAACAAGTCGACCGACGTGCAGGTGACCACCTTCGTCAGCCAGGCCGACCCGCACCTGGCCGCCACCCGGCTCACGATCACCCCACAGTTCGACGGCAAGGTGCAGCTGACCTTCCCGATCAGGCTTTGGTCGGAACACCAGCCGCGCTTCCCGATCGCCAGCATGAGCGGCGACGAGATGATCAACGCGGTGATCGCCAGCGGCCAGAACCTGCAGAACAAGCCGGTACCCACGCCGGATCGCGCGGCGGTCTGGTACCCCGGCCATACCCGCATCCTGGCCAGCGACGGCGACGCAAAACGGCTTCTGCTGTGGCTGGACGGCCAGGCCGAACAGGGCCTGCAGATGGCCGAAGTCGCAGCCATCGGCCTCCCCGCAGGCATCAAGGTCGATGCAGCGACTCTGGAGAAGGGCCCCACCAAGCTGTCACTGAACCTCACTGTCAGCGTGCAGAAGGGCAAGACCTACACCTTCACCAAGTACATCGCCGCCTCCCGC
>DASRUB010000301.1:0-21056 GCA_035655635.1 Rhodanobacter sp. | reverse complement strand
CCCGAAGACGACGTGCCGGCAGGTCAGGAGGCGCTGGTCGCGCTGAATGCGGAACTGGCCAAGGGCTGGCCGGTGATCACCGAACGCAAGGATGCCCCGGCCGACGCCAGGGACTGGGAAGGCAAGCCAGGCAAGCTCGACATGCTGCAGCGCTGATTTGCCGGCACCTGCCAACGTAGAAATGCCGCCTCGCAGGCGGCATTTCCATTTTCAGCGCGCGCTGCGCCGGGCGAGTACCGGTTATTTGCCCAGTTTCGATTTCAAGGCGTCGATCACGCTGGCCACCGCAGTCAGCGAGTCGCTCTGGGCACGGATTTCGCTGGTATCGGCACCACGGTTGCCGACGCTGATCTGCACCTGGTGCGCGCCACCACCGCTGGTGCTTGCGGCATCACCCTTGTGGCCGAACAGTCGACCGAAGAAGCCGCGCTTCTTCGACTTGACTGCAGCACCGGTGACGCTGATCACGTAGGCGTGGGCGGCATCGTCGTGGCTGACCACCTGCCCCAGGCTGCCACCGGCCAGCGCCTGGCCTACCTGCTGGTAGACGCTGTCGACACTGCCGGAGTGCACGAAAGCATCGGAAACCTGCCCGGCCTGACCGGGAACGCCCGTCAGCGCGGCCGTCGCGCCATTGGCCGTCGGCTGGTTGGCGCCCGGCGGCGGTATCACCAACGCATCGCTGGTGGAGGGGCGATCGAGGCTCGGCGGAATCTCCAGCGGCGCCTCCTGCTGGGCTTTCTCCCAAGCCTTGTGCGAACGAAACATGCCGCAGCCAGTGAGGAGCAGGCCGGAAAGTGCCAGCGCCGGCAAGGCCACGAGGAGTGAGGTTTTCTTCATTGAGTCAAGTTCCGTGAGAATGAGTCAGGCCGTCTTCAACCGGCCGCAGTCGCCAAGCATGCCAGACTGGACAGCGCCTGGTGCAATCGGGCGCGTTCCGCGCCATCGTTCAGTTCCACCAGCGGCAAACGCGGCAACGCCAGGCCCAAGCCCAGTGGCGGCAAGCCCGCCTTGACCGGGATCGGGTTCGGCGCGCAATCCAGCGCCCGCAACAGCGGCTCCAGAGCCGCATGACACCGTTTCGCCGCTGCCCGGTCACCGCCGGTCGCCGCGTCACACAAGGCGCGGAAGGCCTGCGGCACCAGGTTGGCCACCACCGACACCGTGCCGGCTGCGCCAGCCAGCATCGCCTCGCTGGCACTGCCGTCATCGCCGGACAGATAGACGAAATCCGCGCGCACAAGTTCCGCCAGCGCCAAAATTCGCTCGCGATCGCTGCGTGCCTCCTTGATGCCGATGATCGCCGGATGCTCGCGCAACCTTGCCACCGTGTCCGGCAGCAGATCACAGCCGGTACGCCCCGGCACGTTGTACAGCAGCAGCGGCAGGCCGGCGGCGTCGGCGACCGCCATGAAATGTCGAAACAGACCCTCTTGCGTGGGGCGCACGTACCAAGGCGTCACCACCAACGCCGCGTCGGCACCCAGCGTCCGCGCGCGACGGGTCAACGCCACGGTCTTGGCCGTGCCCGCCTCGCCGGTGCCGGCAATCACCGGCACCCGGCCAGCCACCTGCTCGAGTGCAAACGCCAGCAGACGGTCGAACTCGTCATGCTCAAGCATATGTGCCTCGCCGGTCGAGCCGGCCACCACCAGCGCCTGCGTGCCGCCTTTGATCTGATACTCGAGCAGGCGCCCGAATGCGCCCAGATCGAGCGCACCGTCGGCCGCAAACGGAGTGACCAGTGCACAGATGCTTCCACGAATGTCCACGACCCGATCCTGCTTGCAAGGCAAGCCACACATGTTACTTGCCGGCTTGCAAGACGGGCAAGTAAGCTTCGACGGAGTAGTCTGGTGCTTCCGCATCGGGCGGGACGATGCCACAGGCGCACTTTCTTGAAACCTTCCTCCGCTGCTCCCCCCGCGGCCGGCCGTGCGGGCAACGACAACCATCTGCTGATCCAGGCACTCACGCCGGCAGGGAAGTCGCCGTTGCTGGTACTGGCCCGGCGCATTGCCGATGCCGGCTGCAATCTCTCTGAATCGCGCGTCTCGACGATCGGCACCGAAGTCTCGCTGATGCTGCTGGCCAGCGGCGCCTGGGACGCGCTGGCCAAGCTGGAAACGGCGTTGGCCAAGCTGGCCCGCGACGAGAGCCTGCACCTGGTGCACTACCGCACCGGCGCGCGTGCGAACAGCGCGCACCTGTTGCCCTATCTGGTGGAAGTGGTCGCCGCCGACCGTCCCGGCATCGTGGCGAGGATCGTGGAGTTCTTCAGTCAGCACGACATCACCGTGGAGCAGCTCAACTCCACCCGCTATCACGCCATGCAGACCGGCGCGGAAATGTTCCAGGCCCAGTTCACCATCGGCATTCCGGCGGATATCCACATCGCCGCGCTGCGGGACGACTTCCTCGAACTTTGCGATGGCCTGAATCTCGACGCGATCATGGATCCGGTGAAATTCTGAGCCCCAGGAGCCTGTCGGACTTTGGTGGTCGAGTCGAGGATTCGTCTGTGCGAGGACAGATCTCTGACGATTTGCCGGTCCATAGTGGTGCTATGGACCAAGAATCGGCAGGGATATGGACCGCACAGGCGGATTCGCAGACCGGCCAACCAAAGTCCGACAGGCTGCTAGCCATCCGCCGAGCATCGCGCGATAACGCCGTCCTGACAAGGACTGTTCCCGATCAAGTCAACCGCGCTAGTCTGTGGCCGTAAGCTTGCCGGAGGACCGCTGCATTGCAGCCAGTGCGCCGATTCACCACGATCATCCCGGTCGCACCAGACGCCGCCGTGGTCACGGCAGTGTCTGCGCAAGCCCAGCCAGCCATTCCACCCTCACGTCACGGCGTCACCTCGTCGTGCAGGAGTCGTCATGCCCGATATCGGCAAGAAACCGCCCGCGCTGAAAGGCAGCACCGGCGATGGCAGCGAATTGAAACTGGCCAGCCTGAAAGGCCAATGGGTCGTGGTCTACTTCTACCCGAAGGACTCGACCCCCGGTTGCACCAATGAAGCGAAGGACTTCCGCGACCTCTATCCGATCTTCCGCCAGCGCAACGCGCAGATCGTGGGTGTCTCGCGCGACTCGCAGAAATCGCATGCGAACTTCGCCAGCAAACAGGAACTTCCCTTCCCGCTGGTATCCGACCCGGATGAAACCTGGTGCCGGGCTTTCGACGTGATCCACGAGAAGTTGCTCTACGGCAAACACCACCAGGGCATCGTGCGCAGTACGTTCCTGATCGATCCGGACGGCAAACTTGCCCGCGAATGGCGTGGGGTGAAGGTGCCGGGCCACGCCCAGGCCGTGCTCGACGCCATTCCGATTGCCTGACCCTGCATGACCCTCCTCCATCCGCTCCTTCCACCCACCAGTGAGGTCCCTTCCGCATGACCGGAAGCAAGCGCATCTACGCTCTCGATACCAACGTCCTGCTGCACGACCCGACCTCGCTGTTCCGTTTCGAGGAACACGATGTGTTCATCCCGATGACCGTACTGGAGGAACTCGACGAGAAAAAGAAAGGCGCCTCGGAAGTCTCGCGCAACGGTCGCCAGGTCAGTCGTTTCCTCAACGAGCTGATCGAGGCGGGCAAGCAGCACGACCTCGGCGAAGGCCTGGAACTGGCCAACCCGCATGGCATCAAGCTCAAGCGCGGCGGTTCCGGCGGCCGGCTGTATTTCCAGCATCGCACCAGCAGCAACGGCCACGCCAAGGCCGACAACCAGATCCTCGCGGCGGTGATCGAACTGCGCGACCAGCACCCCGAACGCGCGGTGATCCTGGTGACCAAGGACATCAACCTCCGGATCAAGGCCAGCATCAACGGGCTGATCGCCGAAGACTACGAGAACGACCGCGCGCTGGATGATTTCGCCCTGCTCTACACCGGCGCGGCCGAGCTGCCTGCCGATTTCTGGGACCTGCATCCGGAAGTCCGCTCGTGGACCGAACACGGCCGCACCTATTACGAACTGGATCGCCGCGAGGACGAACTCTGGCACCCCAACGAATGCCTGTACCTGCCCGGCGAGAACGAGATCGAACTGCGCGTACTGCGGCTGGACGACGAGCACGCCACGATGGTGCTGCTGGATGACCACTCGCACGCCAACCACCACGTGTGGGGCATCGGCGCGCGCAACCGCGAGCAGAACTTCGCGCTCAACGCACTGATGGATCCGGAGATCGACTTCGTCACCCTGCTCGGCAACGCCGGTACCGGCAAGACCCTGCTGGCGCTGGCCGCCGGTCTGGCCCAGGTGATGGACCAGCAGCGCTATCGCGAGATCATCATGACCCGCGCCACCGTGTCGGTCGGCGAGGACATCGGCTTCCTGCCCGGCACCGAGGAGGAAAAGATGACGCCGTGGATGGGCGCGCTGACCGATAACCTCGAAGTGCTGGCCAATCCCGAGGACGGCGGCAGTTGGGGTCGCCAGGCCACCAACGACCTGCTCGCCTCGCGCATCAAGATCCGCTCGCTGAACTTCATGCGCGGGCGCACCTTCCTGTCGCGTTACCTGATCATTGACGAAGCGCAGAACCTCACCCCGAAACAGATGAAAACCCTGGTCACCCGCGCCGGACCCGGCACCAAGATCATCTGCCTCGGCAACGTCGAGCAGATCGACACGCCCTACCTCACCGAAACCACCTCCGGCCTCACCTATGCGGTGGATCGCTTCAAGAGCTGGGAACACTCTGCGCATATCACGCTGCGTCGCGGGGAACGTTCCCGATTGGCCGATTTCGCGGCGGAGATGATGTAGGAGCTGGTTTTCGGTGTTCGGCGTTCTGTTTCATGTCGCCTGAACACCGAACACCGAACACCGCTCCACCCGCATACAATGGCAGCCTGATCTCTCCACGCCGTCCCTGCCCATGATCCTCGCCCCTCGCCTCATTCTGCTCGCGCTGTTCATTTTCTTCGCGCTGTGCGTGCTGCTGGTGCATCTGCGCGGGCGCGTGCGGCTGCGTTTCGATCGCCAACTGGTCGACCACTCGGCGATCTTTGCGCCCTACAACCTGCTGATGTATGCCTTCTCGGCGGTGCCCGCCAAGCCGATTCTCGACCGTCGTGGCTTTCCGCAGCTGGATCTGTTGCAGGCGAACTGGGAGACCATTCGCGACGAGGCGCTGCACCTGACGGACCAGGGCCACATCCGCGGTACCACGAAGAACGACGACGCCAGTTTCAACAGTTTCATCAAGCAGGGCTGGAAGCGCTTTTACCTGAAGTGGTACGGCGCGCCGCTGGCTTCGGCGCAGGCACTGTGTCCGAAGACGGTGGCGTTGCTGAATTCGATTCCCGGCATCAAGGCGGCGATGTTCGCCACGTTGGCGCCTAACAGCAAACTCAACCCGCATCGCGACCCGTTCGCTGGCTCGCTGCGCTATCACCTGGGCCTGATCACGCCAAACTCGCGCGACTGCCGCATCTTCGTCGATGGCGAGGAACATGCTTGGGGTGACGGCAAGGACGTGGTGTTCGACGAGACCTTCGTGCATTGGGTGGAAAACAAGACGGACCAGACCCGGGTCATCCTGTTTGCCGATGTCGAACGGCCGCTGCGCATGCGCTGGATGAGCGCGATCAACCATCGCGTCGGTGCGTTCATGGGCAAGATCACCGCCTCGCCGAACGAGGACACCGAGAAAACCGGTTTCATCAACCAGCTGTACTCCCTCAGCCAGCGCAAGGGCGCAATGCACCAGTGGAGGAAGGAGTTCAAGCGTCGGCACAAGAGGGTCTACAAGGCCGGCAAATACGTCGGCATCTTGGCGTTGCTGTGGGTGATTTTCCTGGCGCCATGGCCGATCGTGCGTTGACCACGTTGGCAGGTACCGAACGCCGGCACCATGAAGAAAGCCGCGGTTGCAAGCCGCGGCTTTCTTGTGATGCCAGCGCCATCGAAACTCAGCCCTTGATGCGCTTCACGATGGCATCGGCGAAGCTGCTGGTGCTGCCCTTGCCGCCCAGGTCCGGTGTGACGCTGTCCCGGTCTACGGTCATGGTGGCGCGGATCGCCTGGCGCAGCCGGTCGCCCTTGGCCACCATGTCCAGGTAGTCGAGCATGTCGGCCGCGGCCAGCAGCAACGCGCATGGATTGGCGATGCCCTTGCCGGCGATGTCCGGCGCCGAGCCGTGCACGGCTTCGAAGATCGCCGCATGCTCGCCGATGTTGTCGCCCGGTGCCAGGCCGAGGCCGCCGACCAGGCCAGCGCACAGGTCGGACAGGATGTCGCCGAACAGGTTGGTGGTGACGATCACGTCGAACTGCTCGGGGCGCATCACCAGCTGCATGCAGGTGTTGTCCACGATCATCTCGTTGAACTCGATCTGCGGATATTCCCTGGCGATCTCGCGCGCCACGTTGAGGAACAGGCCCGAGCTGGTCTTCAGGATGTTCGCCTTGTGCACGGCGGTGATCTTCTTGCGACCCTTCTTCACCGCCAGCTCGAACGCGTAACGTACGATCCGGCTGCTGCCCTTGCGGGTATTGCGCGCGACCGACTCGGCGATCTCGCCGTCGGCGGACAGGGTCTGGCCCTCGGAGCGGTACGCGCCCTCGGTGTTTTCGCGCACGGTGATGATGTCGATGTTCTCGTAGCGCGATTTCGTCCCCGGAAAACTGAGCGCCGGGCGCACGTTTGCGTACAGATCGAAATGCCGGCGCAGGGTCACGTTGACCGAGGTGAAGCCGTCGCCGATCGGCGTGGTCAGCGGGCCTTTCAAAGCGATCTTGTGTTCGGCGATCTTGTCCAGCGTGGCCTTGGGCAACAGATCGCCGTGCTTGTCCAGCGCGACCATGCCGGCGTCGACGAAGTCGTAGTCCAGGCCGCAATCCAGCGCGTCGAGCACGCGCAGCGTGGCGGTCATGATCTCCGGACCGATGCCGTCGCCCGGGATCACGGCGATGGTTTTGCTCATGGGGAAACTCCTTGGGGGCTGATCGCATGCGCGGCGCAATGGCGCACATCAAGACCGCGCATTATCGCTCATGCGACCGCTGCCGGACAGCCGGCACCCCGCGGAATCCGTTGCAAATCCTCGCACGGAGCATTGCGAAAACTCGTAGGAGCCCGCTGGCGGGCGATGCTCTTCGGGGAACGGGGAACGGGGAACGGGGAACGCAAGAGCATCGCCCGCGAGCGGGCTCCTACGCGTGGTCGGCGCATTCCGGCGTGGTGGGTTCGCCGGTTTCCAGCTTGTCCAGGAAGTCCACCGCCCGACGCAAATGCGGAATCACGATCGAACCACCCACCACCAATCCCACGCTGAACACCTCGAAAAACTCGTCGCGCTGCACCCCGGCCTGCTTGCACTGGGCCACGTGATAGCTGATGCAGTCGTCGCAGCGCAGCACCATCGACGCCACCAGCCCCAGCATCTCCTTGGTCTTCACGTCGAGCGCGCCGGCCTTGTAGGTCTGCGTGTCCAGCGCGAAGAAGCGGCGGACGACCTGGTTGTCCTCGGCCAGGATGCGCTCGTTCATGCGCTGCCGGAAAGCACTGAACTCGGCCAGCTTGTCGCTCATGCGGCGGACTCCAGCATCTGTTCCAGCTTGCCGCTGCGATCGGCGGCCGCCAGCTCCTCGAAACCACCGACATACTGGTCGTTGACGAAGATCTGCGGCACCGTGCGGGCGCCACCGCTGCGCGCCAGCATCGTGGCGCGCTGCTCCGGATCGGTATCCACGCGCACCTCGGTCCACGCCAGCCCGCGGGCCTTGAGCAGGTTCTTGGCGGCCACGCAGTACGGACACACTGCCGTGGAATAGACCTCGATCTTGGACATCACGAAAAACTCCGGAAGTAGCGGAAACTGCTGGCTAAATGGGGGCAGTCCAGACCCAGCGCAAGCCGCGGAACCGACACCCGCGCCTGCGGTCACAATGCTATTGTCGCGTACCCATGGCCATGACACCACGCCCCGCCGCGCGCCTGTTGACGGCGCTGATTACTGCCAGCCTCGCCTGCACTGCGGCGGCGCAGGACGATGTGCGCCTGCCCGACCTGGGCAGTTCGGCCGAAGCACTGATCTCGCCGCAGGAAGCGCAAGACTACGGGGCCTCCATGCTGCGCCAGATGCGTGCGTTGGACATGGTGGTCGACGACCCGTTGCTCGACGATTACATCAACGACCTCGGCCATCGGCTGGCGGCCAGCTCCGACAAGCCCAAGGAGCACTTCACCTTCTTTGTCGCGAAGGACCCGGAGATCAACGCATTCGCCGCCCCCGGCGGCTACATCGCGGTCAACTCCGGCCTGTTCACGATCACTCGCAACGAGAGCGAACTGGCCAGCGTGATCGCCCACGAGATCGGCCATATCACCCAGAAGCACCTGCAGCGCGCATTCGAGGACTCAAAGAAGGACGCCCCGCTGATGGCGCTGGTGCTGCTCGGCGCGATCGCGGCCGGTGCCAGCAGCCATAGCGGCGATGCGCCGATGGCGGTGCTTGCCGGTGGCCAGGGCCTGCTTGCGCAAAAATCAATCAACTTCACGCGCAAGGACGAGATCGAGGCCGATCGCGTCGGCATCCAGACCCTGGCGCGGGCCGGTTTCGATCCCAATGCCATGGCCAATTTCTTCCAGCGCATGCAGGATGTGCTCAGTGCCGGCGCGGGCGGCCAGGACGTGCCGGCCCTGCTGCAAACCCATCCGGTGACCACCATGCGCATCAGCGACGCCAAGGCGCGCGCCGGGGCGCTGATCGCGGCGCAGAAACAGCGCCCTTCGGCCAACCTGGATGTCCAGCAATGGGCCCGGACCACCGCGCCGATCGCGTTCGTGAAGAATCCGGTCACGCTCATCGCGCCAGCCCAGGCCGGCGCTGCCGACAACACCTACGCGTTGATGCGCGAACGGGTACGGGTACTCGCCGGGGACGCCACCCGGGAGGCGGCTTACTACAGCTCCAACCTGCACGACCGGCGCGATTTCGACACCTCCGCCAACCATTATGGCTATGCGCTTGCGCTCACCCGCAGTGGCCGCGGCGCGCAGGCGATCGGCCAGTTGCAGCCGCTGCTGCGCAGCGCGCCGGACAACCCGATCCTGAAACTGGCATTGGCCGACGCCGAGCTGCAGGCCGGCCAGCGCGACTCCGCACTGGCAATCTACCAGGCGCTCAACGCGCAATCACCGCGCGATCGTGCGGTGGCACTTGCCTACGCCAAGGCACTGACCGCCGCTGCCGACAAGACCCAGGCCAGCCTTGCCGCGAGCTTGCTGCGGCCGATGCTGAACGATGCCAGTGAACCGGAAATCTACAGTGCCTACGCGCGGGCGAGCGATGCGGCCGGCGACAGCGTGCGCGCCGGCGAAGCCTACGCCGACGCCAGCTACTACTCGGGCCGGCCGTTCGACGCGATGGAGCAACTCAAGCGTCTGCTCAAGCGCGATGACCTGGATTACTACGCACGCGCCCGCATCCAGGCCCGCATCACCGAACTCACGCCGCTGCTGATGGAATTGAAAAAGCGCAGGATCCAGACCACGGACAACCCCGACGGGCGGCAGTTGCAGGCGAACGCAGCATGCAGCGAACGCCTGTGCTTCGGCCTCGATCCTGCGCCCGCCCATCTCTGGTGAGCAAACCGGTAAGGCGGAGTTCGCTGAACCGACGTTGGCGTCGCACCATGTATTTGGGGCACGCCATGCGCCAGAATGAGGCATGTCCAGACCCTCTCCCCGCATGCCACCCGACGTCGGCCTCGACGCGCCGCAGTTGTACCTCAGCCGGGAGCTGGCGGCGCTGGAGTTCAATTTCCGCGTGCTGGCCATGGCAAGCGACACCGATGTGCCGCTGCTGGAGCGCGTGCGTTACCTGAGCATCGTGGCGAACAACCTCGACGAGTTCTTCGAGGTGCGGGTAGCCATGCTCAAGCACCACCACGCCTACGGTTCGGCCGCTCCCGGGCCCGACGGTGTCCCCTCGGGCGAACTGCTGGCACGAATCCGCAGCCGCGTGCTGGACCTGGTCGCCGAGGTCTACGCCGCCTGGCAGGAGCAAATCCGTCCGCAGCTCGAGCAGGAACGTATCCACATCCTCACCCGCAAGCAGTGGACTCCACGCCAGCACCGCTGGTTGCAAGGCTATTTCGAGCATGAGGTGCTGCCGGTGCTGTCCCCCTTGGGGCTCGATCCGGTGCATCCATTCCCGCGCATCCTCAACAAGACGCTCAACATCGCGGTGGTGCTCAAGGGCCGCGACGCGTTCGGCCACGAAGGCCACATGGCGCTGGTACGCGCGCCGCGCTCGCTGCCGCGAATCATTCGCGTGCCGGCCGAGGTCAGCGGGCGGGGCGATCACTTCGTGTTTCTGGCGGAGCTGCTGCAAGCCTTTGTCGACCTGATGTTTCCCGGCCTCACGGTGGTCGGCTCGTACCAGTTCCGGGTCACCCGCAACAGCGAGCTGATCGTCGAGGAGGCCGAGGTGGAAAACCTCGCGCTCGCGCTCAGCGAGGAGCTGGTCGGGCGCGGCTATGCACGCCCGGTGCGGCTGGAGATCGCCAACGACTGCCCGCAGGCGATCACCGCGATGCTGGTGCAGAATTTCCAGCTCGACGATGCCGACGTCTACCGCTGCGATGGCCCGGTCAACATCATCCGCGCCAGTCTGATCTATGACTGGCTGGACCGTCCCGAGCTGAAGTTCCCGCGGTTCACCCCGCAACTGCCGCCCGCACTCGACGCCACCCACAGCAAATTCGAGCTGATCAGCCGGCGCGACGTACTGCTGCATCACCCGTACGAGAGCTTTGCGGCGGTGATCGACCTGCTGCGCCAGGCCACCGCCGATCCGCAGGTGCTGGCGATCAAGCAAACCCTGTATCGCGCCGGCGAGGACACGCCGCTGGTCGACCTGCTGGTGGAGGCCGCGCGCCAGGGCAAGGACGTCACCGTGGTGATCGAGCTGCGCGCGCGCTTCGACGAGGAGGCCAACATCCGCCTGGCCACGCGCCTGCAAGAGGCGGGCGTGCAGGTCGTCTACGGTGTGGTCGGCTACAAGACCCACGCCAAGATGATGCTGATCGTGCGCCGCGAGGGCAACACCCTGCGCCGCTACGCGCACCTGTCCACCGGCAACTACCACCAGGCCAACAGCCGCATGTACACCGATATCGGCCTGATGACGGCCGATCCGGAGATCGGCGAAGACCTGCACAAGGTGTTCCAGCAATTGTCGGGGCTGGGGCCGATCATCGAACTGAAGCGCTTGCTGCATTCGCCGTTCACGCTGTATCCGGGGATCCTGGCGCGCATCGAACGCGAGACCGCGCACGCCCTGGCCGGTCGCCCCGCACGCCTTGTCGCCAAGCTGAATGCGCTCAACGACGCCCGCGTCATCGAAGCACTGTATCGCGCCTCGCAGGCCGGGGTGGAGATCGACCTTATCGTGCGTGGAGCCTGCACCTTGCGCCCCGGTCTGCCCGGTATTTCCGAGCGTATCCGGGTCCGTTCCATCGTGGGGCGCTTCCTCGAACACAGCCGCGTGTACTGGTTTGCCAACAACGGCGAGGAGGAGCTCTTCTGCGCCAGCGCGGACTGGATGGAGCGCAACCTGATGCGACGGATCGAAATCGCGTTCCCGATCCTCGACCCCGAGCTGGCCGCACGTGTGTTCGAGGAAACCCTCGCCAACGGCCTG
Organism: Rhodanobacter sp.; assembly: GCA_035655635.1. Classification (GTDB taxonomy): domain Bacteria; phylum Pseudomonadota; class Gammaproteobacteria; order Xanthomonadales; family Rhodanobacteraceae; genus Rhodanobacter. Next base: position 9,383 of record DASRUB010000301.1, on the reverse strand, counting down.
GCCGACAATACCCACGCCTGGCTGCTCGACAGCGACGGTCGCTACGTGCGCGCAGAGCCTGGTGACCACCCGCCATACAGCGCGCAGCAGGGCCTGCTGGAAAGGCTGTGCTCATGAGGCTCGTCGCCCGCACCCGCCCCGGCCGCGCATGCGAGAATCCACGCTTTGCCGCTGCGGGAGCCCCGGCGTGAGCCCAACCGAGCAGATCCCGATCCGTGATGGCGAGCTGATGGCTGCCGTGGACATGGGTTCAAACAGTTTCCACATGGTGGTCGCGCGGATGGAACACGGCGAACCGCGCGTGATCGACCGCTTGCGCGACACCGTGCGGATGGCCGCCGGCCTGCATGCCGATGGCAGTCTCGATGCCGAGCGCCGCAGCCGGGCGCTGGCCTGCCTGGCGCGCTTCGGCCAGCGCATCGCCGGACTGCCGTCCATGCGGGTACGCGCCGTGGCCACCAATACGGTGCGCCGGCTGGCCTCGCCACAAACGTTCCTGAGCGCCGCCGAGGCTGCCCTCGGCCATCCGGTCGAGGTGGTGTCCGGCCGCGAGGAAGGTCGCCTGATCTTCCTTGGCGCCGCCCATGATCTGCCCGCGTCGCGCGAACCACGGTTGGTGATCGACATCGGCGGCGGCAGCACCGAGTTCATCATCGGCCGCGGTCTGGCGCCATTGCACACCGAGAGCGTGCAGGCCGGCTGCATCGCCTCGACGCTGCGATTCTTCCCCGGCGGCAGGCTGACCCGCAAGCGCTGGCAGCACGCCACCAGCGAAATCGGCGTACTGCTGCAGCAGTTTGCCGAGGACTTCCGCGAATCGGGCTGGCAGGACGCCTACGGTTCGTCCGGCACCGCCAAGTCGATCGGCTCGGTGGTACAGGCGATGGAATTCTGCGACGACGGCATCACGCCGGCGGCGCTTGCCGCGCTGCGCGATGCACTGATCGAGCAGGGCCAGATCGGCACCCTGAAGCTGCCGGGCCTGGCGGCCGAGCGCGCTCCGGTGCTCGCTGGTGGTGTGGTGATCATGGAGGCCGCGTTTGCCGCGCTCGGCATCGAGCGGTTGCGGGTGTGCGAAAGCTCGATGCGCGAAGGCCTGCTGTGGGATCTGCTCGGCCGCGCCGGCGGCAGCGATCCGCGCACGGCCAGCATCGACGCGCTCGCCACGCGCTACGGCGTCGATCGCGCGCAGGCGCGGCGCGTCGAGTCGACCGCGCTGATGTTGTTCGACCAGGTGGCGCGCACCTGGAAGCTCGATGCCGACGCACGCGAATGGTTGTCCTGGGCAGCGCGCGTGCACGAAATCGGCCTGACCATTGCGCATAGCCAGCACCACCGTCACGGTGCCTACATCCTGCGTCACGCCGACCTGGCCGGCTTCTCGCGCCAGGAACAGGAACTGCTGGCCGCCGTGGTGGAACTGCATCGGCGCAAGCCGGACAAGTCCATCGTCAGCGCCTTGCCGCTACGCTATCGTGCGCTCGCGCGGCAAATTACCGCGCTGTTGCGTCTGGCCGTGCTGTTCCGACGTGCCCGCCGCGCCGAGTCGTTGCCGCAGATGCAGCTTTCCGCCAGCAGCAAATCGCTGCGCCTGAAAATTCCCGTCGCCTGGTTCGATCAGCATCCGCTCACCGAAGCCGACCTCAAGCAGGAGCAATCACCCATGGGTGACCTGGGCGTGAAACTGGATATCTCCAGCAAGTGATGACGCCCGCCGGGAAAATCCTTTCGCTCGCGCCCTGTCGATCGCGCCTGTCCATCGCGTTGCCGCGTATCATGCGCACACATCCGGATTGCCTCATGCCCATGTTGAAATACCTGCTCGTCGCCGCATTGCTGATCCTGCCGCCAGGCGTGGCGGCACAAACCGCCAAGCCCGCCAGCAACGATTCGACGCCCGTCGCCGCCGAACCGCAGGTGCTGCTGCATACCTCCGAGGGCGACCTCACGCTGGAGCTGTACCCGGACAAGGCGCCCAAAAGCGTGGCCAATTTCCTGCAATACGTGCGCGACGGTTTCTACGACGGCACCGTGCTGCACCGGGTGATCCCCGGCTATCTGGTGCAGGGCGGCCTGTACACCCGTGAGCTGCAGCCCAAGCGCACCCGACCGGCGATCCCCAGCGAGGCAGACAACGGCCTGTCGAACCTGCGCGGCACGGTCGCCGTCGCGCGCGGCGTCGACCCGAATTCCGGCACCGCACAATTCTTCTTCAACCTGATCGACAACCGTCGACTTGATTTCGTCGGCAACCAGAGCGGCCTCACCTGGGGCTTCGCGGTATTCGGCAAGGTGATCAAGGGCATGGACGTGCTCGACAAGATCGCCGCACTGCCCACGCGTGCGCTGGGTCCATTTGCCGGCGACGTGCCCGACCCGCTGGTGGTGATCGAAAGCGCCCGCATCCTCAACGAGGAAGCACCCGCCTCCGCCGGCAGCGCCGCCACGCCGCCCAAGCCAAAGCCCGTCAAACCCGCTGCGGGCAAGCCGGAAAGGAAGCCCGCCAAGCACGCCGCCACGGGCTGAGTGCGGCATGCCTGCGCTGCTCATCGCCGACCTGCACCTGGACCCCGCCCGGCCACACATCACCGCGCTGTTCGAACGTTATCTGGCAGGCGATGAAGTCCGTCAGGCGGATGCGCTGTACATACTCGGCGACCTGGTCGAAGCCTGGATCGGCGACGATGACGATGCCGAACTGCCGCAACGCATCGCCACCGCCACCCGCGCCGTGCGCGACGCCGGCGTGCCGGTGTACTTCATGGTCGGCAACCGCGACTTCCTGCTGGGCCAGCGCTTCGCCGAACGCGCCGGCTTCACCCTGCTCGACGACGGCGTCGTGCACGACATCGATGGCCGCCCCACCCTGCTGATGCACGGCGACGTGCTGTGCACCGACGACGTCGCCTACCAGGCCGTGCGCCGCCAGGTCCGCACGCCGGAGTGGCAGGCGCAGATTCTGGCCATGCCACTGGAAGCGCGCCGCGCCTTTGCCGCGAAAGCCCGCGAGGACAGCAAGGCGCATACCGGCAGCACGAAGGAAAGCATCATGGACGTCAATGCCGATGCCGTGGTCGACACGATGCGCAAGGTTGGCGTGACCAGGCTGATCCATGGGCATACGCATCGGCCGGCGGTGCACCGGTTCGAGCTGGACGGGAAACCCGCAGAGCGCGTTGTGCTGGGGGATTGGTATGAGCAGGGGTCGGTGCTGCGGGTGGACGGTGATGACGTCGAGTTGCGCGGGCTGACAATCGGCTGAAACAAGCCGTGCAGTGACTCGATGCGCCCGACCCAAAGCATCGGCTCACCCTCGAGGTCGAATCCGCCTTGTTCCCGAAAGTCGATCTCCCGGCCACCGTTCGGGCTGAGCGTAGTGCCGAAGGCGCAGAGTCGAAGCCTCTGCGCGGATTGCCCTTCGACTTCGCCAGTGGGTGGCTATGCTCAGGGGGATCGGTAGGTGTGCCGCGAATCGGTGAGCGAGCCGGGGGAGAGTCTTCCGAATCAGCCATTACGCGAAAACTGCGCACACCGCTGAACTTGATCACCTGAACCGACCGTCTGTGACCGGGTCGCAGGCACACTGATCAGCTTCGCATCCAACGGCTGCAACGGCCGGTCAGCGCCCGTTGATCGCCGTTCGTCGATTCGTCGTCGGGCAAGTATTGCTCGACGGTCGCTCTCCGACACGTTGCTGTCGGCGGCGAAGGGCCGCTTCCGGGATGGCCAGTTCCAGTGCACGTCGGTATCGCGATATCACCGATCTTCTCTCGGACCACGTTGTCGCGTGACGGATGGCTGCGCCGAGGCTGGGTTCGCGCGCCGCGCCATCTCTTCGCTGCATTGCGACGCTCCGCCCGCGACCGTTAAGATGCGACAGCAACCGGCATGCCATCAGGCGGTGTCCTTGCTGCAAGGGGCAATCGTGGCCGACTTCTCGCTGTTCCAGGAACTCAAGCGGCGCAATGTGCTGCGCGCGGGAGCGCTATATGCCGGCGCCGTGTGGGCGCTGGCGCAAGGCATCTCGCAACTGGGGCCATCGATTGGCGCGCCCGACTGGGTCACGCGCTGGTTCCTGATCGCGGCGCTGATCGGCTTTCCGTTCTGGATCGCGTTTGCGTGGTTCTACGAATTCACCCCGCAAGGCATCAAGCGCGAAAGCGAAGTCGTAACGGATGCGCCCAGCCGGCACTCCACCTCGCGCAAGCTGGACTTCGCGATCATCGGCGTGCTGCTCGTCGCGGTGGCGCTGCTGGCGTCGGGCTATTTCGTGCGCCGCCAGGCACCAACGGCTGCGCAGGTGCAAACCTCTGCGCCCAAGCCCTTCAACCCACCAGCCGGCACCCTGGCGGTGCTGCCGTTCACCAATCTCAATGGCGATCCCAAGCAGCTGTATTTCAGCGACGGCATCACCGAGGAACTCACCAACGCGCTAGGCCAGAACGCCGCGCTCACGGTGATCGCGTGGGACACCGCATCGAAATACCGCAACAGCGGTGAATCGCCGCACGCGATCGGCGCGGCGCTCGATGTCGCCAGCCTCCTGCACGGCAGCATCCAGCGCGAGGGCGGCATGATCCGGGTGCTCGCAGAACTGGTGGACACCCGCAGCGGCAAGCAGCTGTGGTCGGATCACTACGACGATTCGGCCGCCAACGTGTTCCAGGTGCAGGACAAGATTTCCGCGGCGATCGCGGGCGCACTCAAGGTAAAACTCGCGAGCCTCGCACCCGCGCCCACGGTGAACCCCAAGGCGCACGACCTGGTGCTCGAGGCACGCGCGCTGATGGAAACCGCCTCCGCCGCGCCGATCGAGCAGGCCCGCGCCCTGTACGAACAGGCGCTCGCGCTCGACCCTGGTTATGCCGACGCCCACGCCGGGCTGGCGGGCGCGTGGTTGGACCTGACCGCATTATCCACCCTGTCGCTCAAGGATGCGCTGCCCAAGATCCGAGCAGAGGCGAACCGGGCGCTGGCGCTGGACTCCCGCAACGTGACAGCGCTGCTCGTGCTCGGCAATGCCGATGCAACGGAAGGCAAGACCGCCCAGGCCAAGGCCGAATATCAGCGCGCGCTGGCGCTCGATCCCAGCAACGCCGACGCGCATGTGGCTTACGGCACCGCACTGCCGATCACGCAAGCGCTGGCGCAGAATCTGGAAGCGGTGCAACTCGATCCCCGCAACCCCACCGCGCAGAACGACCTCGCGATTGCCTATCTGGACCTCGGGGAGTACGCGCAGGCGTTGCCACCGTTGCAGGCCTTGATGAAACTGGCGCCGCACAGCGCGGACACTGCCATGTCGCTGGCGCTGACCTATTCGCTGCTGCACCGCCCCGAGGATGCGGTGAAGGCGTTCGACATGGTGCAACCGGACACGCCGCTGGCCAAGGCACTGGTCGCGGCTGGCCGGCTGACCTATCAATCCGTGCTGGACCCGAAACTGCACGCGCAGGCGCTGGCCGCGGTGGAGGCGCTGCGCCATCGTTCCGATCTCGATCCGATTTCCACGGTCGACCTGATCGAGTTGTATTTGGCACTGGGCCGCAACGCCACCGCGCTGGAGCAGTTGCCGAAGCTCTGCGCGTCCGTGCCGGTCGTCTGCATCGACCTCAGCGTCAATCCGTTCTGGCTGCCGCTGCGCGGCAAGCCCGCGTTCCAGGCATTGGTGAAGAAGTACGACACCGTCTCGCAGCCGCCCGCTTCCGCTGCATCTGCACCGGTATCACCCTGATGCGTTATTTCTCCGGGTGAAACGGAACAACCATGGATTCCACGCTGCCACTCGAACGGCGGCAAATGGGGAACTCGACAGCGCGCGCGAACGTCCGGAGCTGGCCGATAAGCGACCGCCACAAGGAAGGTCAGCCCGGACGCGCGGCTGGCCAAGTTGCGTGGCGGGAGTGGTCAGCAGACTGCAATCCGCAGATGGCCAGCAACTGCGGCAGAGCGGGCGGTCTGTAATCGCCAATGCGAAGTCCTTCCGCTCGAGCGGACCATCCGGACTAGACTGGGCACACCCGACGCGATGGCTGCGTCCCTCTGGGCCTACTGGCCCGAGCCTCTGGCATGGCGATTACTGCTACTGGTGTGCACGTATAACGACGTTTATCCAGACGCGCCAAGCACTTTGCTGGTTTCAGACACACGGCGGCGCTGCGGTCCGCCATTGGAAGCAGGCGGCGCGGCGACAAAGGATCGGCCACCCGCCACTCTCGCTCCCGAACTACGCATTGAACCGGACTAAGGGGAGAATGACGCGACCATCGACTGCTGCAGTCCGCAGCCGGTTTAACTTGGGCGCTATGCGGCCAAGAAGGCTTTTGCCAGAAAATGCGCCAACCCGTTTTCCACGTCCCGCAACAACGTTCGACGCAAGAACTGAAACGGTGTCATTCGTCCTTCCAACGGAGAATCCAATGCATGCAACAGCGCGTTTGAACGTCGCGAAGATAGCCATTTTTGTCAGCTGCGTGCTTGCCGCTTTCGCCGCTCCTGCCTTTGCAGTCGACGGTATACAGAGGTCAATGGACGAACTCAAGCCGATCGTGATCGCGCACCTCGGCAAGACCGCCGACTGGGTGGCGATGACGCCCCACGCACTTTGGGTCGGAAGCACGGGTCCAAATTCGGTCAGCAGGATCGATCCGAAAACCAACACCGTCACCGCCACCGTGAAGCTGGGCGGGGAGCCTTGCTCCGGGCTTGCAACGGGCTTCGGCAGTCTCTGGATTCCCCTATGCGGCAAAAAACCGATGTTGGCCAAGATCGACCTCAAGTCTGGCACGCTCACTGATGTCTTCAAGGTTGGCCCTGCCCAAAACGAAGGCGGAGTTGCGACGAGCTCGGACAGCGTTTGGCTGGTCATCGACAAAAACGGCACGCTCGTGCGCATCGACCCTTTCACCGGCGCAATCCGCCAAAAAGTCCACGTGCCTCCCGGTTCCTACAATCCCCGGTTCAGCGATGGCCAGATCTGGGTGACACGCGCCGACGGGTCGGAGATGACCAGTATCGACGCTACCACCGGCTCGAAAATCGCCACCGTCACCACGGGACCAGGCCCACACTTCCTTACCGACGGCGATGGTGCCGTATGGACACTCGACCAGGGCGACGGAACCCTGACCCGCGTGGACACCCGCACGAAAGCAACAAGCAGCATCTCTCTGGGAACACCTGACTCAGGCGGCGATATCGCCTTCTACGAAGGAATGATTTGGACGACGGTGGCGAAGACTCCACTCTCCGTCGTTGATGCCGCCAGCAACAAACTTCTGTGCCAATGGAAAGGACCCGGAGGCGATTCGCTCGGTGTTGGCTTTGGCGCGATTTGGTTGACCGATTACCACCGGGGGACGATTTCGCGGATCGAGCTGAAGGATGCGCTGGCACGGTGCCGGCTGTCGAAACATACTTAGTATTTGCGATCCCGGGCTGCGGCAATTAGATACCGAATTCATGCTGCACCCAGCGAGAGGGAGTCTACAGTCGGGGATGAGTGGCTTGATTCTGACTCTAATCTGCGTCGCGCCTTCCAACACATCGCTCAAGACGAACGCCCCCCGCTTGACGCAGGCGTTCGCACCAAACGTGAAACGCCAGTCCCGGTCGGCGATGCTCAGCGATTTTGAACGGCCGCTTTGCGGCACGCGTTTGCGATGACTGTGCGACCTATAATTCCGGATAGCAGACGCTACGCAAATGAACGCCGACGCTGCTGTTTGGAGCCCATGCTAAGCACAAACAAGTTGTGTGGAGCGGATGAGCGATTACGGGCAAGAGTCCCCCCTACAACCGCCCCGTCACGTCGCACGTTCGGCGAGCCAGGCTCACATCTAGCCAAGCCTGACTTAAGATGGCGCCATCCCTCCAAGGGTTGGTGACTTTGTACGAGGACCACGCCTTACAACGGCTGACCACTGCGCTGACCCGTTCAGCTGAGCTCGATGCGGCCATCCGCGGCGCATGGGAATCTTCCACAGTTCCTGACGCACCACACGCACGAGCTGTCGTCGGCCTTTGCGCCGTGTCGCTCGACCACGGCGCGGCCGCACGGGACGTGTTGGTCTCCTTCCCCGCCTCGGCAATTACCTTGGTCCGCCCCCAGTACGAATCCCTGGTGCGCGCGGTATGGGCAGCGCATGCCGCGTCCAAAGGTGAGCTGTCGCGCCTGCTGGCTCCGCTGTCCCTCGACAGCCAGCAAGCCGCGAAGAAGTTGCCCGGAGTTCCGCAGATGCTCGAGGCGCTGGAGCGTGCCGGCCCTCCCGGGGCGTCGGCCTTGTTGGCGTGAGCCCGAAGCCGCCTGGGCGATGGTTTGAATTCATTCATCCATGGCGGCATTCATCCGTTTGCCCGCCAGCGCGATGGCTATCCGGTTGCGCTGCTGCTGGACGTCACCAAGAACACAAACGCCCTTTCAATGCTCACGCTCCTGCTCCTGGCGGCGCTAGCCGAAGACGTGGCGGTTACTGAATCCCTGCCGGAACTGCACCAAGCATTCGCCGACGTGCTGCCCACTCTCGAACCCATCTAGCGTTAGGCGAGCGATCGGCCTCGGTAGGCATCCACGCCATCAAGCGACGATCCGCGCACCGCCACCCTAGTGCTGGATGCAGACCTGCTGGAGGCGGTGCTTTCGAACCCTGACCCGAAGAAGGCCAGGGAGATCGAAATCAAGCTCAAGCGCCGGCTACGCGGCCATGGTGGCAATCCCAAGTTCAAGCAGCTGTCGGAACGGCTCGATGCACTGAAAGACCGCTTCGAGTCCGGCCAGATCAACAGCGTCGAGTTTCTGAAGCAATTGCTGCAGATCGCCAAGGAAACCTTGCAGGCCGAGAAGGAAGTTCCGCCCGAAGAGGACGAGGACCGCGGCAAGGCGGCGCTGAGCGAACTGTTCAACGAGGTCAAGACGGCCGAGACGCCGATCATGGTGGAGCGCGTGGTGGCAGACATCGACGAGATCGTGCGCCTAGTCCGCTTCCCGGGATGGCAAGGCACCCAGGCGGGCGAGCGTGAGGTAAAGAAGGCGCTGCGCAAGGCGCTCTTCAAGTACAAGCTGCACGCGGATGAGGAGCTGTTCGAGAAAGCGTTCGGCTATGTCCGGCAGTATTACTGATGTGGGTCCAATAACGCTCAACGAGACAGAACCAGAAACAACGACGGCTGGCATACCCAATGGCATACCAGCCGCCTTGTCTTACAAGTAAGTTGCGTAAAATCAACAACTTACATCACTTCATTGGCGGAGAGAGAGGGATTCGAACCCTCGATCAGGTGTTTAGCCCGATACTCCCTTAGCAGGGGAGCCCCTTCGGCCACTCGGGCATCTCTCCGGGGTTTTTCCGCATGGTTGCGGAGCCGGCAAGGATACTGACCGGCAC
>DASRUB010000300.1:0-2773 GCA_035655635.1 Rhodanobacter sp. | reverse complement strand
GCCGACGTTGAAGATCTGGATGTCACCCTTCGCATCGGTGGCGATGCTCGAAAAGTTGGCGCTGTTGAAAATCGCGCTCTGCAGGGCCCCCGCCTTGAGCTCGGTGCCGATCAGCAGATAGCCGATGATGGCGTCCTGCGCGTCGCGCAGTGCGGTGACGGACACCACCGCCGGGAAGCGGCTCCCATCCTTGCGGATATAGGTCAGTTCGTAGATGTCCTCGATCCCGCGCGAGGCCTTGAAGACCAGCGCCTCGAAGCCCGGCGTGATCGTGGTTCCGAGTTCGACGCTCAGCGCCGTGGCGCGTGCGATCAGTTCTTGCGGATCGGAAATGTCGGCGGGCGTGATCTTGTTCATCACGTCGGCGGCCGCGTAACCCAGCATCCGCTCAGCGCCGACGTTGAAGATCTGAATGACGCCCTTCGCGTCAGTGGCGATGCTGGAGAAGTTGGCGCTGTTGAAAATCGCGTTCTGCAGGGCCCCCGTCTGGAGCCCCAACTCTTCCGCCTGCTTGCGCGCAGTGTTGTTGGTGCCCTCGGAGACGCCGACCCGCGTCCTCGCCCCGTCATTTCCATTCGTCATTGGTGTTGCCCCGGTACCTTGTACCCGTCCCAGCTGGCGGATCGATTGCGCGGATTCAGAATTACGCTGCGAGCAGCGCTTTAACGGCGCTTTGGGGCCGATGTTGTGCGTATGGCTTCTGAAGGAAGAGCGGTCTCAAACTCCACGTGCAACGCCCTGCCAACTCTGACATAGGCTGTTGTGATGAGAAGGTGTAAGAACTGACGTGAGTGGGACGGTGTCGAGGCAGCGTTGAGTGCGTCATTGCCTCCGACCCCACTTTGACAGCCGCGTTTTATGTAACTACAGTTCGTAACTACGTAATCTGGAATCCAGGGATATGGACTTCGAGTGGGACGATGCGAAGGCGGCTTCAAACCTGCGCAAGCATGGCATCGCCTTTTTGAAGATGCGGCCCATGTGTTTCTGGATGGCGGACGTGTCGACATGGTCGATGACCGCGAGGACTACGGCGAGGTCCGATGGTTGACGTTGGGTCGGGCGGGCTCAGCGTTGCTGATCGTTGCCTACACATTGCGCGGTGCCGATGGAAACATCATCCGCATCATCTCGGCCCGCAAGGCCAATGCCTACGAGCGAGCGTACTACCGTGAAATTCAAGCTTGATCCCAAACATCCCCTACCGCTGACCGCCTCTCAGCGCCACCGCCTGCAAACGGTGGCGGACAAGCCGGATGCCGACATCGACTACGGCGACATCCCGGCGATGTCGGCCGAGTTTTGGGCAAAGCATCGTCCGGCGCGGATCGAGCCGAAGGCGCAGGTGACCTTGCGGATCGACCAGGACGTGCTCGATTACTTCAAGGAAGGCGGCAAGGGTTACCAGACGCGGATCAACGAGGTGTTGCGCAGTTTCGTGGTGGCCCACACACCAGGCCAGCGCTGAACCTACACGCCCGCCGGAACCGGGTCAGAGCCATTTGGAAAGTACCATTCGGGTCGGAGTCACTTAAACGCTCGCGCGCTCACACCTCACCGACAGCATGGCCGTCTCGTAGCGCAGCGCGGAGACGTGAGACCGTCAGGCATAAGGGGATGGCATAAGGGGACGGAGGTAATTAACGGGGCTATCCGGGTCAGAGCCACCTACCTGCTGCAAGATAGTGGTAACACCAGCACTTTCCCCGCCAGAGCCACCACCCGACACCATGCTTTGCAATCCACGCTTTGCCATCCACCCTTCACCGCCAAGTCACTCCTTGAGCCCCGCCGAAATTTTCGCCATGATGCCCAACGCGCTTATACAAGGCGGCGTTCGATAGCTGGACCCGCATTCTGGGGCCTCTGCATGCAAAAGGGCGATGGCGATGAAGATGTTGCGTCTGGGCTGCCTGGTCATCAGCGCCTTGCTCGCGACCCAGGCCTGGGCCGGCGGCTGCCAGTTGATGAAATACGGCACGCTGCCGGTGGAAATGCTCGGCGGCCGGGCCACGACCATGGTGAAGATCAATGGGAACGATACGCGCTTCGTCCTCGATACCGGGGCGGTCTTCAATTTCATGTCGCGTGCCAACGCGTTGTCGCTGGGGCTCAAGCTGCGAGCTGCGCCGTTTGGTCTTCGCATGAGTGGTGTTGGCGGCGCTGCGAGTGTCGAATTTGCCGAGGTCAAGGCATTCGGCATCCTCGATACGACGCTGAAGAATATCGGTTTCATCGTGGGTGGCACGGACATCGGCCATGGCCTGCTCGGCGCCAACCTGCTCGATGTTGCCGATCTGGAAGTCGATCTGGCCCACGGCAAGTTGACCCTGTTCAAGCCGGACCACTGCAAGAAACTGGCAATGGCGTACTGGACCAAGGATGGCAATTACAACGTCGCCGATATCGAGCCGGCCGAAAACCGGAACGACCGGCGCACTTTTCTCACGGTGACGATAAACGGCAGGAAGGTGCGGGCGCTGCTCGATTCGGGAGCTTTTGCCACCGTGCTCAGCCGTCGCGCCGCCGAGCGCATAGGCATCGACCTTGATGGGCCGGATGTCAAGACGGGTCGCCGCAGTTTCCGCGTTGGCGCCAAATCGTTGAAGACATGGACGGTACCCATCGAGTCGTTCTCGGTCGGCACGGAAACCATCCAGCACAGCCAGATGCAGGTCATTGACGGAAGCATGGGCGACGGCAACACCGACATGTTGCTTGGCGTGGATTTTCTGCTCGCCCATCACATGTTCATCGCCAACAGTCAGAGGAA
>DASRUB010000299.1:0-21195 GCA_035655635.1 Rhodanobacter sp. | reverse complement strand
GTCAGAAGCTGAAGTTGGCAGTCAGCATCGCCGAGCGCGACACGCCGGGGATGTAACGGTAACCGCTCTTGTTGATCGAGGCGACGTAGTCCTTGTCGAACAGGTTGTACAGATTCAGCTGCAGATCGAAGTGCTTGTTGACCGGATAGCTGGCCATCGCATCGAACACCCAGTACGACTCGGTGAAGGTCGGGGTGCCGATCGCACCATCGGTGCCGCGATGCAGCTCGCCCGCGTAGCGCGCGCCGCCGCCGACGGTGAGGTTCAACGGCAGGCGCCAGGTGGTCCAGGCGGTGAAGGCGCTCTTGGGCGTATAGGCCAGCACGCTCGATCCGTCAGAGGTAACCGAGCTGCCCTTGAGCACCCTGGTGTTCATGACGGTGTAACCGGCACTGATCGCCCAGTTCCGGCTGATCCGCCCGACGGCATTGATCTCCACGCCCTGCACGCGCTTCTTGCCCACCTGGTAATACTCGGTGGGATCGGTCGGGTCCTGGACCAACTGGTTGTTGACGGTGGTGCGATACAGCGCGCCGGTGAGCAGCAACTTTTCGCCAAGCAGGTTCCACTTGGTCCCGAACTCGACGGTGCGGGCGGTCTGTGGGTCGAGGTCGGGCTGGTCCTGGCTGTTGGCCGAACTGCTGAAGACCAGCGTGTTGCCGCCGGGCGGGTCCTGCGCCATCGCGATATTGGCGTAGATGCTGCCATTGGCCGTCGGTTTGTACAGCACGCCGAGCTTGTAGTTGGGCAGGTTGTCCGATACCCGCGTGTCGATACCCGGGACGACGCTGCCGGCCGGCAGGGTGCCGCACGCGGGGGTGTTGCGTGCACCACAGACGACCGCGCTGGTGTAGTCGGTGCGGTAGTGATCCATGCGCGCGCCCGCATTGACCTGCCAGTGCTCGCCGAACTTCAGCGTGTCGAAAACGTAGGCCGCGACGGTATCCGTCTCGCCGCGGGTGTAAGCGCCGGTGGGAGCGTACCTCAGGCCGCCGACGTTGGCGTCGGGATGATAGAGATTGGCCGCCGGCCAGCTGCTGTCGTCGAGCACTGCCATGCCGAGCGTGCTGGCCTTTTCCTGGCTCAGCTCGATCCCGGCGCTGAGGTTGTGGGTGACCGCGCCAGTGGCGAAATTGGCGGTCAGGTTGGTCTGGTTGGTGAGGATGCGGTTGGTCTGGTTCTTGAAGTTGGGATTGCTGCGGGCCACGGTCCAGGTCGAGGGATCGGCTGGATTCGGCGTCTGCAGGTTGGCAGCGGTTGCCATGAATGACGTCAGCAGGTAATCCTGCCGCGTGCGGCCCCAGCGCAGCGTGTCGTGCAGCGCCAGGTGGTCGGAAAAGTCGTGCTGCACGATGGCGGTGAACATGTCGGCCTGGACGCGGTCGCGATCCTGCCCGGTGCCGTAGAAATTGTCCGGGTCGACCTTCGCGGCGTCGGCGATGAACGGCCGCGTCGGATCAGGACTGCTGTAGCCGGGCAGGCCGATCGTCGAGACGCCGCCATCAGGCGTGTTGTCCTGCTTCACGTGCAGCAGGTCCAGGTAGACGCGGGTGCGCGTACCCAGTCCGAACGCCAGCGACGGCGCCACGCCCCAGCGGTTGTTCTCGACCCGGTCGCGCCCGGCCACGCCGCTGTCCTGACCCATCACGTTGAGGCGGAAGGCGGCGCTGTGGCCGATCGCCTGGTTCCAGTCGGCGGTGACGCGCCTGTCCTGCGCACTGCCGTAGCCGAGCGAGCCGGAAACAGCGTTGTCCAGCAACGGCTGCTTGCTGACCATGTTGATCGCGCCGGTCGGGGCGGTGCGGCCGTACTCGGTGCCATCCGGCCCCTTGGTCACTTCGATCTGCTCGATGTTGAACACGTCGCGCGAGATCGAGCCGAGGTCGCGCACGCCGTCGACGAAGATGCTGCCGGAGCTGTCGAAGCCGCGCATGTAAATCGCATCGCCGGTGCTGGTGGTACCGTTTTCGCCGGCGTAGAAGGTACCCACGCCGGGGCTGTTGCGCAGCGCCTCGGTCAGCGTGGTGGCGCCCTGCTGCTGGATCAGGTCGCGGCTGATGATGCTTACCGTCTGGGTGGTATTGAGCAGCGGCTGGGTGAATTTCGGGGAGGAAAGCTGGTCGATCCGATAGTCGGGGCCGGCATAGCCGTCCACCTGGACGCGGGGCAGGCTTTTCGCCTGTGCGATCTTTGCTTCCGTCGAGAGCGAGGGCTCGGCTGCATCGGTGGCGTGCGCGTGGGGGGCCAGCGCGAGGCTGCCGAGCAGGGCCGTCGCCAGCAGACCGGGGGCAAACGACGGCGTAGTGCGACGGACGGGATGCTTCCTGCTCTTGATCAAACTCATGAAGGGTTCCTTGGGACGAATGACTGGGTGTGCTGGCTGGCACGCTTGCGCCGCAGCGATGCCCTTCCTGATCAACGGTTGGGAATCGCGTGCGTCGGGCGTCAGCAACCGCGGCGTCGCACACGATATTGCCAATGAGAATGATTTGCAATAGCGTTATGACGCAAGTCATGGACCCGATCGGAAATTTCGCCGCAACCAGAAAGCCAAGCGGCCCTGCGCTTTCGCGCAGGGCCGCTTGGCTTGCTTCAGCAAGGCCGCGCCGGGCTCACCCCGGCGGGGTGGCGGATGCGGTTTGTCGCCTGGTCGTTACCAGATCTTCACCTGCTTGTCGGGCGCGCGAATCATGGTATCGCCCGGTTTGCACTGGAACGCCTGGGCGAAGGTGGGCATGTTCGACGGGGCGCCAATGGCGCGGAACTTCATCGGCGAATGCGGATCGGCGTTGAGGTAGACCATCTGCGCCTTGTCACGGATGCTGCCGCGCCAGACGCGTGCCCAGTTGAGGAAGAAGCGCTGGTCCTGGGTGTAGCCGTCGATCTTCTGCTCCGCTTCGCCCGGGTGGTTTTTCAGTGCGGTCTGCAGCGCGTCGTAGGCGATGTTGAGACCGCCCAGATCGGCGATGTTCTCGCCCAGGGTCAGCTGGCCGTTGACGTGCAGGTCAGGGTGATCCGCCAGTGGCGCATAGCTGTCGAACTGGTCGACCAGCTTCTTCGTGCGTTCGCCGAACTGCTTCTTGTCCGCCGCCGTCCACCAGTTGTCGAGGTTGCCGCTGCCGTCGAACTGGCTGCCCTGGTCGTCGAAGCCGTGGCTGGATTCGTGTCCGATCACCGCGCCGATGCCGCCGTAATTGATCGCGTCGTCACCCTTGGCGTAGAAGAACGGCGGTTGCAGGATCGCGGCCGGGAAGTTGATCGTGTTGTCGGTCGGGTTGTAGTACGCGTTGACCGTCTGCGGCGTCATGAACCACTCCTGGCGGTCCGTGGGCTGGCCGATCTTGGCGATGTTGTAGTCGTAGTCGAACTTCTGCGCCGCCTCCATGTTGGCGAAATAGTTGTCCGGGGTGATCTTCAGGCCATCCCAGCTGCGCCACTTGTCGGGGTAGCCGATCTTGGGCAGGAACTTGTTCCACTTGTCGATCGCCTTGGTTTTGGTCTCGGCACTCATCCAGTCGAGGTTCTCGATGCGGTTCTTGAGTGCCTCGCGGATGTTGTGCACCAACTCCTCGGCACGTTGCTTGGCTTCGGGCGGGAAATACTTGGCCACGTAGAGCTGGCCCAAGGCTTGGCCCATGGCCTCGTTGACCGAGTCGAGCGAACGCTTCCACTGCGGTTTCTGTTCGGGCTGGCCGCGCAGGGTCTTGTCGTAGAAGTCGAAGCGGGCGCCGACGAACGGCTCGGACAGCGCATCGGCCGCGCCGGAGATGGTGTGGGCGGCCAGGTAGGCCTTCCACTCGTCCAGCGGCGCGCTCGCCAGCAGCTTGTTCATCTCGGCGAAGAACTTCGGCTGCGACAGCGAGAAGCCCTTGTCGATGGTGACGCCCTGGGCCTTGAAAAAACTGTTCCAGTCAAAATGCGGGGTGACCTTGTCGGCTTCGGCCACGCTGACGAAGTGGTACTGGTTTTCCGGCTTGCGCATTTCCACGCGCGGGATGGAATGCTTGGCCAGCTCGGTTTCCAGCTTCATCGCCAGGTGGGCTTTTTTGGCCGCCTCACCGGCCGGGGCGCCGGTCAACTCGAACAGCTTGGCCAGGTACTTCACGTAATCGGCGCGGACGTCCTTGTACTGGGCGTCGGTGTAGTAGGCGGGCGTGGGCAGCCCGAGGCCACCCTGGTTGGCGGACGCGATCTGCATCTTGGCGTTCTTGTAATCGGCACGCGCACCGAAGCGGAACACCGCACTGTCGCCCTTGGCGAAGGACTGGCCCAGCCACGCCGGGATGTCCTTGTTCGATTTCAGTGCGTCGATCCCGGCCAGATCGGGCTTGAGCGGCTCGAAACCAGCCTTGTTGCGGGCGTCCATGTTCATGCTGGAGCGGTACAGCCAGCCGATCTTCTGCTCGGGCGAACCTGCCGTGGCGCTGTCGGCGTTCTTGTCCGCCGCGTCGACCAACTGGTGCTGGTCCTGCAGGCTCTTTTCGCGCAGCAGGTTGAACGAACCCCACACGGTCTGGTCGGCCGGAATCGGGTTGGCGGCCACCCACTTGGCGTTGACGAACTGGTTGAAGTCCTGGCAAGCCTCGGTGGTCGTGCCCAGCTCGCTCACATCGAACACGCTCGGTGCCGCTGCAGCGGCCGTGCTGGTTGCGCTGGCTGGACTGGAAACCGCCGCCGTGCTGGCGCTGGCCGCGGGCGCGGCAGGCGCGGATGCGGACTCTTGTTTGCCGCAAGCGGTGAGCGCCAGCGCCACGCTGGCAGCGAGCATGAGGGGTTTCAAACAGGTCTTGGTCATGGGTGATACCTCCTAGTGTGAGTTTGCCCAGGCTTGGCGCCGGATCCAGTCGATCCCGGCGTGGCAGCGTGCTGACCGCCGTGGGAGATCCCATTCAAGCTAGGTCAAACGTCATGGGCCAGACAGTGTCAAAGGTCAGGGGCGGCAACCGTCGCCCCGACCTTTGACACGATCCGGTCATTGAAGCACAAGCGCTGTCTTGCCGGCGCGAGCGCCCACGCCGCCGCGATCCTGCGGCTCTATAAAGAGAGGCCCCGCATCTGCATGCGGGGCCTCGGGGCTTTCAAGTCACGCCTGGCTGGCGACTTACCAGATCTTCACCTGTTTGTCGGCCGGCCGCACCATGCCATCGCCCGGCTTGCACTGGAACGCCGCGGCGAACGCCGGCATGTTGGACGGCGCGCCGATCGCGCGCAGCGCCGTCGGTGCATGCGGGTCGGTGTTGATGTACAGCAGCGCCTGTTTCTCGCGGATGCTGCCGCGCCACACGCGGGCCCAGTTGAGAAAGAAGCGCTGGTCCGCAGTGTAGCCGTCGATCTTCTTGTTCGCTTCCTCCGGGTGCTGCTTCAGCGCGACCTGCAGCGCGTCATAGGCCACGTTGATCCCGCCCAGGTCGGCGATGTTCTCGCCTAGGGTCAATTTGCCGTTGACATGCACGTCCGGTTTGTCCTTGAGTGGCGTGTAATCGTCGAACTGCTGCACCAGCTTGGCCGTGCGTGCATCGAACTTGGTGCGATCGGCCTTGCTCCACCAGTTGACGTTGTTGCCCGCGCCATCGAACTGGCTGCCTTCGTCGTCGAAGCCGTGGCTGGCCTCATGGCCGATCACCGCACCGATGCCGCCGTAGTTGATCGCGTCGTCCGCCTTGGCATCGAAGAACGGCGGCTGCAGGATCGCGGCCGGGAAGTTGATCGTGTTGTCGGTCGGGTTGTAGTACGCATTGACCGTCTGCGGGGTCATGCCCCATTCCTTGCGGTCGGTGGGCTTGCCGATCTTGGCGATGTCGTACTCGTAGTTGAACTTCGCTGCCGCCTCGAGGTTGGCGTAGTAGTTGTCCGGCGTGATCTTCAGGCCTTCCCAGCTGCGCCACTTGTCGGGGTAGCCGATCTTGGGCAGGAAGGTATTCCACTTCGCAATCGCCTTGGCCTTGGTTTCCGGGCTCATCCAGTCGAGATTCTCGATCCGTGCCTTCAGCGCATTGCGCACGTTGGTGACCAGTTCCTCGGCCCGCTGCTTGGCTTCCGGGGTGAACTCCTGCTTGACGTAGAGCTCGCCCAGCGCCATGCCCATCGAGTGGTTTACGGTTCCCAGCACCTGTTTCCAGCGTGGCTTCTGCTCCGGCTGGCCAGCCAGGGTCTTGCCATAGAAATCGAACTTGTTGTCGCGGAAGTTCTTGCTCAGCGCGGTGGAGGCGTCATCGATGGTGTGGAAGCGCAGGTACGCCTGCCACTGGCTGGCCGGCGCATGGGCCAGCAGCTTGTCGAACTCGGCGAAGAACTTTGGCTGCGACAGCGAGAAGCCCTTGTCGATGGTCACGCCCTGGGCCTTGAAGAACTTCTCCCAGCTGAAGTGCGGGGTGACCTTGTCCGCTTCCTTGACGCTGACGAAGTGGTACTGGTTTTCCGGCGTGCGCAGCTCGACCGGTGCCAGCGACGCGGCCGCCAGTCGGGTCTCGAACGCCATCACCTGGTCGGCCTGCTTGTTCGCGTCTGCGGCGGAAACGCCGGTCAGTTCCAGCGTCTTGGCGATGTACCCGAGGTAGGCCTTGCGCACGTCAGCCTGCTTGGGGTTGGTGTAGTAATCCTTCGTCGGCAGGCCCAGCCCGGACTGGAAGGTGTAGGCGATCTGCATGTCGGCGTGCTTGAAATCGGCGCTGGAGCCAAACGAAAACACCTGCATGTCGCCATTGGCGAAGCTCTTGTCGAGGTAGTCGGCCACGTCCTGGCTGTTCTTCAGCTTGTCGATCTCGGCCAGCTTGGGCTTGATCGGGTCGAAGCCGGCCTCCTCGATGGCCGCGTCGTCCATGCCCGATTTGTACAGATTGCCGATCTGCTGGTCGATCGAGCCAGCGGCTGCCTGGTCGGCGCCCTTGGCCGCATTCTCGACGATCGTGTGCTGGGTGTTCAGGCTGTCTTCGGCCAGTTGGATGAAGGCACCCCAGCTGGTGTGGTCGGCCGGAATCGGATTGGCGGCCACCCACTTGGCGTTGACGAACTGGTTGAGGTCCTGGCACGCCTCGTTCGGCGTACCCAGCTCGCTGATGTCGAAGATGCTCTTGCCGTTGTCGACCGCAGCGGTCGTGCTGGCGACGGCAGGCCTGGCGCTGCTGGCGGCGGCCGCGGAACTGCTGGCGCCGGGGGCGTTGTTGTCGGCAGCCTCGGGCTTGCCGCAGGCTGCCAGCGCAAGGGCTACGCTGACTGCGAGCGCGATGGGCTTCAGGTATTGCTTGGTCATGGAGGTCTCTCAGATGGGTGAAAGTTGCCCGTCGGGCTGGTTGGAAGGGGTGGCTGGCCGCGCGAATACCCCAGGGAGCCTGTCGGGCTTTGGTTGGTCGGTCTGCGAATCCGCCTGTGCGGTCCATATTCCCGCCGATTCTTGGTCCATAGAACCACTATGGACCTGCGAATCGTCAGCAATCTGCCCTCGCACAGCCGAATTCTCGACTCGACCACCAAAGCCCGACAGGCTCCCAGGGAGCGCGGACACGGCGGGTTACGCTAGGTCAATCGTCATGGGCCAGACAGTGTCAAAGGTCAGGGTAACCGCAGGCTGGTGCGGGTCCGGGGCGAATCACGCACCGCGGTCGGACTCGACGGGACGCGGGGACGCCGAGGGCGGGGCGGGCAGGCTGTCCGGCGCCACTGCACCGCCGGAAATGATGAAGGCCATGGCCTGGTCCATCGTCCAGTCGGTGGGGGTCAGCTCCTCCACCGGCACCAGTTCCAGGTAGCCGCCGGTGGGGTTGGGGGTGGTCGGGATGTACACCGCCGCCATCTCACGGCCGCTGCCTTCCTCGATCATGACCCGCGTGACGAAACCGACCACCTTCATGCCACGGCGTGGAAAATCGACCAGCACCACACGCTGCATGCCGGTGGGCTTGTTCTGCAGTACCGCCATCAGCTTCTTGGTGCCGCCGTAGATTGTCTGTACCAGCGGGATGCGCGCGAGCAGCGCATCGAAACCGTTCAGAAAGCGCTGGCCGATCACCCGGTTCGCCACGAAGCCCAGCAGGTAGAGCGCGCCGAGGGTGAGCAGTAACGCCACGATGAAGACCAGCCACTGCGCGTTGAGCGTGTCCGCGGCACGCGGCGCGACCAACGACAGCGCCCCGAGCAGCGCGGCGACCAGCGGTGCACCAATCCCGGCCAGCACGCCCAACACGAACTTGAAGACCAGCCAGGTCACCCACAACGGGATGAAGGTGAGCAAGCCGGTCAGCAGGTAGCGTTTGAGGCGCAGGGGTGGCATCTGGGGGTCCGGTATGAGTGATGCGCCATTGTACGTGGTGGCGACGAGGACCACGTTGCGCTAGCTTGCATTCTTCACTGGGGATCAGGGGTTGGGGCGCTTCATGAAAAAGCTGGTTGCTGTGGTCTTGCTCGCACTCTTTGTCGTCGGCGTGACCCATGCACAGGCGACGCCGTCGCCAGTTGCACCGGCTGTCATGGCGCAGGCGCCTTCGGCGCAGTCACCTGCTTTCAACGGCGAAACCGCCACGAATGCCTACATGGCCGAGTTGACGCCAACACAGCGGGCCAACTCGGATGCGTATTTCGAAGGCGGCTACTGGCTGATCCTGTGGGATCTGCTGGTCACGCTGGGTGTGGCCTGGTTGCTGCTGGGCACGCGGCTGTCCGCGCGGATGCGCAACCTGGCCGAGCGCACCACGCGTTGGCGCTGGCTGCAGACGACGATCTACGCGGTGCAGTACATCGTGCTGGTTGCGCTGCTGACCTTGCCGTGGAACCTCTACGAAGACTATTTCCGTGAACACCAGTACGGATTGTCCAACCTGACCCTTGGTGCCTGGTTGGGCGAACAGGCCACGGGCCTGGTGGTCGAGCTGATTCTGGCCACGGTGGCGCTGGTGGTCATCTATGGGGTGGTGCGCAAGGCCACCCAGACCTGGTGGCTTTGGGGTGCGGGGGTGGCCATCGTGTTCGCGATCTTCGTCGCCACCATCGCACCGGTATATGTCTCGCCGCTGTTCAATACCTACAAGTCGCTGCCGGACAGCCCGCTCAAGGCGCAGATCCTGTCGATGGCCCGTGCCAACGGCATCCCCGCCACCGACGTGTACTGGTTCGATGCCTCGCGCCAGAGCAAGCGCATCAGCGCCAACGTCAGCGGCATGTTCGGTACCACCCGGATCAGCCTCAACGACAACCTGCTCCATCGCAGCACGTCTGAAGAGGTCAAGGCGGTGCTTGGCCACGAGATGGGCCACTACGTGCTCAACCATGTCTACAAGGGCATCGTGTTCTTCGGCATCATCATCGTGCTCGGCTTTGCCTTCGTACGCTGGGGTTTCAGCTGGGCCGAACGACGCTGGGGCGCACGCTGGGGTGTACGTGGCGTCGGCGACGTGGCCGGGCTGCCATTGATGGTGGCGCTGTTCGCGATCTTCATGTTCGCCATGACGCCGGTGAACAACACCATCACGCGCAGCATGGAGGCCGAAGCCGATGCGTTCGGCTTGAATGCGGCACGCCAGCCCGATGGCTTCGCGCAGGCGGCGGTGCAACTGTCCGAATACCGCAAGATGCATCCAGGCCCGGTCGAGGAGTTCCTGTTCTTCGACCACCCCAGCGGCTGGCAGCGCATTCATCGGGCGATGATGTGGAAGGCCGGGCATCTGGACGATCCGGACGTGCGACGCGGCGATGCGATTGCGCCGCCCGGCGCGCGCTGAGCCTGCACGCAATTGGGATTGAAGCGTGCGGCTGCGTTGCACGGCGGCCGCTGGCGTCGCACCACATTATGTTACCAAAGTAACATTGACAATGACGTGTTAGCTATGTACCAATGGATGGGTGGGTCGTCCACGCGATCATTCGGAGGGGAACGTCATGCAGCTTCGCCATGTGCAGCGAGGGCGCGATCGTGCCTGCGCTTTCAGTCAGTATCAGGACCCGCGGGAGGTTGGCCATCGCCCCGTCGGTGCGGGATGGTCGCGCTGGATCACCACGCTGGTGACGGCATTCGCGATCACCTGGGTCAGCGGTGCAGTGATGGCCCAGGTGCCAACGCCGAAGCCGGCAACGGCCACCTCGGTGGTTTCTCCTGCGCTGCCCGTGCCTGTCGTCGCGGTGGCGACCACCGATCTGCAAGGTGCGTCGACGCACGAGTTGACCAACCAGGATCTTGCGGCCTTCCTCGACGGCCTGATGCCGTTGGCGCTGGCGCGTGGGGATGTCGCCGGTGGCGTGATCAGCGTGGTCAAGGACGGCAAAGTGCTGTTCGCCAAGGGCTATGGTTATGCCAACCTGGCGAAGCGCACGCCGATTGCGCCTGACAGCACATTGTTCCGCATCGGCTCGACTTCCAAGCTGTTCACCTGGACAGCGGTGATGCAACTGGTCGAGCAGGGCAAGCTGAACCTGGATCGCGACATCAACGATTACCTGGACTTCAAGATCCCGCCGTATGAAGGCAAGCCGATCACCTTGCGCGACGTGATGACACACACGCCGGGGTTCGAGGATACGGCGCGCAATCTCATTTCCACCGACGGCAAGCCGGTCAACCTCGAGCACTACCTGAAGACCCACCTGCCGGTGCGGATCTTTGCGCCGGGTGAAGTGGTGGCGTATTCCAATTACGGTTGCGGGCTGGCGGGCTATATCGTGCAGCGGATATCCGGCCAGGACTTCGACGATTACATCGAACAGCACATCTACAAGCCGCTGGACATGCAGCACTCCAGCTTCCGGCAGCCGCTGCCGGCAGCGATGGTGCCGATGATGTCGGCGAGTTACTCGACGGCCTCGGACGGCAAGGAACAGGCCTTCGAGATCGTCAATCCGGCCCCGGCTGGCGCGATGAGCACGACCGCGCTGGACATGACCCATTTCATGATCGCGCAACTGCAGGATGGCCGTTACGACGATACCCGCATCCTGCAGCAGGCGACCGCGGTCGAGATGCACAAGCAGCAGCACACCGAAGCTCCCGGCTTGAACGGCTTCGCGCTGGGTTTCTATCACGAGGACAGTCACGGCCAGCGCATCATTGGGCATGCTGGTGACCTGGATTACTTCCACACCGACCTGCACCTGTTGCTCGATGCGAACGTGGGTGTGTTCATGTCGTTCAACAGTTCGGGCGATGCGGGCGGCGCGCACGTCATCCGCGCGGCCTTGTTCTCCGCGTTCCTCGATCGCTATTTCCCGACCGAGTCGAAACAGCTGCCCGTGGCAGCAACCGCCAAGGCCGATGCGGCCAGGGTCGCGGGCTGGTACCTGTCCAGCCGCCGCAATAACAGCGGCCTGAGCATGCTGTACGCAGTCACCCAGGGCCAGGTGCGGGCGCTGCCTGATGGCACTATTACCGCTGCCGGCATGAACGATCCTGCGGGCAAACCGCTGCATTGGCGCGAGGTGGGCCCGTTGCAATACCAGCAGGTGAACGGCTCGCACAAGCTGGACTTCGTCGCTGATGCGAATGGCGACATCCTCTACTGGGCCACCGATGCGGAAGTGCCGGTGATGATCTTCCAGCGCGTGAACGGATTGCGCAGCCTGGGTTCGGTGAAGCTGTGGGCCACCTTGGCGCAGTTGTTCACGCTGTCTGCGCTGCTGGTCTGGTTGTGCGGATGGCTGCTGCGCCGGCACTACCGCAAGCAACTCGAATTGTCCCCGGCGCAACGTCGCAGCCGTTTGTGGTCGAGGCTGGGTGCGTTGGTGCTGTTTGGCACGCTGCTCGGCTGGCTGATCCTGATGATGGCCATAGCCAGCGCCCCGAGCTTGTTGCTCGAGGGTGGCGCCGCGCCATGGATGTACGTGCTGTACGTGCTTGGCGTGCTGGCCCTGCTGGGCGTGTTGCTGATCGTGATCCATGCGGTGCGCACATGGATGGCGCCGCGACGCAGTCGATGGGTGCTGCTGGGTGAGACCGTGCTGGCGTTCGCTGCCGTCTACCTGGCCTGGCTGATCGTGGCGTTCCGGATGATCAGCTTCAACACCAGGTTCTGAGAGGTTATGACTTTTCAACCTCTCAGCCCGGCCATGGCGAGGGCAGAGATGCCCGAGTTGAGGCAACGCAGGAGCGGTTGCCCGATGGCCGGTCGCGGATCGAGCACGCAAGTGCTTGATTCGCGTGAGTGAGCCCGGGCTTGTACCGGGCTCACGATAGAAGAAAACCACAGGAAGTGGTTTTTTTCACAGGCTCCGAAACCACTGAGTGCGGCGACAGCTCTGTCGCCGCACTCTCTCCAACAGGAAGCAGCATGAATTCCCAAGGCTACGGGCGCCTGCAATTGCAGGCCAGCCTCAAGAGCTGGCCAATCAAGGCGCCGTTTCATATCACCGGTTACACCTTTACCGCGTTCGACGCGTTGATCGTCGAGTTGACCGACGAGCATGGATTCGTCGGTCGCGGCGAAGCGCAGGGCGTCTACTATCACCAGGACACGCCAGTCACGATGCAGGCACAGGTCGAGGCGCTGCGTGCACGGATCGAGGCTGGCATCTCGCGCGAAGAGCTGCAGCAAATGCTGCCCGCCGGCGGCGCGCGCAATGTGCTGGACTGTGCGCTGTGGGACCTGGAGGCTAGGCGTGCGGGCAAACCGGTGTGGCAGTTGGCCGGACTGAACGCGCCCAAGCCATTGCTCACCGTCTATACCGTGAGCGCCGAGAATCCGGACGTGATGGCGACGCGGGCGAGTGCGTATGCGACGGCGCGCGCGATCAAGCTGAAGCTCACCGACGACGACAGCAATGCCGAGCGCGTGCTTGCCGTACGCAAGGCGCGCCCGGATGTGTGGCTGATGGTTGACGCCAACCAGGGTTTCACGCGCGAGTCGTTCGCACGGCTGCTGCCGACCCTGGTGGAGGCGCGGGTGGATGTGGTCGAGCAGCCTTTCCCGGTGGGCAACGAGGCCTGGCTGGATGGTCTGGAGCGGCCGATCCGCATCGCCGCCGATGAGAGCGTGCAGGACCGCAGCGATCTCGCGAAGATGGTCGGCCGGGTCGATGTGATCAACATCAAACTGGACAAATGTGGCGGGCTCACCGAAGGGCTGGCGATTGCCGACGCAGCGCGCAAGCTGGGTTTCGAGTTGATGGTAGGCAACATGGGGGGCTCGTCGCTGGCGATGGCGCCCTCTTTCGTGGTCGGCCAGCTGTGCGATGTCGTGGACCTCGACGGCCCGATCAGCCTGCTTGCCGACTGCTCGCCGCCGGTGGTGTACGAAGACGGCACCGTTTGGTGCCCGCCAGCACTGTGGGGCAGTCCGACCTCGGCCACGTCATAGTGCACCTGCGCGATCAGCGAGGAGACCCGTCCACGTGATGTCCCTGGTGACCACCTCATCGACAGACCGGAACTGGTTTGGCCATCCACGCGGCCTGACCGTGCTGTTCCTGACCGAAATGTGGGAGATGTTCTCCTTCTTCGGCATGCGCGCGATCCTGGTCTATTACATGACCAAGCACCTGGACATGAACCAGGAGTACGCGTCGCTGGTTTACGGCGCCTATGCGGCCCTCGTGTATTTCACTCCGGTGTTCGGCGGTATCGTCGCCGATCGCTGGCTGGGCAAGGCGCGCGCGGTGGTGATCGGCGGTTCGGTGATGGCGCTCGGACACTTCATGATGTCGTCGGAGGCCTTGTTCTATCCCGCGCTGTGCATGATCGCGCTGGGCAACGGGTTGTTCCTGCCCAGTCTCGCCAGCCAGATCGAGGGCCTTTATCGCGAAGGCGATGCGCGCAGCAAGAGTGCGTACAACATCTATTACGTGGGCATCAACCTGGGTGCATTCCTGGCGCCGTTCGTATGCGGCACGCTCGGTGAGGCGTACGGTTGGCATTGGGGTTTCGCCGCGGCCGGCTTCGGCATGCTGCTGTCGCTGCTGATCTATCTGGGCGGTCGTCGCTATTTGCCGCCCGAGCCGACGCGTGGGCCAGCCGCCCGGGCGGCCCGCCCGCCGATGGATCGAGCCGCCCGCGATCGCTTCGCGCTGTTGATCGGTATCGCCGCGATCGTGGTGATCTTCCGCGGTGCCTACGAGCAGGTCGGCAACACGATTGCCTTGTGGGCGGATACCGGCATCGATCGCCAGGTAGGTTCTTGGACCATACCAATGACCTGGTTCATAGCGATCGATTCCCTGGTGGTCTTTACGTTCACGCCGGTGCTGGTGGCGCGTTGGGCGCGACTGGCACGACGCGGCATCGAAACCCCGCTACTGGGCAGGATGGCGTTCGGTGCGGCTATCGTGGCGGCGTCTTATGTGGCACTAGGTCTGGTCGCCGGATGGAGCGAGGCCCACGGAACGCGCGCCAGTTGGGTCTGGCTGGCTGCCTGGTTCGTACTCTTCACCATCGGCGAGCTGTACATCCTGCCCACCGGCCTGGCGTTGTTCGGACGCATGGCGCCAGAAGGATTTCGTGCGACCAGCATTGCGACCTGGTTCTTCGCGGGCTTTTTCGGCAATCTGCTCGCTGGCGGCCTGGGTACCCTCTGGAGCCAGTTCGCGCATGGCTGGTTCTTTGTGTTGATCGGCGGCGTGTCGGCGTTGTCCGCCGTGCTGCTGTACCTCCTGTGTCTGCGCATGGGCCATGTGGAGAAGCACGCCACCATGGGCGCGCAAGCCATGCTTTCCCGTTGAGCACCGAGATGATCAAAGACCTGCAAAACAAATTGAAGCGCCAGTGGGATACGTTCACCACGTCCGAGCAGAAGATCGCTGCCTACCTGTTGCACAACATCAGCGGCATTCCGTTCGAGACGGCGGCGTCGCTGGGCGAGCGCGTCGGCGTCAGCTCGATGACCGTGGGTCGTTTCCTGCGTACCCTCGGTTACGCGGGCCTCAACGAGCTGAAGACGGACCTGCGCGGCAATGCCCCATGGTTGCCGCTATACCAGAATCCCGGGCGTGTGCGCGGAACGGACTTCGTGGCTGAAAGCCTGCGGACGGATATCCGCTTGCTGACCGCGGCCTACGCCTTGGCCAGAACCGAGGAATGGACGTCCATCGTGAAAATGCTGGTGGCCGCCGAGCGCGTGTCGGTGGCGAGCTTCCACCTCGGTCGTTTCCTCGGCTTGGGATTGGCCAGTCTGCTGCAGCAAGTGAAGCCGCGCACCCGGTTCGCCGATGGAACGGATGGTGCCTATGCCGACGTACTGCTTGATTCGGCCGCGGACAGCTGCGTGGTGCTGATCGATTTCCGCCGTTATACACGGCACTTCCGCATCCTCGCCGAGGAAGTGAGCGCGCGCGGCATTCCGCTGATCATCATCACCGACACCCAGTGTTACTGGGCACGCCAGTTGACCGACAACGTGCTGATGTTGCCGCTTGACACCGATCGTGTCTGGCACAACTTCGGTGCCGTCACCAGCTTGTTCAGCCTGCTTATCGGCGAAGTGACGCGCGTGCAGGGCGACATGTTCGAGCGGATTGGCGACGTCAATGCACTGCGGCAGCAGTTTGTCGGCTATGACGAAGCGCCGCCGGTGGCGAAGCGTGCGCCGGCCCGGACGAAAGGCAGCGTGAAGAACCCCTCGGCCCGCAAGCCCGCGACAGGCGGCGGGTCAGGACGCCGCCGCCGCGATCCGCGGTGATTTCCTGAGGCCGGGGTTTTACAAGCGTGCCGATATCGCGAGTCGAGGGCTGCTCAGGCCGGTCTGGACCGTAGTTCCCTTTATGCGGGTGCGATCGATGAAGTCTGCGGTGGCTTCGAACGTGCACAACCGCGATTGCCAGCGCAGCAAAGCTTGCGCTGAGTCAGACGCCTGACTCGACGCTGCGGCGCAGCGACTGACTACGGGCGTCCTGCAGGGCGCGTGAACAAATAACGAGCCCGCAGAGTCTCGGGGGGAAAAGTTTCAATATGGGAAAGAATGAATTTCCCAGTGGCCAGGAGCGCCCCAGCTGTTCCCGGACAGAGTCACTTCGCGCGCGAGCCTGGGCGTTTCTTCCCTTTCGCGACCGGCCGTGCGGGAGTGCGTTTGCGTACTTTGCCGGGGTTGCTCTGGTCGGCGCCACTAGCCTTGATCAACTGGGACTGGGTCGAGGTGCAGATCGAAAGTACGCGGCAACGTTTGAGGCCCACCGCGATATAGGCGTGGCCCATGCCGCTGTCGAAATACATCGAATCGCCGGCTTCGAGTCGCGCCGGCGTGTACAGGTCGGTGTGCAGGTCAACCGTGCCTTCCAGTACATAGACGAACTCTTCGCCTGGATGGCGGACCAGCTCCCCGAACTCGGCAAGCGAGCGGGCGTGGGGCTCGGCAATGATCGGAACGAGGTGTTTGTTGAGCAGATCCGCACCTGGATAAAGGTGGCTGTAGTTGTCGGTTTCCACCGCCAGCCCTTCGCCAGCCCGGGTCACGCTGCGTCGGCCATGAACCCTCGCCGGTGGTGCCGCCGTGTCGGACTCGAACAGTTGTGCGATATCGACTTCCAGGCCTGCGCTCAGCCGCGCCAGCTTGTCATAGCTCAACGACATCTTGTCGTTTTCGATCTTGGACAGCGTGGAGATGGGTAATCCGGTGCGCGCGCTGACCTCGGCCAGCGTCAGGTGCTTGTTCTTGCGCAGGCTGCGCAGCGCGGAGCCAGGTTCGGGTGTTGGATGCAGCGGCCTGAGTTTGAGTGTCATCGCGGTCGATTCGGTCCCTAAGTCTTGCGCATGGCGAACTTTTAGCACGCGCGCGCCGGAACGCGCAGGTCCGGTGTTCCAGAAACTTCTACGCTTCTTGTGCATAAATTTCAAATATTGAAAAAATTGACAAAATAGAAAAACAGGTCGATATTGCCGCGAGTCGGGGCACTGACAGCCTCTTGGGGAGAATGGTATGCACAAGAAAGTCGGGGCATTCACCACGTTGTTTCTTGCCATCGCGGCTGCCATGGCTACTGCTTCGGTCAGCGCGGAAGCCGCGTCGGGCGTTCTCACGAAGGGCGCGGCGCCATTGGCCCAGGACCAATCCGGCGCGGCCGATCAGACCGCGCCACAGGACACCAACACCAAGAAGGAAAATCGGGCGCAAGCCACCCAGCTCGGCACGGTGATCGTGACGGCGAACCGGCGGACCGAGACCCTGCAAAATGTGGCTGCTCCAGTATCGGTAGTGAGCTACCAAGAGTTGCAACGGCAGCACCTGCAGAGCTTCGCGGACTATGCTGCCTCGGTTCCTGGCCTCAACGTTGTTTCTGGCGGTCCCGGGCAAGCGGAGCTCAGTATCCGCGGCATCGCTTCAGGTTCACAGCAGGCCAGTGCATCGGTCGGCATTTATATCGACGACACCCCGTTTGGCTCGAGCAGCGTGTTTGTGGCCGGTGCTTCGTTGACGCCTGACCTGGATCCGGCCGACATGCAACGCATCGAGGTATTGCGCGGTCCGCAGGGTACGCTGTACGGCGCCGGCGCCCTCGGTGGCGTGCTTCGTTTCATCACCATTCCACCGAACACCCAGAGCATCGAGGGACGGGTGGAACTGGGCGGCAACAGTATCTCTGGCGGCGGCAACGGCTTCAGCGTGCGCGGCATGCTGAACTTGCCGCTGGTCGCCGACAAGCTGGCGGTTCGGGTCAATGTATTCGATCGTACCGACCCGGGGTTCGTCGACGATGCGGGCTTGGGCAAGAAGGATGTCAACGAGAGCCGGGTCAAGGGTGCTCGCCTGTCGTTGTTGTGGACGCCGACGGACAAGACGTCGTTGCGGCTCACCTCGATGGCGCAAAACCTCACCAGCGAAGGCACTCCCAGCGTGGCGCTCGACCCGACCACGTTGAAGCCAGTCTATGGGGACCTGCAGCAACGCGGTGCGGCGCTGGGTGGCCCAGGGCAGGGGCGCTATCGGCTCTACAACGCGACGTTGAGCAGCGATTTCGGGTGGTCGAAGTTGATCGTGTCGAGCAGCTACAGCACCCTCGACGCGATGGTGAATCTCGACGTGACTCCGTTGCTCTTTCTTGGTTATCAAGCCAACGGTCAGCCTTACGGCACGCTTGAGCAGGAACCCATACGCCAGACCAAGGCCACCCAGGAGATCCGCCTGGAATCGCCAAAATCGCAAACGGTGGAATGGCTTGCTGGCGTATTTTTCACGAATGAGACTGGTAACGCCCCGCAGCACATTTACGCATCCGATTACTACACCGGGACGCCGTTGCCTTCACCATTCGGGATCGCCATCGGTGACGACACGCAGCCGAGCAGCTACAACGCGTATGCTGCCTATGGCAGCCTCACCTGGCACTTCACTGACCGCTTCAGCGTGGAGGCGGGTCTGCGTTACAGCCATGACCGGCAGCACTACATCGAGAGCGGGAGCGGCCTGCTGTTCGGTTCGCCGACGCCGGTGGTCCTGGTTGACAAGAAGTCTGCCGATAGCAGCACCACGTTTTCGTTGACGCCGAAATGGCAGGTCACTGATACGACCCTGCTGTACGCGCGTGTGGCCTCCGGATTCCTGCCCGGTGGCCCCAACGTGGTCCCGGTTGGGACTCCCGACGTACCGAAAACCTTCAGCCCGACGCAGCTCACCGACTACGAGCTCGGCCTGAAGTCGACGTCGCTGGACGATCGCCTCATGGTGGACATTTCCGCCTACTACATCGACTGGACCAAGATTCCGCTGGTCACATTCGAAAACAATTTCACTTTTCTGACCAGTGGTGGCCAGGCTCAGAGCAAAGGCGTGGAGGCCACCGTCCAGTTCATGCCGGTGCGTGGCCTGAAGTTGTCGGCGAACGTTGCGTACAGCAATGCCACGCTGACCAAGGATGCGCCGGCACCGTCGAATGGGATGAAGGGTGACCCACTGCCTTATGCTCCGAAGCTCACCTACAGCTTCA
Source organism: Rhodanobacter sp. (assembly GCA_035655635.1). GTDB lineage: Bacteria > Pseudomonadota > Gammaproteobacteria > Xanthomonadales > Rhodanobacteraceae > Rhodanobacter. Next base: position 2,373 of record DASRUB010000299.1, on the reverse strand, counting down.
ATGGTGATTACGACTTCGCCCTGGGTGGTGACTGGCGCGGGTACGTCGGCGCCGGCTATCAGTACATCGATACGCGCACCACCGACTTCGCCTTCACCGGCGTGCCAAGTCCGACCATTCCCGCGTACCACACCGTCAACCTGCGTGCAGGCGTGGATAGTGGTCCGTGGAACATCGGGGTTTACGTCAAGAACCTGACTGACGAGCGCGGCATTGTGTATGGCGCCAATGCTGGCCAACTCAATGCGGTCACCGGGGAAACGGAGGACAACGCGATCATCATCACGCCCCGTATGTTCGGTATTTCGGTCAGTCGCGATTTCTGAACCGGCAGGCCAGAGCATGCTCGGGTGCGGTGATGTCGGGGTTGTCTGTCACTGAGCTCAGCGCACCGCCGCCGGCCCACTTTTTCGCGCCGTGGAAGTGAGCGTTCGCCGGTCGGTGTCGAGCTTTGATCTGTCGCGCATTCCTGCCGCCGCACACTTTCTTGGGAACAAAAGCATGTTCACTCGTTTAATGGCCACCGCCAGGGTCGTGCTGCTGATCGCGGCGACGACTGCGGCAAATGCCACAAATGCCACAAATGCCGTGAGCCAGCCTGCCGCACAGCGCGTGGCGCCTGACACCGCACTCCCGCTTGCCGTCGCGGCGGCCAGCACGGTTCCCTCCGCAATGCCTGTGTCGGTTTCGACAGATGCTCCGGCGCTGACTGCGCAGGATGTGCAGGCCTTCTTCGGCGGCCTGGTGCCTTACGGCATCCAGCGCGGCGATATCGCCGGTGCCGTGGTGGTGGTGGTCAAGGATGGCCAGACCCTGTTTGCGCAGGGCTATGGCTACGCCGATATCGCCACGCACAAGCCGGTGATCGTGGATCAGACCCTGTTCCGGCCCGGCTCGATATCCAAGACGTTCACCTGGACGGCGGTGATGCAACTGGTCGGTGAGGGCAAGATCGACCTCGACAAGGACGTTAATGCCTACATCGATTTCAAGATCCCGGAGAAATTCGGCAAGCCGATCACGATGCGCGACTTGATGACGCATACCCCCGGCTTCGAAGAGACCGTGGGCGATGAGTTTCTGCAGTCGACCGATCTGCTGTTTCCCATTGGTGCCTATCTGAAGAAGCATTTGCCGGCGCGGATCTTCCCGCCGGGCAAGCTCACTGCCTATTCAAACTATGGCGCCGTCCTGGCTGGCTACATCGTGGAGCGGGTCTCCGGCCAGCCCTTCGACCAATATGTGGCCGACCACATCTTCAAACCGCTGGGCATGGATCATTCGACCTTCGCGCAGCCGCTGCCGGCGTCGCTGGCAGCGAACATGTCGGTGGGTTACCGCTCGGCATCGGACAAGAAGACCATACCGTTCGAGGCGATCGAGGTGGGGCCGGCAGGCTCGCTGAGTGCCACCGGCACCGACATGGCGCATTTCATGCTCGCGCATCTGGACGATGGCCAGTACAACGGTGCCACGCTTTTGTCACCGGAGATGATTGCGCTGATGCATTCGCCGCAGCGGGCCATGGCGCCGGGCATGAACGGTTTCGACCTGGGTTTCTATCGGGAAAACCGCAATGGTCAGCGCATCATCGGCCATGCCGGTGATACCGCGGCCTTCCACAGTGACATGCATCTGTTGCTGGATCAGCATGTCGGCGTGTTCATGTCGTTCAACAGCCCCGGCAAGCAGGGCGAGGCAGGCAGGTTGCGTACGGCGATTTTCCGGGCTTTCCTGGATCGCTACTACCCTTACGCCGCAGCGCACGAACAGACCGTGGCCAACCCCCAGGCTGACGCCGCTCGCGTGGCCGGTTCGTATGAAGCGACCCGGCGCATCGAGAGTACCTTCGACATCCTGCAGACTGTGTCGCAGTCGAGTGTGACGGCCCATCCCGACGGCAGCATCCGGATCGACATGCTCAAGGACATCAGTGGCACACCGAAAACCTGGCGCGAAGTGGGACCGCTGACCTGGCGCGAAGTCGGCGGGCAGACCCATACGAAATTCGTGGCCGACAAGGATGGCCGCATCCAGTACTGGATCTCCGACGACTTCCTTCCGGTCGAGTTGTTCCAGCCGGTGCATGGCCTGCGCAGTACCGGCATGCTCAAGTCGGTCGGCGTGTTGTTTCTGGTGACCTTGGTGCTGACCCTGGTGACCTGGTTCGGCGGCTGGATCGTGCGTCGGCGTTTTCATGCCCCGTTGCTGATGACGCGAGCACAAAAGCGCTGGCGGCTGGCTTCGCGGCTCGGTGTGGTCTTGCTGTTGATCATGATGCTTGGCTGGGTCCAGATGATTTCCAGCGGCCTGGAGGCGTCCAATAACGCGGTGGGGCATTACCTGACCGCGTTGTACATCCTGGGCGTGCTT
>DASRUB010000298.1:0-34780 GCA_035655635.1 Rhodanobacter sp. | reverse complement strand
GCCGTTGAACGTCACCCAGCAGCGGAGCCTCGATGTCGGCCGCGGCACCAGCTTCAAGGGCATCGTCGCCGAATTGCAGCAGCACGGTTTGACCACCGCCAACCCGTGGTATTGGCGTCTGCTGGCCAAGCAGCTGCACGTAGCCGGCAAACTGCATGCTGGCGAATATGCCCTGGAGCCGGGTATCACGCCGCGTCAGCTGCTCGCCAACATGGCCGAGGGCAAGGTACTGCAGCGCAACTTCACGATCGTCGATGGCTGGACCTTCGCCGAGTTGCGGCAGGCGCTGGGTCGTGCCGACAAGCTCAAGCACGAAAGCACCGAACTGGATGGCGCCGCCATCATGCAGAAGATCGGGGCCGCTGGCGAAGCTCCGGAAGGCCGCTTTCTGCCCGAGACCTATGCTTATGTGAAGGGCGACAGCGACCTGGACATACTTCGCCGAGCACACGCCGCGATGGTCAGGACGCTGGCCGCGTTGTGGCCAGGCCGTGACAAGGATCTGCCGCTGGCCACGCCGTACGACGCATTGATCCTGGCCTCGATCGTGGAAAAGGAAACCGGCAGTGCCGAGGAGCGCGCGAAGATCGCGGGCGTGTTCGTGCGGCGTCTGCAGAAGCACATGCTGCTGCAGACCGATCCCAGCGTGATCTACGGCATGGGTGCCAGCTACGCCGGCAACATCCGCAAGAGTGACCTGACCACCGACACGCCGTACAACACGTATACGCGCGCTGGCCTGCCACCGACCCCGATCGCCCTGCCGGGCGAACCGGCAATCCTGGCGGCCTTGCATCCCGCGCCCGGCGATGCGCTCTACTTCGTGGCGCGTGGCGATGGCAGCCACGTATTCGCCAGCTCGCTGGCGGAACACAACCGCAACGTCGACTGCTACCAGCGGAAGCACTGTCGATGACTGCGCCCCGGGGCAAGTTCATCAGCCTGGAGGGTGGCGAGGGCGCCGGCAAGAGCACCTTGCTGGCCGGTCTGCGGGATGTCCTCGAACGGCGTGGCATCGATCTGGTGCAGACGCGCGAACCCGGCGGTACTCCCGTCGGCGAGGGAGTACGCGCGATCGTGCTGGACCCGCGGATGCGTGTGCTGGCGCCGGAGACCGAGTTGCTGTTGATGTTCGCGTCGCGCGCGCAACTGGTGCGCGAGGTGATCGAACCGGCGCTGGCCGCGGGCCGTTGGGTGCTGTGTGATCGCTATGCCGATGCCAGCTATGCCTACCAGGGCGGAGGCCGCGGTCAGCCGTCGGCGCGCATCGCTGAACTGGAGCGTTGGGCTTGCGACGGTGTGCAGCCTGACCTGACCTTGTTGCTGGACCTGCCGGTAGCCACCGGCCGGGCGCGGGCGGCCGGACGCGGCGAGGCGGATCGGATCGAGGTCGAGGCGGATGCGTTCTTCGAGCGGGTGCGCGCGAGCTATCGCGAGCGCGCCGCTGACGAACCGCATCGTTTTCGCGTGATCGATGCCGACCAGTCCGCCGCTGGCGTGCTGCAGCAGGCCACGCAGGCGCTGGCTGCGTGGCTCGCCGAGCTACCGGCATGAACATGCCGCCGTGGCACGCGGAGCACTGGTCGCGGTTGCACGCTCGGCGCCAGCGGGACGCGCTGCCGCATGCGCTGTTGTTGTGCGGCGCCGCCGGGCTGGGCAAGCGCGCCTTCGCCCAGCGCTTCGTCCATGGTCTGTTCTGCAGCGACAGCGTGGATGGCGTCGCCTGTGGACGCTGCCGCAGTTGCCTGCTGATCGAGGCCGGCTCGCATCCGGATCTGGTCGGGCTCAGCTTCGGCTTGCGCAAGGACGGTACGCCGCGCACTGAAATCGTGGTCGACCAGATCCGCGAGCTGTCGGCCCGGCTGGCCATGCGCAGCCAGCTGGGCGGCTGGCAGGTGGTGACGATCGATCCGGCAGACGCGATGAATGCAGCCGCTGCCAATGCCCTGCTGAAAACCCTGGAAGAACCGGCGGCGCAGACCATGCTGATCCTGCTGGCGGACGCGCCATGGCGTCTGGCGCAAACCATACGCAGCCGGTGCCAGCGTATCGAGTTCCAGTTGCCCGAGACGGCGAACGCCTTGACCTGGTTGCGGGCCGAGGGCGTTTCCGACGCACCGGCCGCGTTGGCGGCGGCGGGCGGCAACCCGGGTCTGGCCGCGGCATGGTCAGGGCAGGGCGCCCTGGAACAGCGCGCGGAAGTGCGCAAGGACCTGGCGGCGTTGGCGGCCGGACGCGGCCAGCCGACCGACGTGGTGAAGCGCTGGTTGGACGACGCGCCGGCGCAGCGACTGTGGTTCGCGGCGCAGGCCGCCGCAGACGAGCAACGGGCGCGCTCGCGGCGCGACACCCCACCATTGGGCAGCACCCTGGATGCCGAGGCACTGGGTACCTGGTATGACATGGTGAACCGCACGCGCGAGAGTTTGCGTGGTCCGTTGCGGGCTGATCTGCTGCTGCTGGAACTTCTGGCCCGATGGCATTGATGGACGCGCCGGATCGCATGCCGGCGATTTCCGCGGACACCCGTCTGCTGGTGGTGGCGCCGCATCCGGACGACGAAACCATCGCCACCGGCGTGCTGGTGCAGCAGGTGCGAGCGGCGGGAGGCGAGGTGCGGATCCTGCTGCTGACGGCAGGCGACAACAATCCGTGGCCGCAGCGGTGGCTGGAGCGCCGCTGGCGCATTCGTGCCGAGGATCGGCAACGCTGGGCACGGCGTCGCAGCCAGGAGCTGCAGGAGGCACTGGCAACGCTGGGGATTTCGCCGCCAGGGTTGCAGGCACCTGGCTGGCCCGACCTGGGCGTCACCGACCTGCTGATGCAGTCCACCGACAGCGCGGTGGCGGTCATCGTGGACGCGATAGACCGGTTCAAGCCCGACCTGGTCGCGTTGCCTTCGCTGCACGATCATCACCCTGATCACAGCGCGGCACACGTGCTGGTACGGCTGGCGCTGGCCACGCATGCCTCGCCGCCGACGCTGCTCGCCTACCTGGTGCATGGCAAGGCGGACGCCAGCCGTTTCGTCGAGATCGACCCCACGCCGGCGCAGCTGTCGAACAAGCATGCGGCGCTGCACGCGCACCGCAGCCAGATAGCCTTGAGCGGCAAGCGCCTGCATCGATTGGCAGGCCGGCCCGAGCGTTACCTGGCGCTGGGCAACGGAGCGCGGCCCGCGCTGGACAGCTTGGATAGCTTGCCATGGCGGCCCCCGCGCTGGCTTCAACCATGGCTGCGGCTGAGCGTGGTCGATTCGGCTGGAGGGCACGTCTGGGCCTGGTCAGACGCACCGCTGCAGCGTACCGCGGACGGCAAATTCCAGCTGTCGCTGCCCGAGCGCGAGCGCTCCGCACCACGCTTCGCCCGGCTGTCCCTCACCCTGTCTTCTCCCTGGATCTTCGATCACTGGGGCTGGTGCGAATTGAAGGCATGAGTGGATCGGCCGGCAGCGCGGTTGCATAGCCCGACCGACCAAGCTAGGTTGCGCGAAGCCATGCAGCAAATCATCGTTCTTCGACGCCGCTGCCGCATCGCAGGCGGCGCTGGCGGGCGATCCAGGCGGCGAAGGCCAGATGGGGCAGGGCGGCTGGCCGGGTATGGCTCGTGCACGTGTGGCAATTGCTCACAGATTCGGGGTTCGAAAGTAATGCGGGTCAATACGGCGGCGACCGCTGCATCCAGTGAGAGTCACTACGCGGCCCTGGCCGATATTGGCCAGTTGCTGGTTCGCGCCGTTGAACCGCCGGAACTGTACGAAGCGATCATCGAGGTACTTGAGCGACGGCTCGGCGCCGTGCTGGTCATGGTCGGCGAAGTGGATCACGACGCAGGCTGGTTCCGGCGGATCGCTCCAGTCGTGGTTCCTTCCGAGCTGCAGGACATTTATCCCGAGCAGACGCCTCTTTCGCTGGTGCGGCCGTCATTCTGGCGCGGGACGCCGCAGATGGAACCGGATTTGCGCAGCGTGCCGGGCCTGCAGGCGTTGCGTGCCGCCTATGTTCAGCACCAGGTGACGTCCGCCCTGGCGATCCCGGTGACGGTCTGCGGCGAGGTGCGCGCCGGACTGGTGATACGCGCCGCCGAACCCGCATTCTTCTCTGCGGCGGTGACCGAACTGCTGCAGCAGGCGGCAGCAAGCATCGGACTGGGGTTGGAAGCACAGGCACAGCGTCGCCTGTTGCTGGAATCCGTGCAGGAGGAGGCGCGCCAGCGGCGCGCCTTGCGCCTGCTCAGCGAAATGATCAAAGTCGTGACGCACAGCGTGAATGAAGAGGTCTTGCTCGCCGACAGCAGCGACGTGGCCCGTCGCGTGGGCGGCTATCGCTTCGCCTGGGTCGGCTTGCTGGATGACAGTGCCACGACGTTGCAGTTGCGCGCCCAGGCGGGCCTGGACGGCATCGCCGCGCCGGATGCCCGCCTCGTGCTTGCCGAGCCGGCACACACGGGAGACGCCGTCGTGATCGCGTTGTCCAGCGCTGAGCCATGCATTCGGCATGGTGTCGCGGGCATGCCGCGGGACTGGCCGCTGCAGAACAGCGATGTGGACGTCGGCGCGGTGCTGGCGCTTCCGTTGCGGGTGAATGACGCCGTCGTGGGTGCGCTGGTGATCGGTGCGACCCAGGCTGATGCCTTTACGCCGGTCGAGACCCAGGTATTCCTGGAGATGGCCGTCGAGCTTGGCCTGGGCATGCAGATGCAGCGCACGCAGGCCGCCAGGCTGCTGGCCGAGCGGGACTTGCGTTTCAATCTTCAACATGTCCGTACCATTCTCTCCAACCAGCAGTCCGGTGTGCTGGTGGTCACCGAGGATGACCTGGTGAAGTTTGCCAATGAGGCGTTCTGCGCACTGTTCGGGCTCACCGAGACCCCCGCTGAACTCGAAGGCCAATCCGCGGACGCGATCCACGCACGGATCAGCCATGCGTACCATGATCCCGAGGACGAACTCGCGCGCGTCACGGAGATCGTAACGCGCAATGAGGTGCTGCGAGGGGAGGAGGTTCGCCTGGTGGGCGGGCGCATCCTGCTGCGTGATTTCATGCCGATCCGGATCGATGGCGTCGCGCAAGGACGGATATGGCAGCAGCACGACATCACCGAAAGGAAGTTGCGCGAGGCAAGGATCGAACGGCTGGCGTTCTATGACGTGGTTACCGGCTTGCCGAATCGCCGCCTCCTGTTCGAATTGCTGGAGCAGGTGCGCACCCGGGCGAAGGATGAGAACTCGTTGCTGGCAATCGGCGTGCTGGATCTGGATCGATTCAAGAGTGTCAATGACACCGCCGGTCACAGCGGCGGCGACCTGGTGCTGGCAGAGGCGTCCTCACGCATCCAGGGCATGCTGCGCGAGGCTGACGTCCTGGCGCGCTTCGGTGGCGACGAATTTGCGCTGCTGATCCCTGGCCTGGACAGTCGCGAGCAGTTGGACGTGATCAGCCGCTGCATCCTGCAGGCCTTGCGCGCGCCGTTCAATATCATGGACGAGCAGATCTACCTTTCCGCGAGCATCGGCTGGACCCTGTTTCCGATCGATGGATCGGATTGCGAAGGCCTGGTGCGGCATGCCGACATGGCGATGTACGAGGCGAAGGAAGAGGGCAAGGACCGCGGTTCCCTGTATGAGCCGGCCATGGAGCTGGAGCAGGTTCGGTTGCAGGCGATGCGCGAGCGGATTTCGCAGGCGCTGCAACAGTCGCACCTGCAACTGCTGTTCCAGCCGATCGTCTACATCGATGGCCTGCCCGGGATCAACGGGGTGGCGGGGATGGAGGCGCTTTTGCGTCTGAACGACCGCGACCAGGAGCTCATCGGCCCGGACAATTTCATGCACGTGCTGGACGATCCGCAACTGGCTCGGCCGATCGGCCGCTACGTCCTGGACGAAGCCTTGCGCTGTTGCCAGCAATGGCTGCGTGCCGGAGTGCCGGTGCCGGTGTCGATCAACATCAGCACGCGCCACCTGTTGCACCCGGCCTTCTTTGCGGACATCGACTCCGTGCTGGATGAGTATCCTGACGTGATGGACGTGGGTTTCGGGATCGAGGTCACCGAAACCGGCCCGAGCATGGATCACGCGCGGGCCAAGGGAGTCATCGAAGAGTGCCGGCGTCGCGGCATACGGGTCAGCCTGGACGATTTCGGCACGGGGTCGGCCTCACTCAGTCATATCCAGCAACTCGACATCGAGCACATCAAGCTGGACCAGAGCTTTGTGCGCGACATCCTGCACGACGAGCGCAACATGGCCATTGCCGCCGGCGTCATCACGACGGCGCGCATGCTGGCCAAGGCGGTAATCGCCGAGGGCGTCGAGACTCCCGCCCAGGGCGACATGCTCGCCTCGCTGGGTTGCCACCAGCTGCAGGGGTTCTCTATATCCCGCCCGATAGCGGCGTCCGCGGTGCCGGCATGGGTCGCCGGCTGGGTGCCACCCAGGTCGTGGGCCAAGCTGGTGACCGAGCGCCAGTCTCTGCTCTCCCGTCAGGCCGATGGCGGGTGAAAGCATCCATGATTGCGATTCGTCGCCGCGGTGGTGCAGTGGGCGCGCACCCTCTAAGATCAGCAGTATTGACCGGGTCTCGCGTATGCCCGGGGAGGAATTCGGCATGAAACCCATGGCAGCCCGTCAGGGCATCATTTCCTTGAAAATCAAGGATGCAGCATCGTTGTACAACGCATACATGCCGTTTCTGAAACATGGTGGCCTGTTCGCGCCGACCGCCCAGGCCTATGCGCTGGGCGACGAAGTCGTGCTGCTGGTGACCCTGGCGGACGAGACCGAACGCTTGTCGGTCGTGGGAAAGGTGGTCTGGATCAGCCCGGTCGGTGCCCAGGGCAATCGCACCGCGGGTATCGGTATCCACTTCAATGAATCCAGCGATGCCGAGGCCGCGCGAAGTCGCATCGAGAACATCCTTGCCGGCACGCTGAACTCCGAGCGCCCCACGCAGACCATGTGACACGGCGAGCCGTGTCACGGCGACCCGGGGAAGGTCCCCAAGCCGTGCGTTAGTTGGCAACGCAGCGGCCGTCAAGGCTTGTTGAACCCCGGCGCGCTGATACAATGCGTGATTCGCGAAACTGCTTCGCGAAACATCGGGCGCCTGCGGATCCCCTCCGCCGGCGCAGCCGAGCGGCATATCGCCGCGCCGGCTTGCCGAATCGAAGTCGCCGGACCGTGGGTTCTTGATCCAGGTTCCCATGGTCACTGATGCGCCCCGTGGCGCGGAGGTACGCTGCATCGTGCTTGCCGAATACTGGCCTGTTCTGTTGTTCATCGGCGTTGCCACCGGTCTGGGCCTGGTGCTGCTGGCGGTTGGCCTGCTGGCTGGCCCGCGCCGTCCCGAGGCGGAAAAGCTCGCGCCGTACGAGTGCGGCTTCGAGGCATTCGAGGATGCGCGCATGCGCTTCGACGTGCGCTATTACCTGCTGGCCATCCTGTTCATCATCTTCGACCTGGAAATCGCCTTCCTGTTTCCGTGGGCGGTGGTGTTCCAGCAGATCGGCGTGATCGCCCTGATCGAGATGGGGTTGTTCCTGCTCCTGCTGGTGATCGGCTTTGCCTACGTGTGGAAGAAGGGAGCACTCGAATGGGAGTGATCGATTCCATCAGCCGGGTGATGCACAACCCGCAGCCGTTGAACGTGGTCGACGACATCCTGCGTCCGGCCGGCGACAACCCGGTGGTGCAGCGTGGTTTCGCCACCGCGCGCATGGACGAGCTGATGAACTGGGCGCGTACCGGCTCGATGTGGCCGATGACGTTCGGCCTGGCCTGCTGCGCGGTCGAGATGATGCATGCCGGCGCGGCGCGACTGGACCTGGATCGCTACGGCGTGATCTTCCGTCCCAGTCCGCGCCAGTCCGACGTGATGATCGTGGCCGGGACCCTGGTCAACAAGATGGCACCGGCGCTGCGCAAGGTCTACGACCAGATGCCCGAGCCGAAGTGGGTGATCTCGATGGGCAGTTGCGCCAATGGCGGCGGCTATTACCACTATTCCTATTCGGTGGTGCGCGGTTGTGATCGCATCGTGCCGGTGGACATCTACGTGCCGGGCTGTCCGCCCACGGCGGAGGCTTTGATCCACGGCATTCTGCAGTTGCAGAAGAAAATCCGCCGCACCAGCACCATTGCGCGTTCGTGAGGCCCTGACATGTCCGATACCTCCGCGACCTCGCTGGCCGAACAACTCGCTGCCCGATTCGGTGACACGCTCGGCCTCAACACGGTACGCAACGAGACCACGGCCGAGCTGGCTGCCGCCGACCTGGTGGCGGTGGCGACCGCACTGCGTGACGAGCCGGCCTTTTCCTTCTCCGAGCTGATCGATCTCTGCGGTGTCGACTACCTCGGCTACGGCCAGGCTGAATGGGATACCGAAACCGTCACCGGCACGGGTTTCTCACGCGGCGTGGAAGGCCAGGCGCAAGGTCGGTTCAGCTGGGCCGAGCGCCCGCGCGGTGGCCATCAGCCACGTCGTTTTGCCGTGGTGATCCAGCTGCTCTCCATCGAACACAACCGGCGCTTGCGCCTGCGCGTATTGTGCGAAGACGACAGTCTGCCGCTGGTGCCGTCGCTTACCCTGGTATGGCCCGGCGTGAACTGGTTCGAGCGCGAGACGTTCGACCTCTACGGCATCATCTTCGACGGTCACCCGGACTTGCGCCGCATTCTTACCGACTACGGTTTCGTCGGTCACCCGTTCCGCAAGGATTTTCCGCTGATCGGCAACGTCGAGGTGCGTTACGACCCCGAGCAGAAACGCGTCATCTACGAACCGGTATCGATCGAGCCGCGCGTGCTGGTGCCACGCACGATCCGTGACGATGCCGACCTGATGCAGGCCAGGGCCGAAGCCGCCGACGACTGGCGGGAGAATTGAGATGGCCCGGGAAATCCGCAACTACACGATGAACTTCGGCCCGCAGCACCCCGCGGCGCATGGCGTACTGCGTCTGATCATGGAGATGGATGGCGAGACGATCGTCCGTGCCGATCCGCACGTGGGCCTGTTGCATCGGGGCACCGAAAAGCTGGCCGAATCCAAGCCATTCAACCAGTCGATCGGCTACATGGACCGGCTCGACTACGTCTCGATGATGTGCAACGAACACGCCTATGTGCGTGCGATCGAGACCCTGCTCGGCATCGAGATACCCGAGCGCGCGCAATACATCCGCACGATGTTCGACGAGGTCACGCGCATCCTGAACCATCTGATGTGGCTCGGCTCGAATGCGCTCGACCTGGGTGCGATGGGTGTGTTCCTGTATGCGTTTCGCGAGCGCGAAGAACTGATGGACGTCTATGAGGCGGTCTCCGGTGCGCGTCTGCATGCCACCTACTACCGCCCGGGCGGCGTCTATCGCGACCTGCCGGCGCAGATGTCGCAGTACCGCGAATCACCGTGGCACAAGGGCAAGGATCTCAAGCGCATCAACAGCTGGCGCGAGGGTTCGATGCTGGATTATCTCGATGCGTTCACCACGGACTTCCCGACCAAGGTGGACGAATACGAGGAGCTGCTCACCGCCAACCGCATCTGGAAGCAGCGCACGGTCGGCATCGGCGTGATCTCGCCGGAATTGGCCCAGCAGTGGGGCATGACCGGTGTGATGCTGCGCGGTTCGGGCGTGGAATGGGATCTGCGCAAGAAGCAGCCGTACGCGAAATACGCCGAGATGGATTTCGATATCCCGGTTGGCGTCGGCGGCGATTGCTACGACCGTTATCTGTGCCGCGTCGCCGAGATGCGCCAGTCCAACCGGATCATCCGCCAGTGCGTGCAGTGGTTGCGGGCCAATCCCGGTCCGGTGATGGTCAAGAACTTCAAGGTTGCACCGCCCTCGCGCGTCGAAATGAAGGAGAGCATGGAAGCGCTCATCCATCACTTCAAGCTGTTCACCGAAGGCTATTGCGTACCGGCCGGGGAAACGTACTGCGCGGTCGAGGCGCCCAAGGGCGAGTTCGGCTGCTACCTGGTTTCCGACGGAGCCAACAAGCCGTTTCGGGTGCATCTGCGCGCCCCGGGCTTTGCCCACCTGTCATCCATGGACACCATCGTGCGTGGCCACATGCTCGCCGACGTGGTGGCCATGATCGGGACCTACGACCTCGTGTTCGGCGAGGTGGATCGATGAATACGGGATTCGAGAATCGGGATTCGGGATTCGGTCGAGCGGTCGGCGCCGACCGGCTGCCCCTCGCTTCGATTGCCGCCATTCAGATCAGTTGCAACTTTCACATTGGATTTCGGTTTGCCGGGAAGCGGGTTGGCTCTTGCCGAATCCTGAATCCCGAGTCCCGAATCCCGGAGTTCAAGGCATGAAAGCCACCGGACATTACGAGCAGGTCAGGCACGTCGATCCGAACGCCGTATTGACCGAGCAAACCCGCCACCATATCGATCTGTGGGTGGCCAAGTTCCCGTCGGACCGCAAGCGTTCGGCGCTGATCCAGGCACTGTTCGGCGCGCAGGAGCAGAACGGTGGTTTCCTCACCGACGAGCTGATCACCGCGGTGGCGAAGTATCTGGAGGTGCCGGCGATCTGGTCCTACGAGGTGGCCAGCTTCTATTCGATGCTGGAGACCAAACCGGTGGCCCGCAACAACGTGGCGATCTGCACCAATATTTCGTGCTGGTTGAACGGCGCCGAAGAGCTGGTGCGCCATTGCGAGGAGAAGCTCGGCATCAAGCTCGGCGAGAGCACCCCCGACGGTCGCGTATACCTGAAGAATGAAGAAGAGTGCATCGCGGCCTGCGTTTACGCACCGGCAGCCACGGTCAACGGCGACTACCACGAACACCTCACCACCGAGAAGCTGGACGCCATCCTCGATGGGCTGAGCATCGACGGACCCGGCCACGGGCACGCTGCAGGGGAGAACCACTGATGGCCGTCGGACCCGCGCCGCAGGAACACCAGGTCGTCTATACCACCTTGCATTTCGACACACCGTGGGCGATGGCCAGCTATGAGCAGGTGGATGGCTACAAGGCCTGGCGCAAGATTCTCGCCGACAAGCCCGACCCGGCTTCACTGATCGAGGAGATCAAGAAAAGCGGCCTGCGTGGCCGTGGCGGCGCGGGCTTCCCGACGGGCCTGAAGTGGTCGTTCATGCCCAAGGGCGACATGCAGAAGTACATCCTGTGCAACTCGGATGAATCCGAGCCGGGCACGGCCAAGGATCGTGACATCCTGCGCTACAACCCGCATGCCGTGATCGAAGGTCTTGCCATTGCCTGCTACTGCACCGGTTCCACGGTGGCCTACAACTACCTGCGCGGTGAGTTTCACCACGAGCCGTTCGAGCATTTCGAGGCCGCTCTGGCTGAAGCCTACGCGGCGGGCCTGCTGGGCAAGGACGTGCAGGGCACGGGCATCGACGTTGACATCCATGCGGCGCTCGGTGCGGGCGCGTATATCTGCGGCGAAGAGACCGCGATGATGGAATCGCTGGAGGGCAAGAAGGGCATGCCGCGCTTCAAGCCGCCGTTCCCGGCCAATTTCGGCCTGTATGGCAAGCCGACCACCATCAACAACACCGAGACATACGCCTCGGTGCCTGCGATCCTTCGCAACGGTGCGGACTGGTTCCTCAATATCGGCAAGCCGAACAATGGCGGCCCGAAGATTTTCTCCGTGTCGGGCCATGTCAATCGGCCGGGCAACTATGAAGTTCGTCTCGGCACGTCCTTCAAGGATCTGCTGGCGTTGGCTGGCGGCGTGCGTGGCGGGCACAAGCTCAAGGCCGTGATTCCGGGCGGTTCATCGATGAAGGTGCTGCCGGCCGACATCATGCTCGAAAGCACCATGGACTATGACTGCCTGCAGAAAGCGGGTTCCGGTCTCGGCTCGGGCGCCGTCATCGTGATGGACGAGACCACCTGCATGGTCAAGGTTTGCCGCCGGATCGCGCGTTTCTACCGGGCAGAGTCCTGTGGCCAATGCACGCCGTGCCGTGAGGGTACCGGCTGGATGTACCGCGTGTTGACGCGGATTGTCGAGGGCAACGGCACCACGGAGGATCTGCATCGGCTGAAGGCGATCGCCGGCCAGATCGAGGGTCATACCATCTGCGCGTTTGGCGAGGCCGCGGCGTGGCCGGTGCAGGGTTTCCTTGCCCGCTTCTGGGATGAATTCGAATACTACGTGGAGCACGGGCGTTCGATGGTCGATTCGCGTGCGGAGGCTGCGGTATGAGCTTGGTGTTTGTGAGCGCGAATCGCGAATCGCATTGGGGATTGTCCCCCTTCGCTTCCCTGTTTTTCCGATTCCCTATTCCCTATTCCCCATTCCCGGCTCCGACAGGAGCAAAAGCATGAGCGCGCAGCCAACCACCGCCCCAACCGATCTGGTCAGCATCGAGATCGACGGCAAACCGACCCAGGCGCGCAAGGGCTCCATGATCATCGAGGCGGCCGACGCCGTGGGTGTCGTCATTCCGCGATTCTGCTATCACCGCAAACTGGCGATCGCCGCCAACTGCCGGATGTGCATGGTCGAAGTGGAGATGGGCGGTCGCCCCGTGCCCAAGGGTTTGCCGGCATGCGCGACCCCGGTCACCGACGGCATGAAGGTGCAGACGCGCTCGAAGCTGGCGTTGCAGTACCAGCGCGACGTCCTGGAATTTCTGCTGATCAATCATCCGCTGGACTGTCCGGTGTGCGACCAGGGCGGCGAGTGCGAGTTGCAGGATCTCTCGCTCGGCTTTGGTCGCAGCGTATCGCGATTCACCGAGCGCAAGCGGGTGGTGGCGGACGAGAACATCGGGCCGCTGGTCAAGACGTACATGACGCGTTGCATTCACTGCACACGCTGCATCCGTGTGCTCAACGAGGTCGCCGGCAGCCCCGAGTTCGGCGCCATGGGGCGCACCGAAGACATGGTGGTCGGCACCTACATCGGCAAGAACATCGACAGCGAGCTGTCCGGCAACATCATCGATGTGTGTCCGGTCGGGGCGCTCACCGACAAGGTGTTCCAGTTCAAGGCCCGCGCCTGGGAGCTGATCGCCAAGCCGTCGATCGGCTATCACGACGCGCTGGGTTCCAATCTGTGGCTGCACACGCGCCGGGGCGAGGTGTTGCGCACGGTGCCACGCGACAACGAGGCGGTCAACGAGTGCTGGCTCTCCGACCGCGACCGTTACAGCCATCAAGGCATGTACGCGGACGATCGGCTGCATGCCCCGCAAGTGAAGCGCAACGGCCAGTGGCAGGCGACCAGTTGGGATGACGCCCTGGCGGTCGCGGCCGAGGCACTGAAGAAGGCGCCCGGCAGCGATCTGGGCGTACTGGTGCATCCGGCCAGCTCGAACGAGGAGGGCGATTTGCTGATGCGACTGGCGCGCGGCCTGGGGAGTGCCCATGTCGATCATCGCTTGCGTCAGCTCGACTTTGCCGACCACGCCGTGGCCGAACCATTCAAACTTTCGGTAGCCGGGTTCGAGCACGTCAAGGCGGCACTGCTGGTCGGCACGGATCTTCGACACGAACAGCCCTTGCTCAATCACCGCCTGAATGAGGCCGTGAAGAAGGGCGCCAGGGTCTACGCCGTCAATCCGGCCCATTTCGATTTCAACTACAAGCTGGCCGGTGAGGCGATCGCGGCACCGCAGCGGCTGGTCGATGCCATGTTGGCGCTGGCCAGCGCTGCGGTGGCGGCAGGTGCCGTGGCGCCGGAAGCGCTGGCCGCCGCCATCGCTGCAGCGCACAGCGATGAGGGCGACGGCGATGCGATCGCCGCGTTGAAAGCGGATTCGGCCATGGTGATCCTGGGCGAAGCTGCAGTGACTCATCCGCAGGCGTCGTGGTTGCGTGCGCTCGCGCGTTTCATCGCGGAGGCTACCGGCGCGGGCTACAACGAAGTGCCCGTGGGCGCCAACGCGATCGGCCTGGCCCGACTCGGCGTGCTGCCGGGCAATGGCGGGCTGGACGCGGGGGCCATGCTGGCGCAGCCGCGTAAAAGCTACCTGTTGTATGGCGTCGAGCCACCGCACGACTTTGCCGACGGCAGCGCGACATTGAAAGCCTTGCGCGCAGCAGACCAGGTGGTGGCGTTCAGTGCCTACGCCGGCGCCGCGCTGCGTGAAGTCGCCGATGTGATCCTGCCGATTGCCCTGCTGCCTGAAATGGATGCCACCCTGGTCAACGTGGATGGCCTGGCGCAGTGTGTCGCGGCGGGTGCCAACGCACCCGGAGACGTGAAGGCCGGCTGGAAGGTGTTGCGCGCGCTGGGTGGTGTCATGCGCCTGGCGGGTTTCGACTTCGATGACATCGCCGGCTTGCGTGAAGGCATCGTCGAGCGCAGCGCGACTCGCGGCCAGGGCCTGGCCGAGCGCCCGCAGGCTGCCAGCCTGACGCGCCTCGCCACGTGGCCGATCTATCGCGTGGACGCGGTGCTGCGCCGGGCGAAGGCGCTGAACGCACATCCGCTCAATCGCGCGCCGGCAGCACGCCTCAATGCAGCCGAGGCACAACGACTCGGTCTGGCTGACGGCGCACAGGTGCGTATCGACGACGTTCTGTTGCCGCTGGTGATCGATATCGCCGTGCCTGATGGTGCGGCGTGGATCGAGGCAGCCCAGGATCTCACCGCCACGCTGCCGCCGTACGGCGCGACCATCACCTTGAGCAAGGCTTGAGCATCATGGCTGATCAACTCATCAACCAGGTCTTGTGGCCCCTGATCTACATCCTGTGCATCGTCTTGCCGCTGGTGATAGCGGTCGCCATGTTCGTGTACTGGGAGCGCAAGGTCATCGGCTGGATGCACGTGCGCCTGGGGCCGAACAAGATCGGTCCGTTCGGTGTGCTGCAGGCCTTCGCCGATGTGGTGAAACTGCTGATCAAGGAAGTGATCCTGCCGACCAAGGCCAACCGGTTCCTGTATTTCATGGCGCCGATGATCGCGCTGGTGCCGGCGCTGGCGGCGTGGGCCGTGATTCCGTTCAGCGGCAAGATGGTGCTGTCCAATGCCAACGCCGGCATCCTCTATCTGCTGGCGATGACCTCGCTGGGCGTGTACGGCATCATCATCGCCGGCTGGGCATCCAACTCGCGCTATGCGCTGCTCGGGGCCATGCGCTCGGCCGCCCAGGTGATTTCCTACGAGCTGGCCATGGGCCTGTGCCTGGTCTGCGTGATGGTGCTGGCCGGCAGTCTGAACCTCAGCGAGATCGTCAATGCCCAGGCCGGCGGCAAGGGACTTTTCGACTGGTTCTGGCTGCCCTTGCTGCCGGTGTTCGTCATCTACTTCATTTCCGGTGTCGCCGAAACCAACCGGTTGCCGTTCGACATGGCCGAGGGCGAGTCGGAAATCGTCGCTGGCTTCCACGTGGAATATTCCGGTTCGGCCTTCGCGCTGTTCTTCCTGGCCGAATACGCCAACATGATCCTGGTCAGCTTCCTGTCGGCCATCTTCTTTCTCGGCGGCTGGCTGAGCCCGCTGCAGGGGTGGATCCACGCCGATGCACCCGGCTGGATCAACTGGATCTGGACTGGCGGATTCATCTGGCTGTTCATCAAGGCTTTCCTGATGTCGTTCCTGTTCCTGTGGTTCCGCGCGACGTTCCCGCGCTATCGCTACGACCAGATCATGCGGCTGGGCTGGAAGGTGTTCATTCCCATCGCCATCGCCTGGGTGTTCGTCGCCGGCCTGATGAAGTTCTACGGCGTGGTCAGCATCGGGGTGGGAGGGTAAGTCATGAAAGCCATAATCAGCTACCTCAGAAGCCTGATGCTCGCGGAATTGTTCGCCGGCATGGGCGTGACACTGCGCTACATGTTCAAGCCCAAGTACACGATGCGCTACCCGATGGAGCACATCCCGAAATCGAATCGGTTCCGGGGCCTGCATGCATTGCGCCGTTATGCGAACGGCGAGGAGCGCTGCATTGCGTGCAAGCTGTGCGAGGCGGTGTGTCCGGCGCTGGCCATCACGATCGATTCCCACCTGCGTGAAGACGGCACGCGACGTACCACGCGTTACGAGATCGACCTGTTCAAGTGCATCTACTGCGGCTTCTGCGAAGAGAGTTGCCCGACTGACTCGATCGTCGAAACCTCGATCCATGAATATCATTTCGAGCATCGTGGCGAAAACGTGGTGACCAAGCAGCAACTGCTGGCCATCGGCGATCGCTTCGAGCCGCAGATCGCTGCCGACCGCAGGCAGGATGCGGCGTACCGCTAAGGCCTTTCGATGAATCCCCAAACGCTGCAACTCATCTGTTTCTACGCTTTCGGCTTCGTCACCGTGGTGGCGGCGTTGTCCGTGATCACGCTGAAGAACACCGTGCACGCGGTGCTCGCCCTGGTGCTCACGTTTTTCAGTGCAGCATGCCTGTGGCTGCTGCTCGACGCCGAGTTCCTGGCGCTCGCGCTGGTGGTGGTCTACGTCGGCGCGGTGATGGTGCTGTTCCTGTTCGTCGTGATGATGCTCGACATCGATCTGGAGAAGATGCACGAGGGCTTCGTCAAGTTCCTGCCAGTCGGCGTGATCGTGGCCGTGGTGATGCTGCTCGAGATGCTCGGCCTGATCGGCGTGCGTGCGATGCACGTGCAGGGCCTGGGTGCCGACCCTGCCACCGCGGCCGGGATGTCCAACACGGCGTGGCTGGGCCAGGCGCTCTACACGAAGTTCCTGCTGCCGTTCGAGATTGCGGCGTTGATCCTCACCGTGGGCCTGGTGGCGGCGGTTGCGTTGACCCTGCGCGAGCGCCGTGATGCGCGCTACGAGCCGGCCAGTCGCCAGGTCAAGGTCAATCCACGCGACCGGGTGCGTCTGGTGAAGATGGCTGCCGTGCGCCCCGAACCACCCGTTGCGACCGACGACAACCATGCAGGAGAACCGCGACCATGATCACGCTCGCACACTACATCGTGCTCGGCGCGGTGCTGTTCTGCATCGCTGTCGCCGGGTTGTTCATCAACCGCAAGAACGTGATCGTGCTGCTGATGTCGATCGAGCTGATGCTGCTGGCCGTGAACATGAACTTCGTGGCGTTTTCGCGTTTTCTCGGCGACGTGTCGGGACAAGTCTTCGTGTTTTTCATCCTCACCGTGGCTGCGGCGGAAGCTGCCGTCGGCCTGGCGATCCTGGTTCTGCTGTTTCGCACGCGCAGCACGATCAACATCGCCGACATCGACAGCATGAAGGGCTGAACCCATGGGTCTTTCCACAAGTGTCCTGTTGATCATCGCACTGGCACCGCTGCTCGGCTCGCTGGTGGCTGGTTTCGTCAGCCCGTTCCTGGGCCGCGCGGGACGGGTGCTCGCGCATAGCTTCACTATCGCCTGCATGCTGGTATCTGTCGCGCTGTCGTTCCAGGTGCTGTACCAGCTGACCCTCGGCGGCGCGGAGAACTACAACCAGGACATCTACACCTGGTTCCAGATCGGTCACGTCAACGCAAGCGTCGGCTTCATGGTAGATCGCCTTACCGCGATGATGCTGGTGGTGGTGGGCTTCGTATCGCTCGTGGTGCACCTGTACACCATCGGCTACATGCGCGACGACCCGGGTTACACGCGTTTCTTCAGCTACATCTCGCTGTTCACCTTCTCGATGTTCATGCTGGTGATGAGCAACAACTTCATGCAGCTGTTCTTCGGCTGGGAGGCGGTGGGCCTGGTCTCCTATCTGCTGATCGGCTTCTGGTACAAGCGCCCGACCGCGATCTTCGCGAACCTGAAGGCATTCATGGTCAATCGCGTGGGCGATTTCGGCTTCCTGTTGGGCATTGCGGCGGTACTGACCTTCCTGCATACGCTGGATTACGCCACCGCGTTCAGTGCAGCCCCGACCCTGATCGGGCAGCATGTCCAGATCACGGCAAACACGCAGTGGGACGCGGCGACCGTGATCTGCATCCTGCTGTTCATCGGTGCGATGGGCAAGTCCGCGCAGGTGCCTTTGCATGTGTGGCTGCCGGATTCGATGGAAGGCCCGACCCCGATTTCGGCGCTGATCCACGCCGCGACGATGGTCACCGCCGGCATCTTCATGGTGGCGCGCATGTCGCCGTTGTTCGAGTTGTCCTCCACGGCGCTGAGCTTCGTGCTGGTGATTGGCGCCACGACGGCTTTGTTCACCGGCCTGATCGGTATCGTGCAGAACGACATCAAGCGCGTGATCGCGTACTCCACGCTGTCGCAGCTCGGCTACATGACCGTGGCGCTGGGCGTGTCCATGTACTCGGGCGCGGTGTTCCACCTGATGACGCATGCGTTCTTCAAGGCGCTGCTGTTCCTGGGCGCCGGCTCGGTGATCATCGCGATGCATCACGAGCAGGACATGCGCTACATGGGAGGCTTGCGCAAGTACATGCCAATCACCTGGATCACCATGTGGATCGGATCGCTGGCGCTGGTCGCGGTGCCGTTCACTTCAGGCTTCTATTCGAAAGACGCGATCATCGAGGCGGTCGGCCTGTCGCATCGCTGGGGTGCGAACTACGCGTATTTCTGCGTGATGGCAGGCGCCCTGGTCACCGGCCTGTACACATTCCGCCAGATGTACCTCACCTTTCACGGCAAGGAACGATTCACCGTCGTCAGCGCGCATGGTGACGAACACGAACCGGTGCCCGGCGACGTCGTCTACGACGTGCATGTTTCGGCCGACTCGCATGAGGACGAACATCACAGCGGCGGTCAGCCCGGCGTGCTGCATCACGCGCCCAGGGAATCGCCGTGGGTGGTCACGGTGCCCCTCATCCTGCTGGCGATCCCGTCGTTGCTGGTGGGCTATTTCACGGTCGGCCCGATGCTGTTCGGTCGCTGGTTCGGCAGCGCGATCCATGTCGATGCGGCCAACGACTTGCTGGCCGAGCTGGGGCAGGAGTTTCATGGTGCGGGAGCGATGGCGCTGCACGGTCTTGCGCAGCTGCCGTTCCTGCTGGTCGTGGTGGCGTTCGTCATCTGCACTTATGTCTACCTGTTCAATCCGGCAATGGCCGATCGCATCAAGAGCGCGCTGAAGCCGCTGTGGACGGTGCTCGACCGCAAGTACTGGTTCGACGAGGTCGAGTACGCGTTGTTTGCCCGTGGCGGCGTCAAGATGGGCCGCCTGTTCTGGAAGTACAGTGACGCCGGGCTCATCGATGGCGCGGCGGTGAACGGCTCGGTGCGCATGGTCCATCGTGGCGCGGCGTTGATGCGGCGGCTGCAGACCGGTTATCTCTACCACTACGCGTTCGCGATGATCATCGGAGCCATCGTGTTGTTTGGTGGCTATCGACTGTTCGGAAATTAGGGGAAGCAGGCTCCATGTTCAATCATCTTCTAAGCCTGCTGATCTGGCTGCCCATCGTCGGCGCGGTGCCGGTGTTGCTGGCTGGCTCGGCCCGGCCGATGCTCGCTCGTTCACTGGCGTTGCTGATCACGGTGGCAACCTTTGTCGTGAGCCTGTGGCTGCTGCGTTACGACCCGAACGGACCGGTCATGCAACTGGCCGAAACCCATGTGTGGATTGCCACGTGGGGCGTGCACTTCACGCTTGCGGTGGACGGCATTTCGGTGGCGCTGATCCTGATGACGACCTTCGTAGGCATCCTGGTCATCGGCGGTGCGTGGAAGGTGATCCAGAACCGTCCGCATCAGTACATGGCCTGCATGCTGTTGCTGGAAGGCTTGCTGATTGGTGTCTTCTGCGCGACCGACGCGCTGGTGTTCTACGCGTTCTTCGAGGCCGTGTTGATCCCGATGTACATCCTGATCGGCATGTGGGGCGGCCCGCGGCGCGTGTATGCGACGCTGAAGCTGTTCATCTACACCTTCACCGGCTCGGTCTTCATGCTGATCGCGCTGCTGTACCTGTACCAGAAGGCGCACACCTTCGATCTCGCCACGCTGGCGGCGCTGCCGCTGACGATGAAGGAGCAGACCTGGTTGTTCTTCGGCTTCCTGATCGCATTTGCGATCAAGGTGCCGATGGTGCCGGTGCACACCTGGTTGCCCGATGCCCACGTCGAGGCGCCGACGGGCGGCTCGGTGTGGCTGGCGGCGGTGATGCTGAAGATCGGCACCTACGGAATGCTGCGTTTCATCCTGCCGATCACGCCCGATGCCGGTGCGCATTTCGCGTGGCTCATCATCGTGCTCAGCCTGGTCGCCATCGTCTACATCGGCTATGTGGCGCTGGTGCAGGAGGACATGAAGAAGCTGGTGGCCTATTCGTCGGTGGCGCACATGGGCTTCGTCACCCTGGGCATCTTCATGGCCTTCATGCTGGTGCGCGATGCGGGCAACATCGAGATGGCGAGCCTCGGCATGCAGGGCGCGATGGTGCAGATGATCTCGCACGGTTTCGTTTCCGGCGCGATGTTCACCTGCATCGGCGTGATGTACGACCGCACGCACACGCGGCAGATCAAGGACTACGGCGGGGTCATCAACATGATGCCGTGGTTCGGTTTTTTCTATGTGCTGTTCGCGATGGCCAACACCGGCTTGCCCGGCACCAGCGGCTTCGTCGGCGAGTTCATGGTCATCCTGGCCAGCTTCAGCGCGAGTCCGTGGATTGCCGTCTTCTGCGCGTTCACCCTGATCATCGGCGCCGGATACACCTTGTGGCTGGTCAAGCGCGTGCTGTGGGGCCCGGTCACCACCGAGCAGGTCAAACACATGACTCCGATGAACCCGCGTGAGACGTGGGTGCTGATCGGCTTTGGCGCCGCGGTCCTGGCGATCGGCGTATGGCCGCAGCCACTGATCCATCTGATGGACAGCTCGGTGACGCACCTGGTGCAGCAACTCGCCGTCCACAAGGTCTAAGCAGAAGCGAACATGCCCACTCTCAATGACATCCTGATCCTGTTGCCGGAGATTTATCTGGTAGCCGCGGTGTGCCTCATCCTGCTGATGGATGCCTTCATGAAGCCGGCGCAGCGCCCGCTGCTGCACTGGATCGCGATCGTGGCGGTGCTGGTGGCGATCTATCTGGTGATCGCCGGCCAGCCCGACCAGACCGTGACGGCATTCAACGGCATGTTCGTGCGCGACCATCTGGCGGAAATCCTCAAGGTCTTCGCGCTGGGCATCACCGCGACGGTGTTCGTCTATGCACGGCCGTACCTGATCGATCGCCAGATGGCCGGCGGCGAGTTCTACTCGTTGATGATTTTCGCGCTGCTCGGGGTCATGATGCTGGTTTCGGCCGGCAATCTGGTCACCGTATATCTGGGACTGGCGCTGCTGTCATTGCCATCCTACGCGCTGGTGGCGTTGAATCGCGACGCCCGGCTGCCGCCGGAAGCGGCGATCAAGTATTTCGTGTTGAGCGCGCTGGCCTCCGGCATGCTGTTGTACGGCATGTCGATGATCTATGGCGCTTCCGGCATGGGCGGCACACCCACGCTCGACTTGGCGCAATTGCACCATGTGATGGCTTATACGACAGCGCCGAAGCTGCTGCTGCTGGGCTTGATCTTCATGCTGGTCGGCATCGGCTTCGAGCTGGGCGTTGCTCCTTTCCACATGTGGCTACCCGACGTGTATCAGGGCGCACCGACGCCGATGACGACGTTCATCGCGGCCGTGTCGAAGCTGGCGGCATTCGGCCTGGCTTGGCGCCTGCTCGAGACCGGGATGGGCGACCTCACGCGGTATTGGCAACCCATGCTGGCGGCGCTGGCAACCGCTTCGCTGGTGATTGGCAACCTGGTTGCCATCGTGCAGACCAACTTCAAGCGGATGATGGCGTACTCGACGATTTCGCACATGGGTTATGTGCTGCTCGGGCTGTCTGCCGCGACGCCCGAAGGCTACGCTGCCGGTCTGTTCTACGTGATTTGCTATGCGCTGATGGGCCTGGCGGCCTTCGGCGTGATGCTGGCGTTGACCCGCGCCGGGTTCGAGTGTGAGGAGATCACCGATTTCAAGGGCCTGAACCAGAAGTCCCCGTGGATGGCGTTCCTGATGCTGCTGGCCATGTTCTCGCTCGCCGGCGTGCCGCCGCTGTTCGGCTTCTGGGCGAAGGTGCTGGTGCTTGAGGCGGCGATTCACGCCCACATGCTGTGGCTCGCGATCGTGGGTATCGTGGCTGCCTTCATCGGGCTCTACTACTACCTGTACGTGATCAAGGTGATGTATTTCGACGAGCCGGAGGAAGGTGCGCTGGTGGAGGTGAAGGCGGACCTGCCGCTGCGGGTGGTGCTGTCGGTCAACGCATTGGCGTTGCTGGCGCTCGGCCTGTACTGGGGACCGCTGCTGGAGTGGTGTCAGCACGCGTTCGGGATCTGATCCTAGGAGCCTGTCGGGCTTTGGTTGGCCGGTCTGCGAATCCGCCTGTGCGGTCCATATTTCCGCCGATTCTTGGTCCATAGAACCACTATGGACCGGCAAATCGTCAGCAATCTGTCTTCGCACAGCCGAATCCTCGACTCGACCACCAAAACCCGACAGGCTCCTAGTCGCGGGATACCTCATGTCAGGCCTGTCGCTTCGTCTGTTGCTGCGCGGAATGCATACCGCGATGCTTGCAAGAAGTTGGCCACGCCGTTAAACTCCTCAAACTCTGATGCGGGGTGGAGCAGTCTGGCAGCTCGTCGGGCTCATAACCCGAAGGTCGCAGGTTCGAATCCTGCCCCCGCTACCAGATCTTTCTTGATGCAAGAAAGCCTCCTCGTGAGGCTTTTTTGTTGGCCGCAAGGATGCGCGGTGCCGCACGGCAAGACGGGCGTGGCACGGAAGGCTGTACGAGGAGGCACATCGGCGAGATAGGGAAATGGGCCGTCGGAGCCCATTTTTTGTTTTCGCGATCCGGTTTCAGGTGAGTTGATGGATACACAGGCACTGGCACAACGTTTCAGCGAGGTACTGGCCGATCTGGGGCTGGAATGCCTTGGCGTGGAGTTCACCCCGTCGCAGGGGCAGAGTACGCTGCGCGTTTACGTTGAGTTGCTGGACCGGGAAGCGGCGGACGCAAGCGCAGACGTGGAGCGTCGCGAAGTAGGCATCGAGGACTGCGAGAAGGCGAGTCGCGAGTTGTCTGCGCTGCTGGACGTGGAGGATCCGATTCCCGGTCACTACGTGCTTGAAGTGTCGTCGCCAGGTATCGATCGCCCGCTGTTTAGCGCCGAGCAGTTCGAGCGGGTCGCTGGTCAGGAAGTGAAGGTGTTGCTGAAGATGCCGCTGGACGGGCGTCGTCGTCTGCGCGGCAAGCTGGTCTCGGTACGGGACGGACAGCTTGCGCTGGAAGGCGAGGGCAAGACCTTCGAGTTCGCACACGCCATGGTGGAAAGCGCGCGCGTGGTGCCGGACTGGGTGGCGCTGGGTTACGCGCCGCAGCCCAAGCCCGGTGGCAAGAAGTAATTCAGGGCGGCCATCCATGGCCGCGTTCCAAATTTTGTGTTCCGGAATGAACGCAACAATTTAACCATCGGTATCCCGACGGGATGCTTACGGAGTTGCTGCAATGAGCAAAGAGCTTTTGCTGGTCGTCGACTCGGTCGCCAATGAAAAGGGCGTGCCGGAAGAAGTGATCTTCGAGGCGATGGAAGCCGCGCTGGCGTCAGCCGCGAAGAAGCGCTATCCGGAGGAAGAGCCGGATATTCGCGTGTCCATCGATCACGACACGGGCGAGTACCAGACGTTCCGGCGCTGGGAAGTCATTGCCGATGACGGTGAGATGGAGTCGCCCTCGTACCAGCTGCGCCTGATGGATGCGCTGGACGAGCGCGCGGATGCCCAGGTGGGTGAGTACATCGAGGAGCAGGTCGAGAACGCCGAGTTCGGTCGCATCGCCGCGCAAGCTGCCAAGCAGGTGATCGTGCAGCGCGTGCGCGAAGCCGAGCGGCAGCAGGTGGTCGATGCCTTTTCCGGTCGCGTCGGCGAGCTGGTCACCGGCATCGTCAAGCGGGTCGAGCGCGGCAACATCTACCTCGACCTGGGCAGCAACGCCGAGGCGTTCATTCCACGTGACAAGACCATTCCGCGCGAGTCGGCGCGAGTCGGCGATCGCGTGCGCGGCTACCTGTATGAAGTGAAATCCGAAGTGCGCGGCCCGCAGTTGTTCGTGTCGCGCGCAGCACCGGAGTTCATGATCGAGTTGTTCAAGCTGGAGGTGCCTGAAGTCGGCCAGGACCTGGTCGAGATCAAGGGTTGTGCGCGTGATCCGGGCGATCGGGCCAAGATCGCGGTGCTCGCCCACGACAGCCGTACCGATCCGATCGGTGCCTGCATCGGCATGCGCGGTTCGCGCGTGCAGGCGGTATCGAACGACCTCAACGGCGAGCGTGTCGACATCATCCTGTGGCACGAAAACCCGGCCCAGTTCGTGATCAATGCGATGGCGCCGGCCGAGGTGCAGTCGATCATCATGGATGAGGAAAAACATTCGATGGACATCGCGGTGGCCGAGGACAAACTGTCCCAGGCGATCGGTCGCGGTGGCCAGAACGTGCGCCTGGCGAGCAAGCTGACCGGCTGGCAGCTCAACGTGATGACGCAGGACCAGGTCACCGCCAAGAGCGAAGCGGAGCAGGAAGCCGCCCGCGTGCTGTTCATGGAAAAGCTCGAAGTGGATCAGGAAATCGCCGTGATCCTGGTACAGGAGGGTTTTTCCAGCATCGAGGAAATCGCCTACGTGCCCAGTGCCGAGCTGCTTGCGGTCGAGGGTTTCGACGAGGATATCGTCGAGGAACTGCGCGCGCGTGCCCGCGACGCGCTGCTGACCGAGGCACTTGCAGCGGAAGAGGGCGTCGACGAACACCAGCCTTCCGAGGAGTTGCTGGGCCTGGAAGGCATGGATGAAGCTACCGCGTATGTTCTGGCGGCGCGCGAAGTGAGCACGGTGGACGACCTCGCCGACCTGGCGGTGGACGATCTGATTGACATCGAAGGCATGAACGAGGAGCGCGCCGCGGCACTGATCATGGCCGCGCGCGCACCGATGATTGCGCGATTGGAGCAGGGCGGCTAGCCGCAGACACGGCGGCACCCGGGACGGGTGCGCCGGGAGGGCCTGAAACGGCTCTTCACCATGGATGGATGCGATGGCGGCCATCATGCTGCACGAAATGACAAGCGCGGGAACGGCGGAGTAGAGAACAGAATGTCGGACGTGACGATCAAACAACTCGCCCAGGTACTGGGCATGCCGGTCGACAAGCTGCTGACACAGCTTGGCGAGGCGGGCATGAAATTCTCCGATCAGGAGCAGGCCATCAGCAGCACCGAGAAGGTGAAACTGCTGGGATTCCTGCGCCGTACGCATGGCAAGGGTGAGACTGCCGCTGAGGCCGGCGATTCGGCGCCGCGCCAGATCACCCTGAGACGCCGCAGCGTCGGCGAACTGAAGGTGGCCGGGTCCGGTGGCCGTGGTGCTGTCGGCCCGGCCAAAACAGTCAACGTGGAGGTTCGTGCCAAGCGCACCTACGTCAAGCGCAGCGTGATCGCCGAGGAGGCCAACGCCGAGCCCGAACGCGAGGATGCCGTGCGCAAGCTGCAGGAATCCAAGCAGCAGCGCGAGCTGGAAGAGCGTCAGCGCGAGCAAGCCCAGCAGCACCGGGAGCAGGAAGCGCAACAGCGCGTACACGACGAGCAACAGCGCGAGCATGCCTTGCAGCAGTCCGACGTGGAAACCGCGTGGGCAGAAGAGAGCAAAACAGAGGCCGTCACCGCGCCCGGTGAGGCTGCGCCGAGTCCGGAGACGACGGCAACCGATGCGCTCGGCGACGAAGCCAGCGTTCAGCGCATCGACCAACGCGAACTGGGCATGATCCTGCCGCGCATCCATGAACCGCGCAAACGCGAGAAGGCGGTCAAGCCCGTGGCCGCGCCGGCGCCGGCGCCGGCTCCGGCTTCAGCTTCAGCGCCAGCGGTGGCTCCAGCCGCGGCCACCGGTGAGACGACGCGCGGCAAGTCGAGGCATTCACGTGATCGTGCCGAGGAAACCGGCAACAAGCAGGAGCGTGACGGCAGCAAGCGTTTTACCGGCGGCCAGATGCATCTGAGCGAGGCCGATCGTGCCCGCCGTTCGTCGAGCAACAAGCGCGGAAAGGGTGGTCGCGGTGGTCGCGACGTGCTCTCGCGTGGCAGCGGCAGCGCGACCAGCGGCCCGCACGGCTTCTCGCGACCCACCGCGCCGGTGGTGCGCGAAGTCGTGGTGGGCGAGACCAATGCGGTCACCGAGCTGGCCCAGAAAATGGCGGTCAAGGGTTCGGAGGTGGTCAAGGCGCTGTTCAAGATGGGCGTGATGGCGACCATCAACCAGACCATCGATCACGACACCGCGGTGCTGGTGGTCGAGGAACTTGGGCACACGCCGGTTGCCGATACCCAGAACAATGCCGAGGAAACCTTGGCAGCGCATACCCAGAGCGTCGAGCTCGAAGGCGAGAAGATTGACCGCCCGCCGGTGGTCACCATCATGGGTCACGTCGATCACGGCAAGACCTCGCTGCTGGATTACATTCGCCGTACCAAGGTCGCTTCCGGCGAAGCCGGCGGCATCACCCAGCATATCGGTGCCTATCACGTGGAAACGTCGAGGGGCGTGATCACCTTCCTGGATACGCCGGGGCATGCCGCATTCACCTCGATGCGTGCCCGCGGTGCGCAATCGACCGATATCGTGATTCTGGTGGTGGCGGCCGACGATGGCGTGATGCCGCAGACGATCGAGGCGGTCAAGCACGCGCGCGCGGCCAAGGTGCCGATCATCGTGGCTGTCAACAAGATGGACAAGGACGGGGCCAACCCCGACAACGTCAAGCAAGGTCTGGTAGCGCAGGAAGTGGTGCCGGAAGACTGGGGCGGTGACGTGCCGTTTATTCCTGTGTCCGCCAAGACGGGCATGGGTGTCGAGGATCTACTTGAAGCGATCTCGCTCCAGGCGGAGGTGATGGAGTTGAAGGCGGTTGCCGACGGCCGTGCTTCGGGTGTCGTGATCGAATCCAGCCTGGATCGCGGGCGCGGCCCGGTGGCCACGGTACTGGTGCAGCAGGGTACGCTCAAGAAGGGCGACTTCGTGGTTTGCGGCATTGAATACGGCCGCATGCGCGCGCTGATCGACGAGACCGGCAAGCAGGTGACCGAAGCCGGTCCGTCGATCCCGGTGCAGGTGCTCGGCTTGTCCGGCGTGCCGGAAACAGGTGACGATTTTGTCTGCGTGGAAGACGAGCGGCTGGCACGCGAGGTGGCACAGGAGCGTGAGCTCAAGCGCCGCGAAACGCGCATGGTCAGCAAGACCAATCGGCTCGAGGACATCATTGCCAGGATGGGCCAGGGCGAGGAGCAGCAGACGCTCAACATCCTGGTCAAGGGCGATGTGCAGGGTTCGGTCGAGGCACTGCGCGAATCCCTGACCCAGATCGGCAATGAACGGGTCAGGGTCAACGTGGTTTCGTCCGGTGTGGGCGGCATCACCGAATCCGATGCCACCCTGGCCACTGCTTCCAAGGCGTTGATCATCGGCTTCAACGTGCGCGCCGATGCGTCTGCCCGCAAGGTGATCGAAACCAACGGTCTGGACGTGCGTTATTTCTCGATCATCTACGACGTGATCGATCAGGTCACCCAGGCTGCCACTGGTTTGCTTGGCATGGAAGTACGCGAGGACATCATCGGCCTCGCCGAGGTGCGCGAAGTGTTCCGCAGTTCCAAGTTCGGTGCGGTGGCAGGCAGCATGGTCACCGAGGGTCACGTCAAGCGCAACAAACCGATCCGCGTGTTGCGCGACAACGTGGTGGTGTTCGAGGGCGAACTGGAATCCCTGCGCCGCTTCAAGGACCTGGTCGACGAAGTACGCAGCGGCATGGAGTGCGGTATTGCGGTGAAGCAGTACAACGACGTGAAGCCGGGCGACCAGATCGAGTGCTTCGAGCGCACCGAAGTGGCGCGGACACTTTGATCTTGAGCTCCTCTCCCGCCGGCGACCCTTAGGGAGTCCCCTTGCGGGTGAGAGGGGTTGGGGTGAGGGTTCGGGCTAGAGCGTAACGTGGCATCCCTCAGTACTGCAGTTCCGCGTTGCACCCGAACCCTCATCCGCCCCTCGCGGGGCACCTTCTCCCGAGGGGAGAAGGGAAATTGTCCTTCGGAGCTTTTTTCATGCCCTCCCGCGACTTCAAACGTACCGACCGCATTGGCGCCGAGCTGCGTCGCGAGCTTGCCCTGCTGGTGCACGCGGCGGTGCGGGATCACGGCTTGCCGTCGACCAGCGTGTCTGATGTCGAGATCACTCGTGACCTGGACTGGGCGACGGTCTGGGTGACTACCCTGCTGCCGGAGCAGGGGTTGCCGGCGGTCAAGGCGTTGAACGCCATGAGTCACGAGATCCGCCATGCGCTGGCGCACAGCGGCATGCGCATGCGCCGGGTGCCCGAGCTGAAGTTCAAGTACGACGATTCGGTCGACAAGGGCGAACGGATCGAGTCGCTGTTGCGTGAGCAGGCGCGTGACCTGACCCCGCGCGATGGTGACAAGCAGGTCGACTGAGTCGCTGGCTGGGTGTTGCTGAACCGATGAATCGTCCGCCGCGTATCCAGTCCCGCGACCTGCACGGCATCGTGTTGCTGGACAAGCCCCTGGGCCTGAGCTCGAATCAGGCGCTGCAGGCAGTGCGCCGTTTGCTGCGCGCCGCCAAGGGCGGCCACACCGGCGCACTCGATCCGCTTGCCACGGGGCTGCTGCCGCTGTGTTTCGGGGAGGCGACCAAGCTGGCCGGCAGCCTGCTGGGCGCGCGCAAGGCGTACCTGGCCGAGTGCCGACTCGGCATCACTACCGACAGTGCCGACAGTGAAGGCGAGGTCCTCCAGCAGCGACCAGTGCCCGAGCTCGATGCCACCGCGATCGAGGCCGCACTGGCCAAGCTGCGCGGAGCCATCCTGCAGGTGCCGCCGATGTATTCCGCACTGAAACACGACGGCGAAAGACTCTATGTGAAGGCGCGCCGGGGTGAATCGGTCGAGCGACCGCCACGCGAGGTCGAAGTGCACCGGCTGGACTTGCTGGCGCGCGACGGCGACACCCTGCAACTGCTGGTGGAATGCGGGTCCGGCACCTATGTGCGCTCGCTGGCCGTGGACATGGGTGAGGACCTGGGTTGCGGCGCGCACCTGAGCGCCTTGCGACGCATCTGGGTGGAGCCGTTTCGCGAGCCGCGGATGGTGACCCTTGCCGAGCTCCAATCCGCTGCCGCGCAGGGCGACAAGGCCTTGCTGGCGCACTTGCTGCCGGTGGCGGCGGGGTTACGCGATCTTCCCGCCTTGAGACTGGATGAAGCCCAGCGCATGGCCATTTCACATGGCCAGACGATCCAGCTTGCGAGTTCGGCTCCGTCGGGCCGCTGTGCGGCATTTGCCAGCGATGGGGCCTTGCTGGCTTTGCTTGAGGTGGACAGCGAGCACCGTGGTCGCGTCCTGCGTGGCTTCAACTTGCTGCCGGACTGAGAGGTTGTGAATTTTCAACCTCTCAGCCCGGCCACGGCGAGGGCATGGATGCCCGAGTTGAGGCAACGCAGGAGCGGTTGCCCGAGGGCCGGTCGCGAGTCGAGCACGCAAGTGCTTGATTCGCGTGAGCGAGTCCGGGCCTGTACCGGACTCGCGATAGAAGAAAACCACAGGAAGTGGTTTTTTTCACAAGCTCTGACTGATTTGCCCGGAAACACCTCTGCACACTTGTTGTAACACCACTACGGTCAGTAGAATAGACAAGTTATTTCAACGCTTTCACTCAACTCGGCGAAGCTTGCGCTTGCGTCATCGCGATGATGCAAGCGCAAGCTTCGCATCGCCTTTCAAGGAAACGCATAACCATGTCCCTTACCGCAGAACAGACCAGCAAGATCATTGCTGATTTCGGCCGCGTGCCGAACGACACCGGCTCGTCGGAAGTCCAGGTAGCCCTGCTGTCCGCCCGCATCGAGCATCTCACCGGGCACTTCAAGGACCACAAGCAGGACCACCACTCCCGTCGTGGCCTGCTGAAGCTGGTCAACCAGCGCAAGCGCCTGCTCAGCTATCTGAAAGATCGCGATCTTGCGCGCTATCAGACCTTGATCGAGCGCCTCGGCCTGCGTCGGTAATAGCAGTAGTTTGTGCGTTCGTCCGTGAACGCCTAGATAAAAAAGCGGCCATCCCTGGCCGCACGGGTTGGTTTCTTTGCGTTCATCCATGAACGCTGAGATCAACAAGCGACCATCCCTGGCCGCACTCTTGAAAGTTCAAACTCAGGAATTCCAACGTGGCAAAAGTAACCAAGTCATTCCAGTACGGTAATCACGAAGTCACACTGGAGACGGGCGAAATTGCCCGCCAGGCGACCGGTGCGGTCATGGCCAGCATGGGCGGCACCGTGGTGCTGGTCACTGCCGTGGCTGCGACCAGGCAGAAGGAAGGTCAGGATTTCTTCCCGCTCACCGTCGACTACGTCGAGAAGTTCTACTCCGCCGGTCGCATTCCCGGCGGTTTCTTCAAGCGCGAAGGCCGCCCGACCGAGAAGGAGACGCTGACCTCGCGCCTGATCGATCGCCCGGTACGCCCGCTGTTCCCGGATGACTTCAAGAATGAAGTGCAGGTGATCGCGCAGGTCGTCTCGCTGAACCCGGAAGTCGACGGCGACATCGTGGCCCTGCTCGGCGCCTCCGCTGCACTGAGCCTGGCCGGGATCCCGTTCAAGGGTCCGATCGGCGCTGCGCGCGTCGGTTACGCCAACGGCCAATACTTGCTGAACCCGACCGCCACCGAGCTGAAGACCTCCGACCTGGACCTGGTTGTCGCCGGTACCGCCGGTGCCGTGCTGATGGTGGAATCCGAAGCCAAGCTGCTGTCCGAGGACGTGATGCTCGGTGCGGTGATGTTCGGTCACAAACAGATGCAGGTTGCGGTCCGCGCGATCGCCGAATTGGCCGCCGAAGCCGGCAAGCCGTCGTGGGACTGGAAGGCACCGGCGCGCAACGAGTCGCTGGTCGCCGCCGTCAAGGGCGCGGTCGGCGATCAGCTGGCTGCAGCGTTCCAGGTGCGCGACAAGCTGGAGCGTCGCGACGCGATCTCCGCGATCAAGGCCGACGTGCTGGGCGGTCTCAAGGCGCAGGCCGAAGAGAGCGGCTGGTCGAGCGCCGCGATGGCCAAGGAATTCGAGGAAATCGAATACCACACCATGCGCGACAGCGTACTGAAGACCAAGGTGCGCATCGACGGCCGTCAGCTCGATGACGTGCGCGCGATCACCGCCCGTGTCGGCGTGCTGCCGCGTACGCATGGTTCCGCGCTGTTCACCCGCGGTGAGACGCAGGCGCTGGTGGTGATCACGCTGGGCACCACGCGTGACGCGCAGATCATCGATGCGCCGGGCGGCGAGTCGAAGGATCCGTTCCTGTTCCATTACAACTTTCCCCCTTTCTCGGTGGGCGAGGCCGGCCGGTTTGGCGCGCCGAAGCGTCGTGAGATCGGTCATGGCCGCCTCGCCAAGCGCGGCGTGATGGCGGTCAAGCCGAGCATCGAGGAATTCCCGTACGTGTTGCGCGTGGTCTCGGAAATCACCGAGTCCAACGGTTCGTCGTCGATGGCTTCGGTGTGTGGTTCGTCGCTGGCGATGATGGATGCCGGCGTGCCGCTGAAGGCGCCGGTGGCTGGTATCGCCATGGGTCTGGTCAAGGAGGGCAACGACTTCGTCGTGCTGTCCGACATCCTGGGCGACGAGGATCACCTCGGCGACATGGATTTCAAGGTGGCCGGGAGCTCCGAGGGCATTTCCGCGCTGCAGATGGACATCAAGATCGACGGCATCACCGAAGAGATCATGAAGGTGGCGTTGGCCCAGGCCAAGCAGGGTCGGCTGCATATCCTCGGCGAAATGGCCAAGGCGCTCACCACCGCTCGCACCGAGATGAGCGAGTACGCGCCGCGCCTGATCACCATCAAGATCCACCCGGACAAGATCCGCGAAGTGATCGGCAAGGGTGGCGCCACGATCCGTTCGATCACCGAAGAAACCGGCACCACGATTGACATCAACGATGACGGCACCATCATCATCGGCTCGGTCAATCGCGAGGCGGGTGAAGCGGCGAAGAAGCGCATCGAGCAGATCACCTCTGACGTCGAGCCGGGCCGCATCTACGAGGGCAAGGTTGCCAAGCTGATGGACTTCGGTGCCTTCGTGACGATCATGCCGGGCAAGGATGGTCTGGTGCACGTGTCGCAAATTTCTGATGAGCGCGTCGAGAAGGTTTCCGACAAGCTCAAGGAAGGCGACATCGTCAAGGTCAAGGTGCTCGAAGTGGACAAGCAGGGCCGCATCCGCCTGTCGATGAAGGCCGTTACCGAAGAAGAGCGCGCTGGCGGTGCCAACGCCTGAGTTTTTCCGTAAAGCGATCCCCCAAGGCCCGGCTCATGCCGGGCCTTGTGCGTTCAGGCTTGGACGCTTTTGTGCAACGCGCTTTTGCTAGGATGGATGAACCTTGCACGAGGATGTACCCATGGCCGACCCGGCAAACGATTTCATCAGGGATTACCAATCGCTGGCGCAGCAGTCATGGGATGCCTGGGCGCGTCAGTGGCAACAGCAGCAGCCGGTGACAAACCCGTTCGCGCCGCCAGCGGTCGCGCCAGCCGCCGGCAACGACACGCTGGAGCGTACGCTGGCCGGTCTGAAGGGGTATTTCGACTGGATGCAGGCTGCCGCCGCAGGTGGCGCTGTGCCCCAGCCGGGTGACTGGCGACAGCAGTTGCAGCAGATGTTTGGCGGAGCCAGCCAGCCGTTCGCGCAAGCCTTCGGTGGTATCGACAGTGCCGGTGCGGAAGGCTTTGCGAAGCAGTGGCAATCGTGGATGCAGGCCGCGCAGCACAGCGGTTTCGGTGATTTGCCGGGCACGCATGGACCGACGCCGGCGTTTGGCCAGGATCGCGAACAACAAATGAAGCAACAGGCAATGGCCGCCGCCGTGCTGGCATCGTTGCAGGCTTCCGCGCGCTATCAGGCATTGATTCAGCGCTCCAACGCGCAAGCCATGCAGCGCCTGCAGGACAAACTGGCCGAACGTGCCGAACCCGGTCGCCAGATCGATTCGCTGAAGGCGTTGTACGACTTGTGGGTGGATGCCGCCGAAGAGGCCTATGCGGAGATCGCGCTGACCGACGAGTTTCGAGAGGTTTACGGCGAGATGGTCAATACGCAGATGCGCGTGCGCCAGCAGCAGCAGCTGCAAACCGAGCAGTTCTGCCAGCAACTCGGTGTGCCGACGCGCTCCGAGGTTTCGAGCCTCGGCGAGCGGTTGCAGGCCTTGCGCCGTGAAGTGCGCGCCGGAAAGGTATCATCGTCGGAAGGTCACGCCGATGAGATCATGGCGCTGCGTCGTGAGCTTGCCGCATTGAAGCGTCGGTTGGCTGATGGCAAGACCCCGCCGGCAGCCACGAAGAAGCCGGTTTCGGCGGTAAAGAAGTCCACCTCAAAGTCGCCTGCAAAGGTGGCGCGCAAGTCGGCCGTTAGCAAGGCGAAGACCGGCACCACCGCCAAGTCCCGCCCCAGCCCGCGCAAGCGCAAGTAAGGAGACGCTACCATGTACACACCATTGCGCATCGACCCGACCAGGGCCCTGGGCGATATCGCCACCTTCCAGCGC
This sequence comes from Rhodanobacter sp., assembly GCA_035655635.1. GTDB lineage: Bacteria > Pseudomonadota > Gammaproteobacteria > Xanthomonadales > Rhodanobacteraceae > Rhodanobacter. The sequence continues at coordinate 1,207 of DASRUB010000298.1, read as the reverse complement.
AAGCTTGCCGCCGGCATGGCCAACCTGCGCAGCATGCGCGAGCCGGAATACGCGAACACCCCGCGCGAACTGGTCTACAGCGAAGACAAGCTCAAGGTCTGGCACTTCACCGGTCACGGCAAGACCACCTCGAAGACGCCGCTGCTGATCGTCTACGCACTGGTCAACACAGTATGGATGACCGACCTGCAGGCCGACCGCTCGATGGTGCGCAACCTGCTGGAGCAGGGCGAGGACGTCTACCTGATCGACTGGGGATATCCCGACGGCGCCGACCGCTGGCTGACCCTGGATGATTACATCAACGGCTATCTCGACCGTTGCGTCGATGCCGTGCGCGCGCGCCACGATCTGGATGCGATCAACCTGCTCGGCATCTGCCAGGGCGGCGCGTTCTCGCTGTGCTATGCCGCGCTGCACGCGGACAAGGTGAAGAACCTGATCACCATGGTCACCCCGGTGGATTTCCACACCCCGGACAACATGCTGTCGAGCTGGTGCCGCAACATGGATGTGGACCTGTTCGTCGACACCATGGGCAATATCCCCGCCGGGCTGATGAACTACGTCTACCTCACACTGAAGCCGGTGCGGCTGAACCAGCAGAAATACATCGGCATGGTCGACATTCTCGACAACCCGACCGAGCTGGAGAATTTCCTGCGCATGGAGCGCTGGATCTTCGATTCGCCGGATCAGGCTGGCGAAGCATTCCGCCAGTTCATCAAGGATTTTTACCAAGGCAACAAACTGGTCAAGGGCACGCTTGAAATCGGCGGCCAGAGCGTGGACCTGGGCATGATCACCCAGCCGGTGCTGAACATCTTCGCCGAGCAGGATCACCTGGTGCCGCCGGATGCCTCGCGTGCGCTGGGCAAGCATGTCGGCACCACCGACTACACGCAACTCGCCTTCAAGGGCGGCCACATCGGCATCTACGTTTCCGGCCGTGCACAGCGCGAAGTGCCGCCGGCGATCCACCAGTGGCTGCGTCAGCGCGGCTGAGCGCATGCTTGCGTGGCACCGTCTTTCGTGCGTGATTCACGTGCGACAGGTGATAATGTCGGGATGACCACGCTCACTGAAACCCACGACTCCATTCGCGCCGTGCAGTGGCAGGGCGACCATCTGCGCCTGCTCGATCAGCGCCTGTTGCCCGGTGAAGAACGCTGGATTGATTGTCGCGACGCGGCGCAGGTGACCCAGG
>DASRUB010000297.1:0-19233 GCA_035655635.1 Rhodanobacter sp. | reverse complement strand
CGCGACGGTGGCAAAGCCGTCCAGATGCGTCCGCTCGACCTGCGCATCGATGTCGTGCTGTGCGCGATTTATCGACCGGACAGTCCGTTGAACGCCGTGCAGAAGCGTTTTCTCAGTCTTGTGCGGCAGCTTGCGCAGCGGTTGTTGGCTGCCGTTTGAGGGTGCGTGGCCCGTTCGCTGCGGGCAGTCACGGCGACACCCTTGCACGGGACACGCCATGAGCGCGTTTTCGTTCCTTGAGTATCGCCAGCTGTCGCGGCGGGCGCCGGCCTGACTCCGGATAATGCCCCAGGAGCGTGGGCCGCAGAAATCGTCCGGGCTGCAAAGTCGCCTGCTTGGTTCACTATCCGCCGATTCTTGGCCCATAGAACGACTATGGGCCGGCGAATTTTCGAAAAGCTGCCCTGGCGCAGGCAACTTTGACCAGCTTCGCTGTTGTAAAGCTCTTCGCCTCGAACGTTTCTGCGACCCACGCCCCTGGGGCCCGGGAATGGGGCACTCCACAACCTGCGGTTATGCACGTGGGCGCTTTTTTCATTGGTGGTAGACACCCGCTGCTGTTTATGCTCGCTCTCAATGAGCCGGGGTGGGAGTGGGGTTCATGTTTGATCGAGGCGTACCGTCATCGGGCCCACAGTGCGCCTGTGGGACAACGTCATGCTGCCCAGCAACGCTTGCACGTTCCAGCTACCGCTATGGCTGCGCTCAACCTTCCGACGCCTGCATCCTCCTGCAAAGTCGGCCTCGAGTTATCTCGTCGTGTTCGTCCGTTGACTTGCAGAGCCAATGGCCAAATGGGGTACACACCCAATGAAGTCGAATCTCGTAAGCACGGTGCATTGTCGCCACCTCTTGCAGCGCAAGGCGCTGGTGCTGGCTATCGGTTCCATCATCTCGGGTTTTGCGGGCACCGCATGGTCTCAGGCGACGCGCGGCACCATCCAGGGAACGGTCCCGATTCAAGCGAACGAGACCATTCAGATCACGGGCGGCGCGGGCTTCCACCGCACCGTCTCGGTGGATCCGTCGGGCAAATATTCAATCACCCTTCCGGTTGGCACGTATACGGTGTCCCTGCTGCAGAATGGCAAGGTGGTGCAGAGCCGTGGTGATGTCAGTCCGGTGGCAGGCGGCGCGGTCGCGGTCGACTTTTCGTCAACGTCAGGCGCCAAGAGCATCCAGAACCTCAGTGGCGTCGTGGTCACGGCCAACGCGATTCCCCCCATCGACGTGAGCACGACCAACCAGGTCACCACGATTACCGCCGAGCAGTTGCGGCAATTGCCGTTGGGGCGATCCGCCGCGGCCATTGCGATGTTGGCGCCGGGTGTCAACATGGGCTCGCCCCAGTTGGTCGGCGGCCCGCTGGGCACGCCGATCAACGTGTTCGGGGGAGCCTCGACTGCCGAGAACGCTTATTACATCGACGGCATGAATGTCACCGATGCGCTTACGGCGCAAGGCGGTATCGAGCTGCCCTATGGTGCCATCGAGCAACAACAGACCTTCATCAGCGGCTACGGCGCCAAGTACGGCCGTTCCATCGGCGGCGTGATCAATCAGATCGGCAAGAGTGGTTCCAACCAGTGGCACTTTGGCGTGCGCGCCCAGTGGGAACCGGCCGGCACGCCATGGACGGCGGACAAGCGCAACTACTACTTTGCCAATCCGCTGGAGACCGACGAAGGCCTGAGTCCGGGAGACCTGAGCACCTACAACAAGGGCAATCATGCCCAGCAAACGGTCTACGATGCCTACGTCAGTGGCCCGATCATCAAGGACAAGCTGTTCTTCTTCCTGGCTGCCGAGCAGGACAACACGAGCGGCACCACCATTGGCTCAGTCGAAGATCCCTTCGCGTTCAACTACCGGGTACACGCACCCAAGCTCTACGCGAAGGTGGACTGGAACATCAACGACAGCAACCTGCTGACCGTGACTGGCCTGCAGAGCTCGAACAAGTCGTGGCAGGCGGATTACAACTACGACTACGACAACCTGAAGACCGGAACTTTTTCCAACCTCGATCAGACAGCCAAGACCGCGTTCCGATTGTGGACGGCCAATTACAGTTCCTACATCACCGACAACCTGACCTTGAATGCGATGGTCGGCAAGACGCGCGGCGAGTATTACACCCAGCAACCGGGCTACCCGGGGTTCGATCCGGAATTGCCGCACATCGGCAGTCCTTCCGTACAGAACCCGGCATTCGTCCCGCCGGGGGGTATCGTCAACTCGCAGACAAACTCGCAGCAGTCCGATCCCACGCATCGCGTCGATGTGACGAGTTATCGCCTGAGTCTGGACTACAAGTTGGGTGATCATGATATCCAGGCCGGTATCGACAACATCAACTCCTGGGATATCAATGACGGCGCTGAAATGACCGGGCCAGGCTATGCGTGGGTCTACGGCAGCGGCGATCCGGGCACACCGCTTTTTGGCACCGGTCCCGATAGTCCGCCCTATGTCGCCCCATCGCCGGACTGCACTACCGGGGCCGATGGGAAAACTCATTGCTACTACGTCATGCAGCGTATCGATCGCTCTTCCGCGTCGGTGAAGGTCGTCCAGCGCGCGCAGTACATCGAGGACAACTGGCAGGTGACGCCGAACCTGCTGTTGAACCTGGGCCTGCGCAATGACCAGTTCACCAACTTCGACGGGTCGGGCGTGCCCTACATCAGGTTGACCAAGCCGCAATGGGCGCCGCGTCTGGGTTTCAGTTGGGACGTGCACGGTGATTCGACGCTGAAGGTGTTCGGCAATGTCGGCCGCTACTATCTGTCGCTTCCGTTGACCACTGCAACGTCCATTGCCTCACCGGTGACGGCAACGAATTTGTACGGAACCTATACGGGTATCGACCCGACGACCGGCGATCCGATCGGATTCACGCCCTTGCCGCAAACTCCGTCGACCGGCGTGTCGATCGACAACGAGTATGGCCAGCCGAAGGACCCTCGGGTATCCACGGCGCAGAACATTCAGGCGGAGTTTTCAGACAATTACGTGTTGGGCCTGCAGCAGCAGTTCGAGATGCTGGGAACGAAGTGGGTAGCCAGTGCCACGGGTACCTACCAGAGGATGAACCGCATCATCGACGACTATGACGACGAGCAGCGGGAGTGTGCGGCCGGAGTGGCGCAGGGCTATTCCTGGATGACACCGGCTACCTGCAGCAACTGGTCGCAGAGCCTGGTCTTGATCAATCCGGGCGTGACCAATGACCTCCTGATGAAGGCGCCGGATGGCTCTCTGGTTCCGGTCAAATTCACCGAGGCGGATCAAGGCTTCACGAAGGGCTCGGAACGCCGTTACTACTCGTTGGACCTGTCGCTGGCGCACGCCTGGGACGGCAAGTGGATGGCCAAGGTGGATTATGTGTTCTCCAGGACCTGGGGCAATACGGAAGGACCGGTCAGCACCTTTTCCCAACAGAGCGGGTCGTACGAATCGATCACCACGGCCTGGGACTTCCCGGAAAGGATGGAGTGGTCGTCTGGCGTGCTGCCCAATGATCGCAGGCACCAGATCAAGGTCTACGGTGCCTATGCGATCAATCCGGAATGGACCGTTGGCGGCAATCTGTACGCTGCTTCCGGTACTCCCCGCATGTGCCGGGGTGGCTACGGACCGGACCAGCTCGCATTGCACGGTTCCCACACCTATTACTGGTGCGGTGGCCTACCGGTTCCGCCGGGTTCGCTGGGCCGTATGCCATGGACCACCAGCCTGGGCCTCAATGTCGACTACAAACCGGCGTGGGCCGACCGCAAGCTCGACTTCGGCCTCGCGGCGTTCAACGTGTTCAACAGCCAGCAGGCGATCTTCATCAACGACTTTTTCGGGACAACCAACAACCCGAATTCCGACTACGGCCGGCTGCTGAATACCCAGGCGCCGCGCATGGTTCGAATCTCCGTGGCCTACGACTTTTGATGGAATGAATGATCTCCCCCCCTTGCCGGGCCTTGTGCCCGGCGTTTTTTTGCGGCGGGTTTGCAAGCAGCGTAATCTTGCCGAACAATGCCGCCGGCCAGTGACGACATGACATCCCACCCACCGACAGCTTCAGGACAGTTGCCTGCGCGGCGGCCACTCTCGCGCGTGGCTGCCCGCATGCTGGCCAGGGCAAGGACGGAATGGGAACAGCGAAAGTTTGAGGCGGCCGAGCAGTCGCTGGCCAATGTGCTGGCCCTGGCCCCGGATGATCCGGATGCGACCCGGCTGTTGGGGATGGTGGTTCAGCGCCGCGGCGATCAGGCCAGGGCCATCGATTGCTTCAAACGAGTCCTTGCGGTGTGGCCGGAGGATTCCGATCTGCGTGTCTGGCTGGGGATTGCCCTGTATGAGCACGGCGAAGTCGGTGAAGCCGTGACGCATTTCCGGCATGCCTGCAAGCTCGATCCTGCTTCGGTGTCGGCATGGTTCAACCTCGGCGAAGCACTCGCACGGGAAGCGTATTCCGAAGAAGCGGGTACCGCGTTGCAACGGGCACTTGAGCTTGATCCGTCACACATTCCCGCCCGACTGTCACTGGCCCGGTCACGGGCGAACCTTGGCGAGGTCAACGCGGCGGTGGCGGACTTCCGCGAAGTAGTGCGCCGCGATCCCGGCAACGAAGAGGGCTGGTTCGGCTTGTCCAATCTCAATACGGTTCGCTTCGATGCCACCGACGCGGCATCCCTGGAACGCGCCTTGGCCCGGACAGATTTGTCGCCCCGCGCCTGCGAGTTGCTTGGTTTTACCTACGCCAAGGCATTGGAGAGTCGAGGGGACTATGCCGAGGCGTTCGAAGCGTTCCGGCGCGCCAATGCGTCACGGCGCACTCGGGTCTCGTGGGATGGCGCAGGCGAGCACCGGCGCGTGGACGCCATCCTGCGTGTATTCGAGGAAGAGACGCAGCCACCAGTGGATGCCGGGCTCGGCCGTGAAGTCATCCTGATTGTGAGCATTCCGCGCTCCGGTTCGACCCTGGTCGAGCATATTCTGGCTTCCCATCCGGAGGTCGAAGGGGCCAACGAGATCAAGGACCTGACCCAGGTGATCGACGCCGAAACGCACCGCAGGAACTCGGCATTTCCGCTATGGGTGCCCGAGGCAACCGCACAGGATTGGCAGCGGCTGGGCCAGGAGTACCTCGCCCGGACCGCGCGCTGGCGCAAGGACAAGACACGGTTTACCGACAAGAGCCTGGTGAGTTGGTACCTCGTGGGCGCGGCATTGAGAATGTTGCCGGCGGCACGCGTGGTCATCGTTCGACGCGATCCGGTGGAGACGTGCCTGGCGTGCTACCGCCAGTGTTTCGCTGAAAACGCGGGTTTTGCCTGCGATCTCGACGAGACAGCCGATTACTGCATCGACTTCCTGCGCCTGACGCGCTTCTGGCTGGACAAGTACCCCACGCGCGTTCTCGATCTTCCGTACGAGGGCCTCCTGGCCGAGCCGGAGGTCGTGATTCGCCGTTTGCTGGACTTCTGCGGTCTGACCTTCGATCGCGCGTGCCTCGAGTTTCACAAGACCTCGCGCACCGTGCTGAGCTTGCCCAGTGCTGCTCAGGTACGGCAACCCTTGCGCCGTGACACCGCGCGCAGCGCGCGTTATGGCGACAAGCTGGACCCCCTGCGTCAGCGCTTGCGGGATGCGGGAGTGCCGGTGGGGTGATCTGGCGGCAACACGCTATCGTCATGGTTCACCACGACGGCCTCCGCGCCCTGGTGGACGCCTCTTCTTTGCAGGTTCGAGGCGACAGCCCACAACCGTCCGTTATGCCCCGTGCCGGTCTTTTCATTGGCGGCTTGAGCACGCTTGTCACTATGCTCGATTCGTGGTTGTGCGGGGCGATCGATGTGAAAGCATGTTTTACCGAGAGTTTCATCCGTCGATCGGCAACGCCATGCAACCGCCCTTGGATGCTCGCGAACCGCAGCGCAGCTCTCACTTTTTGGGGCGCCGGCGTGGCGCGGTCTAACGCCGCAGACGCAAGAGCCTCCGCCGTGATGTTGGCGATCGGAAGTGCATAAAGGCAAACGCGGGTCGCGACGCCCCGACTTCCCGCAGGTGCCATGGCGCGGCGTCGAAAGCACTACCTTGGGGTCATCCACAACAGAAGCCGCGAACCGCCCTTGAGCCAGTCGACCACACCAGGATCATCGACTGCTCTTGCAGCCGAAACGCCGTCAGCCACCGGTCACCCCAGCGTGCTGCGCGCGGTCGGGCGGTGGCAGCTGGTGGGGCTGTCCGTCAACGACGTGATCGGCAGCGGGATCTACCTGTTGCCGGCGGCGGCCGCCGCGCTGCTGGGGCCCGCCAGCCTGTGGGCCGTGCTGCTGGCGGGGCTGGCGGTGAGCTTGCTGGTGCTGTGTTACGCCCAGGCTGCCAGCTATTTCGACCAGGCCGGCGGCAGTTATCTGTATGCACGCGAGGCGTTCGGGCGGTTTGCCGGTTTCGAAGTGGGCTGGATGCTGCTGTTGACCCGCATTGCCAGTGCCGCCGCGCTGAGCAACGGCCTGGCCGACGCGATCACGCATTTCTGGCCGGCGGCGGGTGACGGCAGTGGGCGCGTGCTGATCGTGGTCGGCTCGTTGCTGGCGCTGACCTGGATCAACGTGATCGGCGTGCGCGCCGCGGCACGCACCGGCGTCACCCTGGCGATCGCCAAGTTCCTGCCGCTGGCGATGTTCGTGCTGATCGGCGCGTTCTTCGTGGACCTGAGCCAAGCTTCGCCGCTGGCGGTGGGCTCCATTCCGATGGACGATCTCGCCAAGGGCGCCTTGTTGCTGTTGTTCGCCTATGCCGGTTTCGAGAACATGCCGGCCGCCGCCGCCGAGTACCGCAACCCGCAGCGCGACGTACCGTTCGCCATGCTGACCATGATCGCGATCGTCACCGCGACCTACGTGGCGGTGCAATGGGTGGCGCTGGGCACGCTGCCGGGGCTGGCTGCCTCCAGCACGCCGCTGGCCGACGCTTCGGCCCGCTTCGGTGGCATGTGGCTGGCGCTGGTGCTGACCGTCGGCGCGGCGGTATCGATCCTCGGCACCAACAGCAACACGATCATGTTCGGGCCGCGTTACCTGCTGGCGCTGGCCGCCGACGGTTTCGGCCCGGCGGCACTCACGCGCATCCATCCGCGCTTTCGCACGCCGGCGGTCGCCATTGTCACGGTGGGCGTGCTGTCGGTGCTCCTGGCGCTGTCCGGATCGTTCGTGCAGTTGGCCTTGCTGTCGGTGGTGGCACGGCTGTTCGGCTATCTCGCCACGGCGGTCGCGGTGCTGGTATTGCGCAAGCGCCATGGCCAACGGCAGGGCGCCATGCGCCTGCCCGGCGGGCCGTTGATTCCGATCGCCGCCACGCTGCTGTCACTCGGCCTGCTGGCCAGTGCCGGGGTCGCCAACCTGATCGCAGCTGCAGTGGCGCTGGTGGTCGGCGCGTTGATCTATCGGTTCTGGCGACGGCCTGCATGAGCTCGTCGATGCGTCGTTATTGCTGCGCCGGGCTCACGGCGATCCTGCTGGTGTTGGCGTGATGGATTGGCGCGTGATGGCCGCGGTAACCACCGCCATCATGGTCGAGCGCTTCGCCCCGACCAGCCTGCGCACCGCCCGCGCGGTCGGCGTCGCCATCCTCGTCACCGGTCTCGTGCTGGTGGCCCGGGCAGTGGGGTTCCACTGAGCTCAGCGCGCGCCGCCCCGGGTCGGCTATTCTTCTGAACTGGCACTCGTGAGCCCGACCGGGCACGTGCGCGTGCGGTTGTCGAAGGCGCAAGCCTCGACGGGTTCCCGGGATTCAAGCGAAGAGACAGGTCGGCCCATGCTGCTGATGATCGACAACTACGACAGCTTCACCTACAACCTCGTGCAGTATCTGGGCGAGCTGGGGCAGGAGGTCAGGGTGGTGCGCAACGACGTGATCGACGTGGCCGGCATTCGTGAGCTGGCGCCTTCGCACATCATGATTTCGCCCGGGCCGGGCACGCCGGACGATTCGGGTGTGTCGCTGGACGTGCTGCGTGAGCTGGCCGGCGAGATCCCGGTGTTCGGCGTGTGTCTGGGGCATCAGGCGATCGGCCAGGTGTTTGGCGGCAAGGTGATCCGCGCCAGGCAGATCATGCATGGCAAGACCTCGCCGATGCATCATCGTGGCCAGGGCGTGTTTGCCGGCTTGCCCGAACCGTTCGAGGCCACGCGCTACCACTCGCTGGTGGTGGAGCAGTCGTCGCTGCCGGATTGTCTCGAGATCACGGCTTGGACGGAAAATGCGGACGGCTCGATCGACGAGATCATGGGCCTGCGCCACAAGACGCTGCCGGTCGAGGGTGTGCAGTTCCATCCGGAGTCGATCCTGACCCGGCACGGCCATGACATGCTGCGCAACTTCCTAGGCCTGCCGCTGCGGTTGGCGGCATGACGGGCGAGATGTCGGACACGAGCGGACGCGAGGGCATGATCACGCCGCAGGAAGCCTTGCAACGCACGATCGAGCATCGCGAGATCTTCCATGACGAAATGATCGCGCTGATGCGCCAGATCATGCGCGGCGAAGTGAGCCCGTTGATGACCGCCGCGATCATCACCGGCCTGCGGGTGAAGAAGGAAACTGTCGGCGAGATCACGGGCGCGGCGCGCGTGATGCGCGAGTTGTCGGCAAAGGTGCCGGTGGCAGGTGATCACTCCCACTTGCTCGACATCGTCGGCACCGGTGGTGACGGGACCTCCAGCTTCAACATTTCCACGGCGTCGATGTTCGTCGCGGCGGCGGCTGGCGCGCGCGTGGCCAAGCACGGCGGGCGCAGTGTGTCGTCGAAGTCGGGGAGTGCCGACGTGTTGCAGGCGCTGGGCGCCTCGATCGAGCTGGCGCCGGCCCAGGTGGCCGCGTGCCTGGCCGAGACCGGCATCGGCTTCATGTTTGCGCCGAACCATCACCCGGCGATGAAGGTGGTGGCGCCGGTGCGGCGCGAGATGGGCGTACGCACGCTTTTCAATATCCTGGGGCCGCTGACCAATCCGGCCGGTGCGCCGAATATCCTGATGGGCGTGTTCCATCCGGATCTGGTCGGTATCCAGATCCGCGTGCTGCAGGCGCTGGGCGCGCGCAACGCGCTGGTGGTGTGGGGTCGCGACGGCATGGATGAGATCTCGCTCGGCGCCGCCACCATGGTCGGCGAGCTGCGCGACGGCGTAGTGCGCGAATACGAGGTGGAACCGGAGGATTTCGGGCTGGCGATGGCGTCCAGTCGCAACCTGCGGGTGGAAAATGCCGATGAATCGAAGTCCATGCTGCTGGATGCGCTGCAAGGGCACGCAGGGGTGCCGCATGACATCGTCTGCCTGAACGCCGGCGCGGCGCTGTATGCTGCCGACGTGGTCGACGGCATCCGCGCGGGCATTGAGCTGGCCCGTGTCACGATCGCCAGTGGTGACGCGCATGCAAAGATGCTGGCATTCGTGGCGGTGACACGACGATTGGCGGAGGTGGAGTAAGTGCGGCGAATGGATGATCCGCGGCACCTGGCTTACGTCGTGCCCGATCGCGCATTAGGATGCACCCATAGCCCACCGAGCGAGATGCCATGACCGACATCCTCAATCGCATCCTTGCACGCAAGGCGGAAGAAGTCGCCGAGCGTCGCAACAAGTTTCCGCTGGCCGAATTGACCGCGCGCATCGCCGATCTGCCGGATACGCGTGGTTTCGCCGCGGCGATCGAGGCGAAGATCGAGGCTGGCCTGCCCGCGGTGATCGCCGAGGTGAAGAAGGCCAGCCCAAGCAAGGGTGTGATCCGCCCGGATTTCGACCCCGCCGCCATCGCCAGGAGCTACGAGAAGGCTGGCGCGGCCTGCCTGTCGGTGCTGACCGACAGCGACTTCTTCCAGGGTAGCGAGGCATTCCTGCAGCAGGCACGCGCCGCCTGCTCGCTGCCGCTGCTGCGCAAGGATTTCATCATCGACCCGTACCAGGTGCACGAGGCGCGCGCGATCGGTGCCGATTGCATCTTGCTGATCGTGTCCGCGCTCGACGACGATGAGCTGTTGCCGCTGGCGTTGCTGGCCGCCGAACTCGACATGGATGTGTTGTGCGAAGTGCACGATGAGGAGGAAATGGAGCGCGCCCTCGCGCTGCCGGTGCCGTTGATTGGCGTCAACAACCGCAACCTGCGCAACTTCGAGACCGCATTGGAGATCTCACTGGCGCTGCAGGACCTGATCGAGTACGACCGCGTGCTGGTGGCCGAGTCCGGCATCCGCACGCCGGAAGACGTGGCGCGCCTGCGCGAAGGCGGCATCCAGGCGTTCCTGGTCGGCGAGGCGTTCATGCGCGCCGAGGACCCGGGCAGCGAGCTGCGACGATTGTTCGCCATCGCGTGAGCACCCTTGAGGAAGTCGCCAGCGCCGCGCCGCAGGACGTCGCGACCAGTTCCCCGCGGATCGTGCTGTTCGATTTCGATGGCGTGCTGATGCACGGCGACGCTTTCCATCTGTTCGTGCGCGAATGCTTCGCCCGTTCATTGTGGCGCAAGGGGCTGGCGTTGCTGAGCACGCCGCTGCTGTTGCCGTCGCTGCCGTTTTCGCGACGCTGGCCCGCTTATGTGCTGGTACGCATTGCGCTGCTTGGTCTGGGCGAGCAGCGCTATCGGGCGGCCGCGAACGTGTTCGGCGCCAACCTGGCGCGGCGGCCACGGCAGTTCTGCCGCGACGGTCTGCGCCAGTTGCGCCAGCACCAGGCGCAGGGCGACCGGGTGATCGTGGTCACCGGTTGCGAGCACACCCTGGTCAGCTCGATCCTGCATGAGCTGGGGTTGTCCGGATTGGAGATACTCGCCTCGCAACTGTGCGCCGGCTGGGTCGGCATGCGGCTGCGCCGGCACAACGTGGGTCGACGCAAGTTGCAGTCGCTGACCGAGCATGGCGTAGGCGCATGGCAGGTGGCCTACGGGGACTCGGTCCACGACGTGCCGATGCTGCGGCCGGCGGACCAGCCGGTGCTGGTCAACGGCACGCCGGCGCTGTGCAAGAAAGTGGAGAAGGCGCTGGGTCGTGCGGTCGGCCGGGTCGAATGGTTCTAGGGTCGGCTGGAGCGCCTCTGGTGGGCTCGAATTGCAGGAGCGCACCCTGTGCGCGATGCTCTTCGATCCGGCATCGTAGGGCGGGCACTGCCCGCCGCTCATGATGGTGCGCATCGTTGAAAAACACGGCGGGCGGGGCCCGCCCTACGACGCAAAAGCGTCGCGCACAGGGTGCGCTCCTGCAGACAGCGCGACAGCGCTGGCGACGATCAACGGGTGCCGCGGATCACAATGGTCTTGCCGGAAACGTCGATCGTGCGCTGTTCTTCGAGCTGCTTGAGTACGCGGCCGACCATTTCGCGCGAGCACCCCACGATGCGACTCACTTCCTGGCGCGAGATGCGGATCTGGGTGCCGTCGGGATGGGTCATGGCATCCGGTTCCTGGCACAGGTCGAGCAAGGTGCGCGAAATGCGATTGGTGACATCCATGAAGGCCATGCGGCTGACCTGGCGCGAGGTGCGCAGCAGGCGGTTGGTGAGTTGGGAGCCGATCGCGAACAGGATCTTCGGGCACTCTTCACGCAGCGGACCTTCCATCAACTGGAACAGGCGTTCGTAGCTGACCTCGGCCATCTCGCACGGGGTGCGCGTGCGCACCATCGACTCGCGCTGGGCCTGCTCCACGAACAGGCCCATCTCGCCGATGAACTGGCCGCGGCTGATGTAGGCGAGGATCAGTTCGCGCCCCTGTTCGTCCTCGGTGCAGACCGCCAGTGACCCTTCGACCACGTAATAGAGCGTGTTGGCCGGGTCGCCGGGACGGATGATCGCGGTCTTGCCGGGATAGCGGCGGCGGTGGCATTGGCCGAGGAAGCGCTCCATCGAGGCGGGGTCGGGAGCAAAGGCCGGCGGAGCCTGCGAGCGATCGAAGGCCTGTTGCAACTGGTATTTGAGCTGTGGGGCCACGACGACTCCTGAGTACGGCAGGGTTGATCGGCGATGACTGCAATCGCCCCTGGCGTGACGGCAATCACGTCAACTTGCCGTCCATTATGGCAGCCTTTCGGGCTGACCGCCGGTTCAATTTTGCTCGCGTTTGCCGCATACTCCGCGCTCTTTCGGTAGCGACAATCTTGTCACCGTTCGCAAGGGTCGTGCAGGCTCTGGCCTGTGCTTCACACCAATCGCGGGGACCCTTGTCGCTAACCCGCCTCTACAGCTGGCCGAAGTCCGGTCAGGGAGAGCCGCCCGTGGTCAAACCACTACCCCGTCTGCGCCTGCAGGGTTTCAACAACCTGACCAAGGCCCTGAGCTTCAATATCTATGACATCTGTTATGCGGTGTCGGAGGAACAGCGCGGGCGCTACATCGAGTACATCGACGAGCAGTACGATGCCGACCGGCTGACCCAGATCCTCACCGACGTGGCCGAGATCATCGGCGCCAACATCCTCAACATCGCGCGCCAGGATTACGACCCGCAGGGCGCCTCGGTGACCATGCTGATCTCCGAGGAGCCGGTGCTGGAGAAGCTCGGTCGCGACACCATTTCCGGGGCCGTGGTGGCGCACATGGACAAGAGCCACATCACCGTCCACACCTACCCGGAGACCCATCCGCACAACGGCATCGCCACCTTCCGCGCCGACATCGACGTGGCCACCTGCGGCGTGATCTCGCCGCTGAAGGCACTGAACTACCTGATCGACAGCTTCGAGTCGGACATCGTGGTGTGCGATTACCGTGTGCGCGGCTTCACCCGCGACGTGAAGGGCAAGAAGCACTTCATCGACCACAAGATCAATTCGGTGCAGGATTATCTCGCGCGGCACATCCGGCAGAAATACGAGATGTTCGACGTCAACGTGTACCAGGAGAACATGTTTCACACCAAGATGCACATCAAGGACTTCGACCTGGACACCTACCTGTTTGAGTCGCATGCCGACGACCTGTCGTTCAAGGAACGCCAGCGTATCGAGTCGCTGCTCAGGCGCGAGATCGAGGAGTTGTTCCACGGCCGCAACCTGATGTGACGAAAAACCCGCCGTGAGGCGGGTTTTTCGTCAGCGGGTCCCGCGCAGGGTTTGTGAAAAGTTTGGCGGACTGGCGTGTAGGCCCGTCTTCCTTCCCCTGCGAAGCGGGGGAAGGTGCCAAAGGCGGATGGGGGTGCTCTTGATCCTGCTTTCTGGCGGAAAGCGCCCCCATCAGCCCTCCGGGCAGCTTCCCCCGCTGCGCGGGGGAAGCAAAAGCAATTATGTCGCAGCCTTTCAGACCTGTTCCAGCCAGCCCCACTTGTCGTGGGTGCGGCCGTCGAACAGGCCGAAGAACAGCTCCTGCAGGCGCAACGTGACGCGTCCGGCCTTGCCGGCGCCGACCTGCTTGCCGTCGACCGAGCGGATCGGGGTGATCTCGGCAGCGGTGCCGCACATCAGCAATTCGTCGGCGAGGTACAGATATTCACGCGGGATGTCGCGTTCAACCACTTCGATGCCGTCCTCGCGCGCCAGCGTTTTCAAGGTGTCGCGGGTGATCCCGGCGAGGATCGAGGCGCTCGCCGGCGTGGTGTGCAGCACGCCGTCAAACACCAGGAACAGGTTTTCGCCGGCACCTTCGCTGAGCAGGCCGGTCGAGGCCAGCGCGATGCCTTCGCCGAAGCCCAGTCGCCGCGCTTCGCGCGCGATCAGCTGGCCGGAAAGATAATTGCCGCCGGCCTTGGCGCCGGCCGGGATGGTGTTGGGGGCGAAGCGCTGCCAGCTCGACACGCAGGCGTCGATGCCGTTCTGCAAGGCCTCCGGCCCGAGGTAGGGTCCCATCGGCCAGGCAGCCACGGCGACGTCGATCGGGGTTTCCGCGGACAGCCCGAAACCGCCCAGTCCCCGATACGCAACCGGACGCAGATAGGACGCACCGAGAGCATTCTTCCTGATCACCTCGCGACAGGCGCCGGCCAGCTCGTCGGCCGAATAGGGCAGCGTCATGTCGTAGATCCTGGCCGACTGGTACAGCCGGTGCAGATGGTCGGTGAGCCTGAAGATCGCCGCGCCATCAGGCGTGGCGTAGCTGCGGATGCCCTCGAACACCGACGAACCGTAGTGCAGCGCGTGCGACATCACATGCGTGGTGGCTTCCGCCCAGGGTTTGATGCTGCCGTTCTGCCAGATCCAATCGGGGTATTGCTGCGCCATCTCGGTTCTCCATGCGGACTGCACATGATAGCGCGACCCTTGCAGCCTGTCGGACTTTGGCTGGCCGGTCTGCGAATCCGCCTGTGGGGTCCACAACCGCTACTGGGAGCGCGGGCGTCCCGCCCGCAGAGCATGCCGGCGAGACGTCGGCGCTCCGTATGCCGGCCCTTATTGGGAGAGCGGGGTGCAATGTGTTGTCGTCATGGCGCCTTCCATTGGACCGGCAAATCGTCAGCAATCTGTCCTCGCCCAGCCGAACCCATCGATTTGATCATCAAAGCAGGCTGCTGGGGGCCGCGTTCAATTCGCATTGCGCAACCACAGGCAACCGGCCTGGCGCACGACGTCGAAGCGCCACGCCGAAGCGCTGCCGTCGATGCCGTTCCCGGCGGTGTGCAGTACGAGTTGATCCGCGCGGCGCGGTGCCACGGAGCTGACCGGCGGCGGGAAGAAATCATCGCTGTCTGACTGCGCGGGGGCTGCCGCCGGCTGTGGCGTGTCGACGTCCAACAGTTGCTGTTTCATCAAGCTGGACAGGGCACGGATGTCGGCGATCGCGGCGCCACGCCCGTAGCCGTCCCACAGGATCAGGCCAGCCATCCGGACCGTATCGCGTCGCGCGAACGCGTCGATCACGCTCTGGCGCAGCTCATCCACGCTGGCAGCGCAAAGGACCGGCGGAGGGCCGTTCGTCGGCGCGGGGCCGGCCGCTGCCTGGGCGGGCCTGACGGGCGTGGCCTGCAGCGCGGCGCAGGTCTGGTCGGTGAACACGGCGCCGCCGTCGGCGCCGATGCAGCGGTGGATCTCGGACTGCGCCTGTAGCGGCGCACTCCACCCGAGCAGGAGCAGGCCCGGCACAGCGAGGCACAGCGGAATGAACGGGCGCGACATGCCGCCAGCATAGCGGCAGCGCGGCTCAGGAAAGCTGTTGCAGCACCGCCTGGGTGGCGCGCGCGCGATTCAACGTATAGAAGTGTAGCCCCGGGGCGCCGCCGTCGAGCAGGCGCCGGCACAGTTGTGCCACCACCTCGGCGCCGAGCGCGCGCACCGAGTCTGCGTCATCGCCATGCGCCTGCATGCGCTTCGAGATCCAGCGCGGGATTTCCGCGCCGCACATTTCGGAGAAGCGCTTGAGCTGGCTGTAGTTGGAGATCGGCATGATGCCCGGCACGATCGGCACTTCCACGCCCAGCTTGCGCACGTCGTCGACGAAGCGGAAATAGGCGTCCGGGTTGAAGAAATACTGGGTGATCGCACCGTTGGCGCCCGCGTCGACCTTGGCCTTGAAATGCCTGAGGTCGCGCAGCGCATCATCGGCCTGCGGGTGCGTTTCCGGATAGGCCGCCACTTCGATGTGGAAGTGATCGCCGCAATGCTCGCGGATGAAGCGGACCAGCTCGGCGGCATAGCGGAAGTCGCCGGCCGTGGCCATGCCCGAAGGCATGTCGCCGCGCAAGGCCACGATGCGCCGATAGCCGGCGGCGCGGTAGCCGTCCAGCAAGGCGGCGATCTCCGCCCGCGTGCCGCCCATGCACGACAGATGCGGTGCCACGTTGAGCCCGTGCCGCGTATGCAGCCGCGCCACGGTGTCGCCGGTGTAGCTGAGCGTGGAGCCGCCAGCGCCGAACGTGACCGAGGCGTAGTCCGGCTGATGCGCCTTCAACGCCTGCGCGGCGCGATCCAGCTGCGTGCGCTGTTCGTCGGTCTTGGGCGGAAAGAATTCAAAGCTGATGGCCGGCATCGCACAGGTTCCAGGTCGGATTGCCGGTGATTATATATATCTTTGTGTCGCGATGGAGCGATGAATTGCGCTTTCCGCAGCAATGACTCTCGGAATCTTCACAAATGGCCGTCCAGATGGGCCGCCGGCACACGCGTTCGTGCGCAAGCGCGAACCAGACGCCGTACTTCAGGATGCCGGCCTCGCAGACCCGCTTTCGCGGTCTCGCGACGGTTCCGTCAACGGGAAGATGCACCGTGCGGCATCGCGCATGAGGACAGCAAGGTGCGGGGAAAACTCGATCGCCAACGGCAACGGCTGAACCTTGACCGTATGGCATCGCGCTTCCGCCCACCGACGACAGATTCGGGAAGGGTGGGGCGCATGTAATACGCCGTCATCGAGCCGTCGCGTCGACCATCGAGCCCGTCCATGCAACCACCGATCTCCGCTTCCGCGGAGCACTTGCCGATCCTGATGTATCACAACATCGCGTCGGCGCCGCGGGATCTGCGCATCTATCGCAGCCTGTACGTACGCGCCGGCGCGTTTGCCCGGCAGATGGGCTTGCTGCATCGCCTCGGTTACACCGGATTGTCGATGTCGGCGGCAATGCCTTACCTGCGCGGCGAGCGTCGCGGCCGCGTCGTGGCGATCACGCTGGATGACGGTTACCTCGACAACCTCGACAACGCGCTGCCGGTGCTGCAGCGGTTCGGCTTCAGCGCCACCGTGTATGTGGTCAGCGGCAGCATCGGGCGTTTCAATGCATGGGACGCCGAACGTCTGGGTATCCGCAAGCCGCTGATGTCGGTACAGGAGTTGCGGCGCTGGCATGCCGGCGGCATGGAAATCGGCGCGCATTCGCGCACCCACCCGCGCTTGTCCGGCTGCACCGACGCGGAACTGCGCGACGAAATCCACGGCAGCAAGGCCGAGCTGGAGGATCGCATCGGTCATCCGGTCAGCCAATTTTGTTACCCCTATGGCGACGTGGATGATCGGGTGGTCGCGGTCACCCGCGAGGCGGGCTATGCGGCGGCCACCGCGACCCGCCGCGGACGCGCCGTGCCCGGCGCCGATTTGTGGCGACTGCCGCGAGTGCAGGTGGCGCGACACCACCTGCTGCCGCAGTTCGCGCTGCGCGTGTTGACCGGCTACGAGGATCGGCGGGCATGAAGTTCCTGTTCGTGGGCACCAATCCGGAAGCCACTGGCGCGGCCACGCATTTCGCGGCGCTGGCGCAGGCGATGGCCGAGGCCGGCCATGCGGTGAGCATGGTGGCCTGTCCAGGCGGCCTGATCGCGCAGGAGTTGGCGCACTCGACGGTGCAACTGCATGCCGCGATGTTCCGCAACGTGTTCGACCTGCGCGGCTACGCGAAGGTGTTCGCCGTGGCGAAGCAGGCGCGGCCCGACTGGCTGGTGGGCAATTTCGGCAAGGAGTACTGGCCGCTGATCATCGTCAGTCGCGTGCTCAAGGTGTCGTTGGCCTTGTTCCGCCACCGCGCGCCGCCGATGAAACGCTTGTCCGCCTTGCTGGTGCCGCGGCTGGCGCAGCGGTTCTTCGCCGCCTCGAACTACGCGCGCCAGGCCTATCTCGATCGCGGCATTGCACCGGCGCGGGTGCGCGTGCTGTACAACCCGGTGGACATGGCGCGCTGCCGACCCGACCCGCAACGGCGCCGCGCGATTTTGCACCGGCTCGGCATCGACGAAGACGCCATCGTGCTGGGCTATTCCGGCCGCATGCAAGGCAGCAAGGGCATTTTCACCCTGCTGGAAGCCGCCACGGCGGCGATGGCGGTCGAACCACGCCTGCATTGCCTGTGGCTCGGCGACGGTCGGGATGCCCAGGCCTTGCGCACGCGCGCGGCCAGCAGTCCGGCGGCGGCCAGGCACCACTTCCTCGGCTGGATCAACGACGTCCAGCCGTATTACAGCGCGATGTCGATGCTGGCCTTTCCCTCGATCGCGCCGGAAACGTTCGGCCGCGTCTCGATCGAAGCGCAGGCCGCTGGCGTGCCGGTATTGGCCAGCGACGTCGGCGGCGCGGCGGAAACGCTGAATCCCGGCGTGACCGGCGTGTTGCTGCCATCCGGCGATACGGCGGCGTGGCGCGATGCCATCCTCGACATGTGCGACCCGCCCCGCCGGCTGCTGATGGGCGCCGCCGCGCGCGATTACGTGCAGCAACACTTCAGCGCGCAAGTCATCGCCGCGGAGTTCGCCCAGGCCCTGACCCAGCCGACGAGTGTCGCGCAGAATGTCGCAACGGGCGTGCACGGGTAACGACACGAACGAAACGGGACGCATCGCTGCGTCCCGTTTCGTTCGGTCAATCCGATCGATGTTTTACCGGATACCGCCAGAAAACTCAGTAGCGGTAATGCTCCGGCTTGTACGGGCCTTCCACCGGCACGCCAAGGTATTTGGCCTGTTCGGTGCTCAGCGTGGTCAGCTTCACGCCGATCTTGTCCAGATGCAGGCGCGCGACTTCCTCGTCCAGCTTCTTGGGCAGGATGTAGACCTTGTTCTCGTAGGTGTCCTTGTGCGCCCACAGGTCGATCTGGGCCAGGGTCTGGTTGGAGAACGAGTTGGACATCACGAAGCTCGGGTGGCCGGTGGCGCAACCGAGATTGACCAGGCGGCCTTCGGCCAGCAGGAACATTGCGTGGCCGTCGGGGAACACGTACTTGTCGACCTGCGGCTTGATGTTGATCTTCTCCACGCCCGCCATCGTGTTCAGCGCGTCGACCTGGATCTCGTTGTCGAAGTGGCCGATGTTGCAGACGATGGCCTGGTCCTTCATGCCCTTCAGGTGATCGAGCGTCAGCACATCCTTGTTGCCGGTGGTGGTGACGTAGATGTCGCCACGGCCGAGCGTGCTCTCGACGGTGTTGACCTCGAAGCCTTCCATCGCCGCCTGCAGCGCGTTGATCGGGTCGATCTCGGTGACCACCACGCGCGAGCCGTAGGCACGCAGCGAATGGGCGCAGCCCTTGCCGACGTCGCCGTAGCCGCAGACCACCGACACCTTGCCGGCCAGCATCACGTCCATCGCACGCTTCAGGCCATCGGCCAGCGATTCGCGGCAGCCGTACAGGTTGTCGAACTTGCTCTTGGTGACCGAGTCGTTGACGTTGATCGCCGGGATCAGCAGCGACTTCGCTTCGGCCAGCTGGTACAGGCGGTGCACGCCGGTGGTGGTCTCCTCGGAGACGCCCTTCCAGTCCTTGACCACGGTGTGCCAGTAGCCCGGGCGCTCGCTGTGCACGCGCTTGAGCAGGTTCTTGATCACCTGTTCCTCGTGC
>DASRUB010000296.1:0-2306 GCA_035655635.1 Rhodanobacter sp. | reverse complement strand
TGACCCTGGAAACTATCGCTCAACTCGGCGATGATCAAACCGTCATGCTGCCCCTTCAGGCCGCTTGACAGTCTCGGCCAGACACGCCGAAGACCGCAATGATATAGCCGCTCCTACACCACGCGTAGGGGCACGATCAGGACACGCGTGGAGTGCGTCACTCGGGATGAAAAGTTTTGGGGCTGGAGTAGCTAATGCCTGTTGATTTTGGACCGATCCCAAGACTTGAGCTATTTAACAGGGCTTTGTGGCTGCCGCCCGTGAAACTCCATTCGCATTCTTTCAGTTCATCTGCCGACTTGGTACCGCCGCTGGCGATCTGGGAGACTTCATTTTCTTCCTCCGGAACGATTGAGACATCGCGCCGGGAGTGTGCGGGCCTGTAGCTCTGCTGACCGGGTCAAGATCGGCGAGGATGTTTCCGAACGTCTCGATGTCATCCCGGCGCGTTTCCGTTTCAACTCGACGAGCGCAGCCAGATCGACGCAAGGCGCGCCGATCGTCATTCCGGCGCATATCACCGGATCGAGCATCCAACCGGCGAGTATTACCACGGTGCCAGCTGGCCCTTGCACCTTAAGAAATTGGCCCGTCGCTCGCTGCTCCACGCGACGCACCGACACCTTGCGACCAAAATATCGGTGCCAACGGTAATGGACTTCCAGTTCCTGCCCGACATGGGCAGAATGAACGGGTGATGACCATTCGCGCCGTTCGCACTCTATCAGTGCGAGTTCGGCGAAGCGCAGCAGGTATCGGGTGTGGTCGACGCCCTTGGCAGAACATTGCTGGGCAAGTTTGTCATACTCGCGCAGGAAGGTCGGCACTTGAGCGCCTTCAGGTGATGGGCGAGGAGAAGCTGGGGCGTGTCGGTCATGACCAATTTCTTCGCCAAGGATTGTGAGAGTCCCCGTAGAACCCCGCAGTCCCCGCATCGGCAAGACCTGATCCCAGCGACCCTTATGCCTAAAAGCTCAGCGCGGCGTCCGCCTAGCTTTATTCGTTCTGACGACGGGGAAGCAAATAGGCTTTCAGCCTGCTTACGAGCGCGAGCAGCCTGAAAGCCTATTTGTATTGGCCGTCGTTCCGCGATCTTGCCTCCGCAAGGATGCGAGTGCTGGCGTGAAATCGGCGGTTACGAGGGCAAGACGCCTGGACATCCTGAATGGCCCGAGACCCTGGTCTTCACCGTCGAGGAACTTGGCACGGATCGGCAACACGTCATCAAGCGGCCGTTCCAGTTAGGGCCGTGATCGAGGGCGGAAGGCGACCGCAGGGTGGCACGTCTTCAAGTCGCCGTTCCGGCAAGGGCCGCGATCGGTAGCGCACGGCGATCATCGCGCTCCTGGGCTCACCGCCGTATCGGCACCGCAATAAGGCTGTGAGGGCTAGGTGGCATGTGAGGCCACTAGGCGGCTATCTGAGCTTCGGCAGTGCTCCCGGCGTCTCGGCGCGACATCCTGCTTCCAGGCGCGAGGAGCCTGAAAGCCTATTTGTGCTGCTTGTCGCAGCGAAAGGCACTGTCGCCATACTGACACAGCGCCGTAAGTTGTCCCTGCGCACTGCCATCGAACCCGACCCCCAATATCGCGTGAAACCAAGGGTTTGGGTGACAGCATACCGTCGCGCCGGTCACAGCGAACGACCAAATGCATGCGCGCAATGTCATCGTGAAGTGGACCCACTTGGTAGGACCACCTGGGCCGGTTTCTTAATTGGAAGCTGAGCCGTTCCGTTCTCCTGAATCGATCAAGCTACGAATCTTTGTTGTTGCGGCGGCTGTGGGCATGTGGGCAACGCGCCAGCGTTGTCCAAGCGCAGCGTCATGTCCACAGTCGTGTTGCCGGGCGCGCTGGCGACCCCATCACGCCAGACCGCCATCGGCGTGCGGTTACCGAGCGCCTGGTGGGGACGGCTGCCATTGTAGAACGCCATCCACACCCCGATCCCAGCGCGTGCTTCCCGGCCGCCGGCATAGCCCTTCAGATAGATGTCCTCGTACTTCAAGCTGCGCCACAGGCGCTCGATAAACACGTTGTCCATCCACCGGCCGCGCCCATCCATCGAGATGCGGACGCCGGCGGCGGCGAGCGTGCCGGTGAAGGCCGCGCTGGTGAACTGGCTGCCCCCGGCCTTCGAGCGTGTGAAGGATTCTGGTTTTGGGGGCGGTGGGGTGTTGAAAGGCCGAGCGATAGTGTGCCGGCGGGGGCGCGGTTGGATTTGGGCGGCCGGTTCGGTGCTTTATGCGGTAGCGGCTGCGATCCTGAGCCGGTGAGCGACCATGAGGTTGTTGGCCAGGGCGTGCC
>DASRUB010000295.1:0-5689 GCA_035655635.1 Rhodanobacter sp. | reverse complement strand
CCTGGTGGAAGCGATCCTGGTGGAGCGCAGCTCGTTGCAGCGGGTGATCGAGAGCCTGCTGAACAACATGCGCGACACCATGCCCGACATGGGTGGCGATTTCGACGAGCTGGACATCGAAGTCGGCGATGACGAAGTCGAGTCGACCGGCATCGACGCCACCAGTACCGGCGCCGACGACGCGCCGGTGGTGAAATTCGTCAACAAGATCCTGGTCGACGCGATCCGCCGCGGCGCTTCGGACATCCATTTCGAGCCGTTCGAAACGCAGTACCGGGTACGTTTGCGCATCGACGGCATGCTGAAGGCGGTCGCCAGTCCGCCGATGAAGATGGCCAACCGGATCTTCTCGCGCCTGAAGGTGATGGCGCAACTGGACATCGCCGAAAAGCGCGTGCCGCAGGACGGCCGCATCAAGCTCAACCTGTCCAAGACCCGCGCGATCGACTTCCGCGTGAGCTCGCTGCCGACCCTGTTCGGCGAAAAGATCGTGCTGCGTATCCTCGATGGCTCGGCGGCGAAGATCGGCATCGAGAAGCTCGGCTACGAGCCGGAGCAGCAGAAGCTCTATACCGACGCGATCCACCGGCCGTACGGCATGGTGCTGGTCACCGGCCCCACCGGTTCGGGCAAGACGGTGTCGTTGTATACCGGCCTGAACATGCTCAACACCAACGAGCGCAACATCTCGACGGTGGAGGACCCGGTGGAAATCCGCGTCGAGGGCATCAACCAGGTGCAGCAGAACGTGAAGCGCGGCATGACCTTCGCCAGCGCGCTGCGCTCGTTCCTGCGCCAGGATCCGGACGTGATCATGGTCGGCGAAATCCGCGATCTGGAAACGGCTGAAATTGCGGTCAAGGCCGCCCAGACCGGCCACATGGTGCTGTCGACCCTGCACACCAACGACGCGCCGCAGACCATCGCGCGCCTGATGAACATGGGTATCGCGCCGTACAACATCATTTCGTCGGTAACCCTGATCATCGCGCAGCGCCTGGCCCGGCGCCTGCACGATTGCAAGAAGCCGATGAATGTACCGCCGAAGGTATTGCTGGATGCCGGCTTCAGCCAGGCCGACATCGACGCCGGCATGACCATCTACGAGGCCGTGGGCTGTGATGGCTGCACCGAGGGTTACAAGGGCCGCGTGGGCATCTATCAGGTGATGCCGATGCTGGACGAGATCCAGAAGATCATCCTGCTTGGCGGAAACGCGATGCAGATCGCCGAGGTGGCCAAGGCCGCCGGGGTCAACGACCTGCGCGCCTCGGCCATGCTCAAGGTCAAGCAGGGGATGACCAGCCTGATCGAAATGGACCGGGTTACCAAGGAATGATGGGCCAAACCGCGACCGATGCAGCGTCGAACTTGCGGCTGGCGGCACGGTTTGCAGCGACTAAAGTGACATAATCTGTACCAATACCTCGTCAGCCGGCCGTCCTGGCCAGCGCGGGGATCGAACTACCGGGGGAAGATGCGCATGGCTACGGCTACCGCTACCGCAAAAACAAGGGCAGACAAAACGCGCGCGCTCGGCGCCCAGCGCGCCGAAGTCAGCCGGCTGACCACCTACGACTGGGTGGCGCTGGACAAGCGCGGCAAGCGCATGAAGGGAGAGATGCCGTCGAAGAACGCATCCCTGGTCAAGGCCGAATTGCGCCGCCAGGGGATGAACCCGCAGACCGTGCGTGAGCGCTCCAAGCCCCTGTTCGGCGCCACCGGCAAGACGATCAAGCCCGGCGACGTGGCGATTTTCAGCCGCCAGATCGCCACCATGATGGCGTCCGGCGTGCCGATGGTGCAGTCATTCGACATTATCGCCGACGGCCAGAAGAACGTCCGCTTCAAGAATGTGCTGCTCGACGTCAAGCAGAACATCGAGGGCGGCGCCTCGCTGCATGAGGCGCTGGGACGTTATCCGGTGCAGTTCGACGAGCTGTATTGCAACCTGGTGCATGCGGGCGAGACCTCCGGCGTACTGGATACCGTGCTGGACACGGTCGCCACCTACAAGGAGCGCACCGAGGCACTCAAGAAGAAGATCAAGAAGGCGCTGTTCTATCCGATGATGGTGCTGGCGGTGGTCTTTGTCGTCATCCTGATCATGCTGCTGTTCGTGGTGCCGGTGTTTGCCAAGACCTTCCAGGACGCCGGCGCCGAGTTGCCCGCACCGACCCAGATGCTGGTCGATGCATCGGAGTTCATGCAGAGCTACTGGTATATCGTGGTGGGCATCGTCGTTGGCAGCATCGTCGCCCTCGTCATGGCCAAGAAGCGCTCGCCAAAGTTCGCGCACTTCCTCGACCGCGTCGCGCTGAAGATGCCGGTCATGGGCAACATCGTGCGCAATACCGCGATCGCCCGCTTCGCCCGCACCCTGGGTGTTACCTTCCGCGCGGGCGTGCCGCTGGTCGAGGCGCTGGATGCCGTGGCTGGCGCCACCGGCAGCGCGGTCTACGGCGACGCCGTCAGGCAGATGCGCGACGACATCTCGGTCGGTCATCAATTGCAGCTGGCCATGAAGCAGACCAACCTGTTCCCCAGCATGGTGGTGCAGATGACCGGCATCGGCGAGGAGTCCGGTGCACTGGACAACATGCTGTTCAAGGTGGCGGAGTTCTACGAGGAAGAAGTCAGCAACGCGGTCGACACATTGGCCACCCTGCTCGAGCCGATCATCATGGTGGTGCTGGGCACTCTGGTCGGCGGCATCGTGATCGCACTGTACCTGCCGATTTTCAAGCTCGCCGGCACGTTCTAGGCTTGGAAAAGCCCCTCCCCCTGCGGGGGAGGGGTTGGGGAGAGGGTTCGCTCGAAGCGATGATCCACAAACCACCCCTGCCCTCTCGTACCCTGACCGCAGCCAAAGCCCTGCGTACCACCAGCACCGATACCGAAATCAGGCTCTGGTACCACCTCCGCGCAAAGCGTCTCGGTGGCCTCAAGTTCCGCCGCCAGCACCCGATTCCTCCGTACATTGCCGACTTCTACTGTGAGGCACTCCGGCTGGTCATCGAGCTTGATGGTTCACAACACAACGAAGACGTGGATAGTGCACGCACGCGTGCCCTCGAGCGGCAAGGGTTGGCCGTGTTGAGATTCTGGGACAATCAGGTGATACAGGAAACTGAAGCGGTGCTTGAGGCGATTCTGGATTTCGCTCGGGGCCGTACCCTCTCCCCCACCCCTCCCCCAATGGGGGAAGGGCTTTAAAGGCCAGTGCATGCCCGAACTTCCGCTACCCGCATGGATTGCCCTCGCCGCCGTGCTCGGCCTGCTGGTGGGGAGCTTTCTCAATGTGGTGATCCTGCGCCTGCCCGAGCGCATGGTGGCTGGCTGGCGCCGGGAAGCGCGCGACGTGCTGCAGATGGAGGCCGATGACGCGCCGCTGCCACCGGGTATCGTGCGCGAGCCGTCACACTGCCCGCAATGCAAACACCCCCTGTCGGCGGCGGACAACATCCCGCTGTTCGGCTGGCTGTTCCTGCGCGGGCGCTGTCGTTACTGCAAGACGAAGATCTCCATCCAGTACCCGCTGGTGGAACTCCTCGGCGGCGTGTTGAGCGCAGCAGTGGTGTGGAAGTTCGGACCGAGCTGGATCGCACTGGCGGGGCTGGTTTTCACCTGGGTGCTGATAGCGGCGGCGGGCATCGATTTTCGTACCCAGTTGCTGCCTGACCAGCTGACCTTGCCGCTGCTGTGGCTGGGCCTGTTGCTGTCCCTGCTGCCCATGTTCGTCAGTGCGCCGTCGGCGATCATCGGCGCCGCGATCGGCTACCTGAGCCTGTGGAGCGTGTACTGGGCTTTCAAATTGCTGACCGGCAAGGAAGGCATGGGTTACGGCGACTTCAAATTGCTCGCCGCGCTCGGCGCGTGGATGGGACCGGTGGCGCTGTTGCCGATGATCCTGCTGTCGTCGCTGGTCGGTGCCCTGGTTGGCGGAAGCCTGATCGCGCTGCGCAAGCACCAGCGTGAGATTCCGATGCCGTTCGGGCCCTTCATCGCCGTTGCCGGCTGGGTGTGGTTCATGGCCGGACCCAGCCTGCTGCAGGCCTATATGCATTTCACCGGCTTGCGATGAGCGCGCGTTCACCTGCGATGGTGGTGGCCCTGACCGGCGGTGTCGCCGCCGGCAAGTCGGCGGTGGCACGACGCTTTGAGGCGCTTGGCGTGCCCGTGCACGATGCCGACGTGGCCGCCCGCGAGGTGGTCGCGCCAGGCTCCGAGGGGCTGGCCGAGGTGGCTGCCGCGTTCGGTCACGACGCACTCGACCCCGGCGGCCAGCTGGATCGCCCGGCAATGCGCCGGCGCGTGTTCGCCGACCCCGCGGCACGCGGCATGCTGGAAGCGATCATCCACCCACGCGTGCGCACCTGGCTGCGCGAACACGTGGCTGCCGAGCAGGCTCCGTATTGCCTGCTGGCGGTCCCCTTGCTGGCCGAGAACATCGCGCAGTATCGCTGGATCGATCGCGTGCTGGTGGTCGACGTACCCGAAGCGGTGCAGCTCGACCGACTGATCACCCGCGACGGCATCGATGAAGCGCTGGCGCGGCGCATGATCGGCCAGCAAGCCAGCCGCACCGAGCGTCTCGCCCTGGCCGATGACGTGATCGAGAACAGCGCCGACGAGAGCACGCTGGATCACCGCGTCGCCGACTTGCACCAGCAATACCTGACCCTGGCCGCAAACAAACGGTAGGAGCCCGCTCGCGGGCGATGCTTTTCTTCGGGAATCGAGAATCGCCACAGCAGAAGCATCGCCCGCGAGCGAGCTCCTACAGGCTGCATGCGCTCACCAAAGCGCTCAGGATCAGGCGGTCGGCCGGGGTGAGTATTGCCGGATCGATTTGCGCGGGTCGTTGCCATCGCAAGGCCTGGTTCTCCAGCGACTGCGGCTGGCCGGTCCACTGCTCGACGCGCCAGGCATCGAGCAGCAATTCACGCTCGCCGTAGGTCCATGGCACCGCGATCATTGGCGTGGCGTGTTGCAACGTGATGCCGAGTTCCTCCCGCAACTCGCGCGCCAGCGCGGCCAGCGGCGTCTCGCCGGGTTCGAGCTTGCCACCGGGAAACTCCCACAGGCCCGCCAAGTGCTTGCCGACGGGACGCTGCGCCAGCAGCACGCCGGCCATCACATGCATGACCGATTGCGGCGGGACGGATGCAGGCATCAGGCGCTGCGCAGGTACTCGACCATGTCGAAGTCGTAGGCGTGGTCGGCGTCGGCCTTGTGGTGCACGCGCGAAACCTCGGTCCATTCGCTGAAATGCACGCCGGGAAAGAAGGTGTCGGCTCCATCGATGGCGGCGCTGACCCACGTCAGGTACATGCGGCGCGCCCGTGACAGAGCCTCGGCGAAGACCATGCCGCCGCCGATCACCATCAGGCCTGTGTTGCTGCACTGCGCCTGCGCCTCCTCGATCGAACGGACGGTGATCTGGCCGGGGAACGGCGCCTCGTGACGCCGCGACAGCACCAGGTTGACCCGGTCCGGCAGGGCGCGACCGATCGACACGGCGGTGGTGTAGCCCATCAGCACGTTCTTGCCGGTGGTCAACTGTTTGAACCAGCGCAGATCGTCCGGCAGATGCCACGGCAGCTCGCCCTTGCGGCCGATGGCGAAATTTTCATCGAGTGCGGCAATCAACGAGACAGCCATGGGAAATCCTTCGAAACGTGATAAA
>DASRUB010000294.1:0-6024 GCA_035655635.1 Rhodanobacter sp. | reverse complement strand
CTCAGCACCGAGACCAACAGGCCCAGCGCGATCAGCGCGAAGAAGATTTTCATCGGCAGCAGGTTCTTCGCCGGCTTTTTGTCGCTGGCAGGAAGTTCCACCGGGGTCGCGGCAGTCGCGACGGAGGCCTCCGGCACGCCGATCGTTGCCGGCGCTGGGCGGCGCTTCTTCGGCGGGATCACGAGTGTCTGCTTCTTGTGCAGCTGCGACATGCTGGCCAGCCATGCTGGCGGTGTGTAGCTGCTGCCGGCATGGGTTTCGTGCAGGCTGAAGGTCTGCAAGCCTCCCGTCACCGCGAAGAACAGCAGCATCGGTGCGGTGAACACGCCCAGGTAGAGGTGGATGGTACGGGCGATCTTGAGAAGTCTGTGGGCCAGCAGCATGGCATCGACGTCAGGCGAAAAAGATGGCACAGAGTAACCTGGGCGGCTCAACACAGTCACCCGTTGGCATCACGATCCAGACTGCTGTTACGCTCGCCCGCAGCGACAGACTGCAGCCTCGGCATCAGTCGACCACGGTCGGGATGCCGGCGGAATACAGCGCTGGCGCATCTCAAGGTTGGAGCACAGAGCGTGCCTTTTGACATTGAAGAGCACCGCATTGATGTGGCCGAGCTGCAACTGGGCATGTTCGTGTGCCGGCTGGACCGGCCATGGGAAGCGACGCCGTTCCCGTTGCAGGGTATTGCACTGACCCGGCTGGAGGACATCGAGACACTGCAGCGCCTGTGCCGCGAGGTTTATATCGACACGCGGCGAGTGGGTCCGTCCGCCGGGCGACAAGCGCTCACCCGCACCGACCTGTCGCGCCATCGCTTCAACAGCAGCACACGATATACGGACCTCGCCGCGGTCGAGGACGAGGCACCACGGGCGCGCGCCGCGCTCGACAAGGCGTCGCAAATCGTGAATCGCCTGTTCGAGGACATCAGCAGCGGCCGCGAGCTTTCGCTGGAACAGGTCGAACAGGCCGTACGCCCGTTGGTGAACACCGTCCTGCGCAGCGGCGAGGCATTCTTCCTGGTCGAGGGCCTGCGCCGCAGCGACAGCTACTCCTATGGCCACGCGATCAGCTGCAGTGCGCTGGCCGCAGCGTTCGGGCGGCACATGGGGTTCGACGAGGAGACGATTTTCAGCCTGGCCGTCGGTGGCCTGCTGATGGACGTGGGCAAGACCCGCCTGCCGCGGGAGCTGCTGCAATACCAGGGATCGTTGGCGCCTGGCGAAGTCGACGTGATCCGCTCGCACGTCGATCATGGGCTGGTGCTGTTGGCCGAGGCGGGCATCGTCAACCTGGACGTGCTCGACATCGTGCGCACCCACCACGAGCGGCACGATGGCAGCGGCTACCCCGAGGGCCTGGCCGGCCACGTCATTCCGATCACCGGGCGCATGCTCGGCATCATCGACAGCTACGATGCGATGTCCAGTGCGCGCCCGTATCGCGCCGCCATTTCGCGCCACCAGGCCCTGCAGCAGATCTACGTCGCGCGCAACCGGCTGTACCAGGCCGAGATGGCCGAGCAATTCCAGGTCTGCCTGGGTGTCTACCCTACCGGCTCGCTGGTCGAGCTGAGCACCGGCGAGATCGCGATCGTGATGGCACAGAACCAGATACGCCGGTTGCGCCCGCGCGTCGCCATCCTGAGCGCCCCAAACAAGCAACCGCTGAACGATTTCCGACCCGTGGACCTGATGAAACTGGGCGACAAGGATGGCGTCGATATCGTACGCAGCCTGGCGGCGGGCGATTACGGTATCGATGCGAGCCGGTTCTTCCTGTAATGATGGGCTCCGCGCGTCGCCTCCACTCGAGCTGCCACGAACCTGCCGAACCATGCTGAACCGCGAATACATTTTCAGCGAGATCGAGGCGCACATCCAGGCCAACGCCGATCAGCGTTTGGCGGTGCTGGTGCTGCGCGTGCTGGGTCTGCGCGAGATCAGCCTGCGCTTCGGGTATGCCCAGGGCGAGCAGGCCGAGAACATGGCACACGCGCTGATCCAGCGCTCGCTGCGCCCGATCGACCGCGTGTTCCGTGCCGGCGACGACAGCTTCGTGGTGCTGTTGCCGGCCATGCTCAGCCACAACCATGTCCTGCTGGCCAGCACCCGCCTGATCCAGGCGTTCGAGCAGCCGCTGACCGGCACGCTCTCGCCGTGGCTGGTACGACCGGTCATGGGCATCGCGTTGTATCCCGAACACGGGCCCGGCGCCGACCGCCTGTGTCGCCGCGCCGGCATGGCGCTGGACGAGGCACAACGGCGCGGCGAGCTGTGCGTGATCTA
Organism: Rhodanobacter sp.; assembly: GCA_035655635.1. Lineage (GTDB taxonomy): Bacteria > Pseudomonadota > Gammaproteobacteria > Xanthomonadales > Rhodanobacteraceae > Rhodanobacter. The sequence goes on along the minus strand of DASRUB010000294.1, from coordinate 3,733 downwards.
CGCACCGCATGAAACGCAGATCGAGATCTTCTACGACGAATTGCGCGATGCACTGGAAGCCAACCGCCTGCAGGTATTCTTCCAGCCGATATGGAACCTGCAGAACAACCGCATCGCCGGTGCCGAGTCGCTGGCACGCTGGAGCAGCCCCACCCACGGCGATGTCTCGCCGGCCAGCTTCGTGCCGTTTTCCGAACAGAGCGACCTGATTTCGATGCTCACCCGCTGGAGCGTGAACACCACGCTGCGACATGTCGCCAGCCTGCCACCCAATCTCCAGCTGGGTTTCGCCATCAACTTTTCGCCGCGCGTGCTGTCGCGCGCGGGCATGGTCGAGCAATTGCTCGGCGCCCTGGAAATCTGGGGCGTGGCGCCGACCTCGGTGATCGTGGAGATCACCGAAACCACCCTGGTCAACGATCTGGACGTCAGCGTGCAGGTACTTCGGCGGCTGCGCGATCACGGCATCCGCATCGCGATCGACGATTTCGGCACCGGCTACTCCTCGATCGCGTACCTCAGGCAGTTTCCAGCCACGGAGCTGAAGATCGACCAGTCGCTGGTTGCCGCCATGCGCGCCGAGCCACGCACCGGCAAACTGGTGAGCGCGATCATCAACATGGCCCACCACATGGACTTGTCGACCACCGCCGAGGGAATCGAGGACGCCGCCACCCAGACAATGCTCGCCGATATGGGCTGCGATTTCGGGCAGGGCTTTCATCTGGGTCGGCCGCAGCCGGCAGCCGACTTCATCGCGCGATTCGCGCACGACGGAGCTTCGCCGTGATACCGCGCCGCTTCCCGCTGCAACCTGACGCCGGAACCGGAGCCGATGTCCGTCGCGCTGCCCGCTGAAACCGCGGGCATCCGCTTCACCCTTGAACAGGCCGACAAACACTACGGGCCGATAGCCGCGCTCGCGCGGATCAACCTGGAGTTCCCCGCAGGCAGCAGCACCGCCCTGATCGGCAGCAGCGGTTCGGGCAAGTCCACCGTGCTGCGCCTGCTGCTGGGTCTGGAGTGGCCCGGGCACGGATGCGTGCGCATCGACGGCCGCGTGCTCGAACCCGCCGACGTGCTCGCGTTGCGACGGCGCACAGGCTACGTGATCCAGGACGGCGGCCTGTTCCCCCACCTCACCGCGCTGGGCAATCTCGCGCTGTTGCCGCGATACCTGGGCTGGAACGCCAGCCGTATCCGTGAACGCGCGGAATCGCTGGCGGCGCTGACCCACCTGCCGCTCGACGCGCTCCGGCGCTACCCGGCCGAACTGTCCGGCGGCCAGCGCCAGCGCGTTGCGCTGATGCGCGGACTGATGGCCGACCCGGACGCCTTGTTGCTGGATGAGCCGCTGGGGGCACTCGATCCGATCGTGCGGCATGAACTGCAGGACGAGCTGAAGCAGATATTCGACCAGCTGGGCAAAACCGTGATCGTGGTGACCCACGATCTGGCCGAAGCCGCCTGGTTTGCCGATCGGCTGGTACTGCTGCGTGAAGGAAGGATGGTGCAGGACGGCAGCTTCGAGGATCTGCGCGATCATCCCGCCGACGAATTCGTACGCCAGTTCGTGCAGGCCCGGCGACAACTGCCGGAGTCATCGTGATGCGCGGCATTCCCGCCTTCGTCGTGCCGGCCCTCGTCGTGCTGATGGTGTCGTGCCTGCTGCCCGCTCTGGCGTCCGCGCAGCCCGTACGGATCGGTTCCAAACAGTTCACCGAATCGGTGGTCCTGGGCGAAATCGCCCGCCTCGCTGCGCGCGACGCGGGGGTCGACGCCGTGCACCGGCGCGAACTGGGCGGTACCAGCATCCTGTGGAAGGCCCTGCAGCAAGGCGACATCGACGCGTACCCGGAATACACCGGTACGTTGACCCAGGAGCTGCTCAAGGGCGTGCCGGCCGACGCCGACATCGTCACCTTGCGCGCGAAACTGAAACCACTGGGCATCGGCATCACCGACTCGCTTGGCTTCGACAACACCTATGCGATCGGCATGCGTGGCGTCGAAGCGGCCCGACTGGACATCAGGCGGATCTCCGACCTGCGCGATCACCCGACGCTGCGCTTCGGCTTTTCCAACGAGTTCATGGACCGGGGTGATGGCTGGCCAGGGCTGCGGCGCGCCTACCAGTTGCCACAGACGGACGTACGCGGGATGGACCACGCGCTCTCCTACCGTGCACTTGCCAGCGGCGCGGTGGACGCGATCGACCTGTACAGCACCGACGCCGAGATCCCCTACTATCACCTGCGCACGCTGACCGACGACCGTCATTATTTCCCGCGCTACGAGGCGGTATACCTGTATCGACTGTCGCTGGAGAAAACGGCGCCGGCCTTCGTCAAGGCGTTGCAGAAGCTCACCGGCCGCATCGACGAACCCGCGATGCGCAGCATGAACGCGGCGGTGAAGCTGCACGGCCGCAGCGATACCGACGTCGCCGCCGACTTCCTCGGCACGCCGGCCGGACTGGACCGGCACGGCCTGTGGCAACGCCTGCGCCAGCGCAGCGTGGAGCACATCGAGCTGGTCGCGATTTCGCTGGGACTGGCGCTGCTGCTGGCGATTCCGCTGGGCATCCTCGCCGCACGCCTGCGTCGGCTGGGACAACTGGTCATCGGCGCCACCGGCATTTTGCAGACGGTGCCGTCGCTGGCCATGTTCGTGTTCATGATTCCGTTGCTCGGCATCGGCCGCTGGCCGGCCATCGCCGCCCTGTTCCTGTACAGCCTGCTGCCGATTGTGCGCAACACGCATGCCGGCCTGGTCGGCATCGCACCTGAACTGCGCGAATCTGCCGCGGCGCTGGGGCTGCCGCGCGCCGTGCGGCTGGTCAGGATCGAGCTACCGCTGGCCACTCGCTCGATCCTGGCCGGCATCAAGATCGCCGCCGTGATCAACGTGGGCACCGCCACGCTCGCCGCGCTGATCGGTGCCGGTGGCTACGGCCAGCCGATTCTCACCGGCATCCGGCTGGACAGCGTGCCGCTGATCCTGGAAGGCGCAATCCCGGCCGCGGTGCTGGCGCTGTTGGTGCAGGGCCTGTTCGAACTGGTCGAGCACTGGCTGACGCCGCGCGGTCTTCGATTGCAAGCGCGGCAATAGACCTGCGTCGCGAACAGTTCGCTCGGCCTGGCGCCATGCCCCAGGCCGCGTTTGGGGAACTCAATACGCGTCGGGCAAATCCGGCAGATCAGGAAGGTTGGCCAGTTCGGCCAGCATGTCGATCGCTTCCGGTTCCGGCTTGCTGGCCAGCGGCCAGCATCCGATCAACTGGTGCCGGGACTGACCGAAGAAGCTGCGCAGCAGCAGGAACTCGCGTACATGCCATTGGATCGGCGTAATCGATTCCTCGATCGCATCGATGGCCGGCCCGAACTGCAGCGCCACGTGAGGGTGGAAGCTGGACACGGCGCCCACGTGCAGGCCCACCTTGCGTTGCGCCTCGGCGATAGCCTTGCGCAGCGCCAAGGCGGACCGGCTGGTGGCCGCGTCGGCGCAAACCACGAAAGGAAATTGCCCGCCCTTGCCAAGGCAGCGCATCGCCGTATCCAGCGCGGCAACGAATCCCTCGGACTGCACCGCCGCGCCGGCGGCCAGCAAGGCCTGCTCCAACGGTTGATGCAGCAGCTCAGTGCGACCCATCGGACAAAGCAACAGGTGCAGGCTCTCGACCGGCACCGGCACGCCGCTGATCCGCTGCGCCTTGCGGAATCGCGCAGCCGCC
>DASRUB010000293.1:0-3992 GCA_035655635.1 Rhodanobacter sp. | reverse complement strand
AAGCCCAGCGCGTGCGCCTGCGCCTCGATCAGCTCGGCCACCCGCTCGTCGCAGACCTCCTGCGCGCTGGCGCAGGTGTCGCAGATCAGGAACGGCACCTGGTGCGCCTCGGCCGGGTGATGACAGGATACGAACGCATTGATCGATTCCAGCTTGTGGATGAAGCCGTTTTCCAGCAGGAAATCGAGTGCCCGGTACACCGTGGGCGGCGCCGCATTGCCGTGCTGTTCGCGCAATTGGTCGAGCAGGTCGTAGGCCTTGACCGGCTTGCGCGCCGCCGCCACCAGCTCCAGCACTTCCTTGCGCAGCGGGGTCAGGCGCAGGCCGCGCTCCTTGCTGACATGCTCGACCGCGCGCACGAAACCCTTCGCGTCATGATGATGGTGCGAATGATGCGCGTGCAGGTTGTCGGCGCCATCGTGGCTCAAAACATTCACCTCGAAATCGATCATACATCCGCCCCGGCGGCCTTCAGCGTGGAAGCGGCGGCGGCCTCGCCGGCGGCTTGCGCCTGGGTTTGCGCAGGATCACGATCCATCCGATCGGCCCCAGCACCCAGGCCCACAAGAAGCCTTCGATCGCCCGGCCTCGCCACCAACCAAGCCACAAGCCGATGGCGGCGAAGAACAGGGTCCACCAGAACATGGCTGCCCACGGCACCATATTCAACAGGTTGAAGAACACGTGCCAATACGCGCCCGGGGCATCCGGATCGACACCCTGGGTCGCCTTGGCCAGCCAATCATCCATGGCGTGAGCGGTGCGTCATCGCCATGCCGTACACAGGTCAGCCCTGCGCCAGCGCAATCGCCGTATCGACGCGGCGAAGCGCCTCGGCGCGACCGGTGAGGTAGATCGTGTCCTCGATCGATGGCGAGACCTGGGTTCCGGTCATCGCCACGCGCAATGGCTGGGCGACCTTGCCCAGGCCCAGGTCCAGCTGCGCCGCCACCTGCTCGATAACCTGATGGATCGGTGCCGGCTGCCACGCGCAGTCCGACAGCAGCGATCTTGCCGACTCCAGCACAGCCGGCGCGCTGGCATTCTTCAGATGCCTGGCGACGGCCTTGTCATCCCACTCGAGGATCGGGCCGTACCAGATCTTCGCGCGCTCGGCCATTTCCTTCAGGGTGTGCACGCGCTCGCGCAGCGCCACGATCACGTCGACTGGCGCCGGTCCCTGGCGGACGTCGATGCCGGCGCGCTGCAGGTGCCACTCGAATTCGGCGACCAGCGAGCCGGGATCGTCGGTCTTCAGATAATGCTGGTTGAACCAGGCCAGTTTTTCGGTATCGAAACGCGAGGGGGCCTTGTTGACATCCGCGATGTCGAACAGGGAAATCATTTCCGCACGCGAGAAGATCTCCTGGTCGCCATGCGACCAACCCAGGCGCACCAGGTAGTTCAGGATCGCGTGCGGCAGGAAGCCGTCGGTGCGGTACTCCATCACGCTGACCGAATTGGTGCGCTTGGAGAGCTTCTTGCCCTCCTTGTCCAGGATCATCGGCAGGTGGGCGAACTCCGGCACCTTCGCACCCAGCGCGCGGTAGATGTTGATCTGCCGCGGCGTGTTGTTGACGTGGTCGTCGCCGCGAATCACCTCGGTGATGCCCATGTCGATGTCGTCGACCACCACCGCGAAGTTGTAGGTCGGCCAGCCGTCGGAGCGGAAGATCACCAGGTCGTCCAGCTCGCTGTTGGCGATCTCGATGCGGCCCTTGACCTTGTCCTCGAACACCACCGAGCCGTCGCTCGGGTTGCGGAAACGGATCACCCGGTTCGGGTCGTCGCGACGAGCCTCGTTGCGATCGCGGTAGTACCCGTTGTAACGCGGCTTTTCGCCCGCCTTCATGGCGGCCTCGCGCATGGCATCGATTTCCTGCTTGCTCTCGTAGGCGTAGTAGGCCTTGCCGGCGGCGACCAGGTCATCGGCAGCCTGCTTGTAGCGATCGAGCCGCCGGGTCTGGTAGAACGGGCCTTCGTCGGCATCGAGATCGAGCCAGTGCATCGCGTCCAGGATCGCCTGCACGGCGGCATCGGTCGAGCGCTCGCGATCGGTGTCCTCGATGCGCAGGATGAACGCGCCGCCACGGCGACGCGACTCCAGCCAGCAGTACAGTGCGGTGCGGGCGCCGCCGATATGCAGGAAACCGGTGGGGCTCGGGGCGAATCGCGTGCGTACGTTCATGGATGCTTTCAGGCAAGGCGAGGTGAAAGGTGGATTTTAGCCGATACGGGAGCAGCGACCGGAAGCCGTGGCGACGCAGGCCACCCGCCGGGCGAATCGTAGGGTTCTCCGTGGTCCTGATTGGCTGGATCAGCATGGTGCCAGCGTGGGCAGACAACCCCGGTTATGACCGTCCCGGGCTTGGGTTCAATCCGGCCTCGCTGGACGCGGGTGAGCTCACGCTCGAACAAGGCCTGCCGAGCTGGACGCAAGCTCGACCGGACGGCATCTACAGCGCCCAGTACAGCGCCGACAGCTTGCTGCGCTTGGGGCTGGGCCACGCGCTGGAACTGCAGTTCGGTGATTCGCTCTACAACCACCTGCAATTGAGCGGCCCCGGCGTGCAGCAGCACAGCGCCGGCCGTGGCGACAGCAGCTTGGCCCTGAAGCTCGCCCTGCCCTCCTCGAACGCCGCCTTCAGCTGGGGTTTGCTGGGCAGCGTGGAGTTCACCGATGGCGCCCGCGATTTCCGCAACCCCCAGCGCCAGTACCTGCTCGGGATGGCGCTCAGCCTGCAGCTGAATCCGCACGACAGCATCGGCGCGTACCTGGAAGATGTGCGTGCCGGTGGGGTGGACAGTCGCACCATCGCGATCAATCGCAGCCACACGCTGACCTCGACCCTGACCATCTACGGCGAAGCCGCCTGGCAACGTGAGGCTGGCTCAGGCGCCGGCACGCTGGCCGGCGCCGGGCTGGCCTGGCAGGTCAGTCGTCGCGTGCAACTGGACGCCGGCTTTCGCCGGCGGGTGAGCGGGCCGTTGCCCAGCTGGTGGGCAGGCCTGGGCGCTTCGATGTTCTTCGGACACTGACGTTCGACGCGTGCCCGCCCAGGTCCTCGATCATTTCACATGGATCGTAATTTTCTTGGATACCAGCGGCGGACCAAACGGCACGTGGTGGGCGTCGCCCAGTTCCAGTTGCAGCGTATGGCTACCGGGTTTGAGCGTGATCGTGGTTTCGCTCTGGCCACCACCGAAGTGGACGTGATTCGCGTCGTTCGGAATCGGCAGGCCCGCCGCGGGCAATTGCTTCACATCGACCAGCAGGTGATGGTGCCCGGTGTGATCCTTGCTGACACCGGCCGGAGCGATGCCCATGCCCTTCAGGCCGAAACGCACCGTGACGTGCTGGCCGACGGTGGCGCCGTCGGCGGGCGCAATGATGTAGACCTCGGCACCCGCCGGTGCGGGGGTGGTCGGCAGGCCAGGAGCGTCGACCGCCATCGCCATGCCGGTCAGGCCAGTCAACGCAAAGGCGAGAAGCATGCGTTTCATCATCATTCTCCAGCGGATATCGGTGGGTCCAGTGTAAACGCTGCGCAGCCGATTCCCGAATCGCACTTCGCCACGCACCGCCAAGCGTGCGCAATACCTGACCAGCGCGTAGCAAGTGCTTGATCGACAAGCGCAGAAACGTGCTTGTCCACAGGCTTTGCCGGCATGCTTCCACAGCGGCTGTGGACAACCCCGGCCCGGACACGAACGACCAACTGCACTCAGATTGTGAGTAGTCGAAGGGCTGGCGTGGAGCCCAGCTTCTCCTTCCCCTGCGAAGCGGGGGAAGCAAGAGCAATCTTGATTAGCGCTGAAGTTCAGCCGTGCAAAGCCCCTCTCCCATCGGGGAGGGGTTGGGGTGAGGGTTCGGGGCGAAGCGCATGCAGCACATGCTCAGATGGCCAAATCACGCTACGGCCGAACCCTCATCCGTCGCTTCGCGCCACCTTCTCACCCGCAAGGGGACTCCCAAGGTCGCCGGCGGGAGA
>DASRUB010000292.1:0-5112 GCA_035655635.1 Rhodanobacter sp. | reverse complement strand
ATCATGCCGGGCAAGGTCAACCCGGTGATCCCCGAGGCCGTCGCGATGGTCGCCGCGCAGGTGATCGGCAACGACGCTTCCATCACCATTGCCGGCCAGTCCGGCAATTTCCAGCTCAACGTGATGTTGCCGCTGATCGCGCACAATCTGCTGCAGTCGATCGAGATCCTGTCCAACGTGAGCGTGCTGCTGGCCGACAAGGCGATCGCCGGCTTCACCGTCAACAAGGCGCGAGTGAATGAGGCGCTGGCGATGAACCCGATCCTGGTGACCGCGCTGAATCCGGTGATTGGTTACGAGAAGGGTGCCGCAACGGCCAAGCAGGCCTACAAGCAGCGCCGGCCGATCATGGACGTGGCGCTGGAAACCACCGGCTTGACGAAGAACGAGCTGAAGAAGTTGCTCGATCCGATGACGCTGACAAAAGGTGGCATCCACGGAAAATAATGGCGGTTTCCGTAGGAGCCCACTCGTGGGCGATGCTCTTGTTCTGAAGTCGGTAGAGATCCAGGGCAGGGGCATCGCCCACGAGTGGGCTCCTACGGGCCAGCCTTCGCGGTGACGTCGTTGTCGCCGGCCGGATTCCCGACGACCTAGGTCAATCGGAGAATACGGCAAAGCCCTTTTTGCCATCCTTGTCGGTCATTTTCTTGCTGCAGTCATCGACATCCTTCTGCTCCATCGTTGCGTAGGGCCGGAACGCGGGCATCGCTGCAGCCAGTTTCTGCTGGCTGGTAAGCAGGTCCGGCAGGCGCTTGCAGAGTTGCAGGGCGGCGGCCTGGATCTTGTCGGTTTGCGGCTTGATGGTCGCTTCGATCTCCTTGTCGCTCTTGCCGCTGAAGGCGCCGCGCAGGGCTTCCCCGGCGGCGCTGACGCCGAGGTCGGCGCCTTGCGTGCCGATCTCCATGCCGGCTTCGGCGATGCCGACGATCTGTTTGCGGTAATCCAGCAGCATCGCCTGTTGCGCCGGCGTGGCGGCGACCTTCTTGCCCGCGATCAGCAACTCGCCCTGCGGAGTGATCTCGGCCTTGGGCCTCGCGTCGCCGAAGTGGATGCCACCGACGTGGACGCTGTTCACGTCGACGTTACTGGTGGCCAACTCCTGCCGGGCTTTCTGCATCGCTTCGCGGACCCGCCTGGCGACCCACGACGAGGAAGTCTTGTCGCCGGCATCTTGCGTGGCCTGGGCCGTGGTGCCCGCGGCCGCCGGCTGGGAGTCGGGCTGTTTCGATCGGTTGCACGCGGCCAGCAACAGCAGGGCCAGGGCGAGCGTACACAATGTGACGGGTTTCATAGCGTTCTCCTTTCTCGAATTCGGTCGGTGCGGAATCAGTGGACCAGCAGCGGGTGCAGCGTGGGAGTGATGATCAGGCACGGAGGTTGGCCATGGCCCCGAACGGAGATGGGGTGTGGTCTGGTTGACGGACGGGCCGAGCGACCCGTCCGTCACTTCGCTCAGCTGTCGTCGCGCCAGCGGCGGAACCAGATCGCGCAGGCCAGCATGACTACGGCCGCGGCTACGCCGATCCACAGATTGGCCGAGGCCAGCGCCGTGTAGCCGCGAGTCAAGCTCAGGCTGGACACGAACTCGGCGGGATCGTTGCCACCAATCCCGGTGACCTCGCTGAACCAGCCGCCAGGAAATACGCTGCCCAGGATGCGTACGGCCACGTCGCGCCAGTACCAGTCGTTGGACACATTGATGGTGCCAAGCAGGTTGAACCAGCCGATCACGATGCCAACGGCCACCGGCAAGGCCACTGCCCACAGGAACGGCTTGTTGCGGGCCCACGCCGAGCAAAGCATCAGCCAGCCTACCGTCGGCAACGCCCACAGCAGGTATAGCGGGATCGAGCCGACCATGTTGGCGATCACCTCAAGCGGGTGCGACAAGCTCAACAGGTGCCACACGCTGACACCATGCAGGGACAACGCAAGCGCGAAGGTCAGCAACATCAGCAAGCCGGTCAGCGTGCCCACGATCACGGTGATGAACGGAGCAACCACCGTGGCGGAGATGACCTTGGACAGCACCGTGGCGGTGTCCGAGACTGGCAGCGATTTCCAGAACAGGATGCTGCGATCCCGGCGGTCGTCGTAGAGTGCGCCGAGGCAGTAGAAGAAGACCACGAAGCCGAGGATGATGCCCATGATCATGGTGGCCGAATACATCACCATGTCCAGGCCGGCGCCGACGGTATCCATGGATTGCTTGTCCAGCGCCTTGCTCAGTATGCGCAAGTTGTTCTGGCCGCCGCCGAAGGACAGGTTGAATCCGTTGCGTGCGCCAAACACCTCGCCGGTGACGATGCCCATGATGTTGAGCAGCACGAAGATGCCGCCGGTGATGACCGGGGCCCAGAAGAAGCCGCCGCGATGCTCCCAGAACTCGCGCTTGACCAGCCAGAACAAGGTGTTCGCTTTGGAGGTTTTCATGCGTAGGTTCCCTTCATGGTGGCGACGAACAGGTCGCTGATGGAAGGACGACGGGTTTCGCCGAGGGCTTCCAGTTGCGCGCGTCCGACCCCGTCGAACAGAAAAATGCACTTGCCAAAGACCTGGCGTTCGTCCAGCGGCTTCAGTGCGCGGGCGGCGTCGGCCTTGTCGGCGTTCACCATCACCTCGATGTAGCGCTCGCCGACGGCATCCATGTCCGCGTCCAGCACGATCCTGCCGTCGCGGATGAACATCAGGTCGGTGAGGATATGCTCGACTTCCTCGACCTGGTGGGTGGTGACGATGATCGTCTTGTTCTCGTCGAAATAGTCTTCCAGCAGGCTCTGGTAGAACTGCTTGCGGTAGAGGATGTCCAGGCCCAGCGTGGGCTCGTCCAGGATCAGCAACTTGGCGTCGATGGCCATCACCAGGGAAAGGTGCAGTTGCACGATCATGCCCTTGGACATCTGCCGCACGCGCTGATTCGGTTGCAGTTTCGTGCGCGCCAGGAACGCCTCACATTTGGCGCGATCGAAACGAGGATGCACGTGGGCGACGAAATCGACCACCTCGTGCACCTTGATCCAGCGTGGCAGCACGGCGACATCGGCGATGAAGCACACCTCGCCCATCAGCTTGTCACGCTGCTTTCGGGGATCGAAGCCCAGCACGTTCAGCTCGCCGCTGAAGTCGGTGAGGCCAAGGATCGCCTTCAGCGCGGTGGTCTTGCCGGCGCCATTGGGGCCGATCAGACCCACGATGCGGCCCGGTTCGATCTGGAAACTGACCTGGTCCAGGGCCAGCGTCGCCTTGTATCGCTTGCTCAGGTTGCTGGCCGAAATCACCGCACTCATGACTGACTCTCCGGGTTGATGGTCGCTTCACGCATCAGTGTTTTCAAATCCAGCCCCAGGCGCTGCAGGCGGGCATGCAGCACCGGCCATTCCTCGCGCAGGAAGCGCTCGCGTTCCGATTTCAGCAGCGCCTCGCGCGCGCCTTCGATGACGAACATGCCCAGTCCCCTCCTTTTTTCAACCAGTTGTTCATCGACCAGTTCCTGATACGCCTTCGATACGGTCAGCGGATTGATCTGGTACTCCGCGGCAACCTGGCGTACCGACGGCAGCGGGTCGCCTTCGTTCAAGGCGCCGTCCAGGATCATCGCCACCACACGCTGGTGCAGTTGGCGATAGATCGGGACGCTGTCGTTCCAGGTGATGGTCATGGTTATTCCTTGGTGATACGGCCGAACTTCTTGCCGAACGAATAGTAGGGCATCACCAATGGCGACCCGAGCAGGCCGATCGGCTGAATCGATGCCTCGGCGTTGTTCGCCGAATCGGCCGACAGCGTCATCAGATCAGGACTCGTGGATTCGTTGATCATCGCCGCGGCGCGTTTCTCGGCGGCGCTGGGATGGACCACGACCGCCTTCAGGTTGGTGACATGGGCGGCTGGGGTGCTGAGGCTGCCACTGCCCGGCTGCCAGGCATCGACGTTGTAAAGAACGGCGCGCAGACTTGCGAAGGTGAGCAGGACGGCTGCGGCGCCGGCGATCAGTTTGTACGCTTTCATGACGAACCTCCTTGGTGATCTCGTTTGGTGGTGTTGTAGTGAACTATAACACTAAGTTTTGAGACGTCAATAGGCGAGATGCCCTTTTTCAACATGACTGATGGGCTATGCGGTCGCTTACGCGTAGGAGCCCGCTCGCGGACGATGCTTTCTGGGGACCAGGGACCAGGGGCCGGTAGGGCATCGCCCGCGAGCGGGCTCCTACGGGCAAGGGTGTGCCTCTGAAAAACAAAGGCCGGCGTCGCAGCCGGCCGTTGTTTCTTTATCGGGTGCCCGGGATCAATCCCTGGTGGAGTAAACCTGTTTGCCGCCCACCCATGTCTGCAACACCTTGGTGTTCCAGATCTTGCTGGCGGGATCCTTGATGACGTCGTGGTCAATCAGGATGAAGTCGGCCCATTTGCCGGGCTCCAGCGTGCCCAGGGTTTTTTCCGAGTGACCCGCATAGGCTGCGTCGAGGGTGAACGCACGCAGCGCTTCGGTCAGGGTCATGTCCTGGTCGGGATACCAGCCGCCCGGCGGTTGACCCTGGTGATCCTCGCGGGTCACGGCGGAATACAGGCCGAAGAACGGGTTGGGTGATTCCACCGGAAAGTCCGAGCCGCCGGCGACGACCGTTCCCTGCTTCAGGAAACGCCGCCACGCATACGCGCCGGCGATGCGCTGGTGGCCGACGCGATCCTCGGCCATGTTCATGTCGGAGGTGGCGTGGGTGGGCTGCATCGAGGCGATCAGGTGCAACGGCACGAAGCGCGGAATGTCCTGCAGCGAGACGATCTGCGCGTGCTCGACGCGGTTGCGCAGGTTGATGCCGTCCGGGTGGATCTTGTACGCCGCAGCGTAGGCGTCCAGTACTTCGCGGTTGGCAGCATCGCCGATCGCATGGATGCCGACCTGATAGCCCTTGCCCAGCGCCTTGCTGATCTGTGCCGTCAGGTCCGCCGGCTTGTGGAACAGCAGGCCGCTGTTGTGCGGATCGTCGGAGTAGGGCTTGAGCATCGCCGCGCCGCGGCTGCCCAGCGCGCCGTCGGCGTAGAGCTTGACCGCGCGCACGGTGAGGAAATCGTTGCCGTAGCCGATCAGCGGGCCATCCTTGCTGAT
>DASRUB010000291.1:0-14935 GCA_035655635.1 Rhodanobacter sp. | reverse complement strand
CGTTTCGAGGCGCCGGAGCCGCTGGAAAAGCTGCTGCTGAAGCTGGGCGAGATGCCGTTGCCGCCGTATATCGAGCGACATGCCGACGCCAGCGACATGGAGCGCTACCAGACCGTGTTCGCGCGCGAGCCCGGTGCGGTCGCCGCGCCCACCGCCGGGCTGCATTTCGACGAGGCGATCCTGGCGCAGTTGCGCGAGCGCGGCGTCGAGTTCGGCTACGTCACCCTGCATGTCGGCGCCGGGACGTTCCAGCCGGTACGCGTGGAGGCACTGGAAAATCACCACATGCACAAGGAATGGCTGAATGTGGGTGCGCATCTGATCGGGCAGATCCGCCGCACCCGCGCCCACGGTGGCCGCGTGATCGCCGTGGGTACCACCGTGGTGCGCGCGCTGGAGAGCGCCAGCAAGGATGGCGAAGTGCATCCGTTTGCCGGCGAGACGCAGATTTTCATCTTTCCCGGCTACCGCTTCACCAGCATCGACGGCCTGCTCACCAACTTCCACTTGCCGCAGTCCACCTTGCTGATGCTGGTGTCGGCGCTGGCCGGGCGCGAGTTCATGCTTGATGCCTACCGCCATGCGGTCGAGCAGCGCTACCGCTTCTTCTCGTATGGCGATGCGATGCTGATCCTGCCCGAAGGCCTCTGATCGTCCCATCGCCGTAGGAGCCCGCTCGCGGGCGATGCTCCTGGCCGGGATTCGCAGTTCGCAAAAACATCGCCCGCCAGCGGGCTCCTACGGCAGATTGCCAATGATGGGCGGAGCCGACCAAACCCGCGATAATGCGCCGATGACTTCCCTCCAGTTCGATCTCCACGCCACCGATGGCGCCGCGCGCCGTGGCCGGCTCCGCTTAGCCCGCGGTACGGTGGAAACGCCGGCATTCATGCCAGTGGGTACGTATGGTTCGGTCAAGGCGATGACGCCGCGCGACGTCGCCGAAACTGGCGCGGAGATCATCTTGGGTAACACCTTCCACCTGTTCCTGCGGCCGGGGCTGGAGATCGTCGAAAAGTTTGGCGGCCTGCACAAGTTCATCGGCTGGGACAAACCCATCCTCACCGATTCGGGCGGTTTCCAGGTGTTCTCGCTGGCGCACAAGCGCAAGATTTCCGAGGAGGGCGTGACGTTCGCCTCGCCGGTGGATGGCTCGAAGGTGTTCCTGTCGCCGGAAGTATCGATGCAGGTCCAGAAGACCCTGGATTCGGACATCGCGATGATCTTCGACGAGTGCACGCCGTATCCGGCGACCGAAAAGGTGGCCGGCGACTCGATGGAACTGAGCCTGCGCTGGGCCGAGCGTTCGCGCCGGGCCTTCGACGAACTGGGGAACGCAAACGCCTTGTTCGGCATCGTGCAGGGTGGCGTGCACGAAAACCTGCGCCAGCGTTCGGCGGCCGGACTGGTCGGCATCGGCTTCGACGGCTATGCGGTGGGCGGCCTGGCGGTGGGCGAGCCGGAGGCCGAACGCAATCGTGCGCTGGACTTCACGGTGCCGCTGTTGCCGGCCGACAAGCCGCGCTACCTGATGGGTGTGGGTCGGCCCGAGGACATCGTGGAGGCGGTGCGTCGCGGCATCGACATGTTCGATTGCGTGATGCCCACCCGCCATGCCCGCAACGGCTTCCTGTTCACTGCCGAAGGCACGTTGCGTATCCGCAATGCCAGATATGCCCGTGATACCGCGGTGATCGAGGAAGGCTGCGACTGCCATGCCTGCAGTCAGGGATTCAGCCGCGCCTACCTGCGCCATCTCGATCGCTGCAACGAGATCCTGGGCAGCCAGCTCGCCACCATGCACAACCTGCGCTACTACCAGCGACTGATGGCGGGCCTGCGCGAGGCGATCGCCAGCCGCACGCTGGATGCGTTCGTCGCCGGGTTTTATGCCCGCCGGCGGACCGGGACGGGGTCAGAGTCACTTTTCGCGCGCGAAAAGTGACTCTGACCCCTCAGGACGTGCCACCGTGCATGGTTCGGGGTCGCATGGCATAATCGAGAATCTTTTATCAGGCGTTCAGCTGAAATCCTTGGCTGCGCCATAACTTGCGAGACAAAAACGATGAGTTTTCCGATCTCCCCCGTCATCGCCCAGGCCACTGCGGCGCAGTCCGGCGGTGGCATGTCCATGATCATCATGATGGTGGTCCTGTTCGGCCTGATGTATTTCATGATGATCCGGCCGCAAATGAAGCGGCAAAAGGAACACCGCACGCTGATCGCAGCCCTGGCCAAGGGCGACGAGGTGGTCACCAATGGTGGCATCGCCGGCCGTGTGGAAGAGGTCGGCGAGACCTTTCTCACGGTGGAGATCGCGGCCAACGTGAAGGTAAGGGTGCAGAAGGGGGCGGTTCAACAGGTGCTGCCGAAGGGCTCGCTGAAGTCCGCGTGATGGCGTCGGAGCATGCCTGCCGGCCAAGCCGGCGTCGGCATGGCCCGTGACGCTGCTCGATTGTTGCTACCGCCGCGGCCAGGTTGCCGCGGCTTTGACGGGTTCAAGGCATGAGTGATTTTCCCCGCTGGAAGTACGCGCTGGTCGCGCTGGTGATGCTGTTCGGCGTGATCTACGCGCTGCCGAACGCCTTCAAACCCATACCAGCCGTCCAGGTTTCCGCCAACCGCGGCGCGGCGCCGATCGACCAGGCGGTGCGCCAGAAGGTGCAGGCAGCGCTGCAGCAGCAACACATTCCGTTCGGCGAAGTACAGGTCGAGGGCGACAACCTGCTGGCGACGTTTGCCAATACCGACGTGCAGAAAAGTGGCTCGGACGCGATCAAGGCGCTGCTGGGCGACAAGTACACGGTGGCGTTCAAGCTGCAGTCCACCGTGCCGGCCTGGCTGGGCGCGATCGGTGCCCGCTCGATGCCGCTGGGCCTGGATCTGCAGGGCGGCGTGCACTTTCTCATGCAGGTCGACGAGAACGACGTCGTCGACAAGCAGGAGAGCAGCTACGCGGACGATATCCGCAGCCTGTTACGCGACAAGAAGATCCGTTACGAGTCGGTGGTGCGCAACTCCGTGCGCGGCCAGGGCATTACGGTGGTGCTGCGCTCCGCCGCGGACCGTTCCAGCGCATCTGACAGCATTGCCAACGAATACAACGACCTGCTGGTCTCCGATGGCCCCAACACCGGCGACCGCTATGTGCTGAAGGCGGTGATCAAGCCGGACAAGTTGCGCGACATCTCGCGTGGCGCGGTCACCCAGAACCTGCAGACGCTGCGCAACCGCATCAACGTGCTGGGTGTCTCCGAACCGCTGATCCAGAAGCAGGGTGAAAGCCACATCGTGGTCGATCTGGCCGGCGTGCAGGATCCGGCCGAGGCGAAGAAGCTGATCGGCACCGTCGCCACCCTGGAATACCGACCGGGCATCGGTCATCCAGGCGACCCGCAGGCCGTGGAAGCAGCCAAGAGCGGCAATATTCCGCCGGACGCGAACCTCTATTACATGCGTGACGATCATCGTCCGGTGCTGGTCAGCAAGAAGGTCATCGTGACCGGCAAGGAACTGGTCGACGCGTCTTCGGGCATCGACCAGCAAAGCGGCACGCCCAAGGTCGATGTCACCTTGAACGCCGCCGGCGCCAGGAAGATGAGCGACTTCACCAACGCGAATGTTGGCAAGCCGATGGCGGTGGTCTACGTGGAGCGGGTGACCGAGACCAAGATGGTCGACGGCAAGGAAGTGCGCACGCCCAAGGTCACCGAATCGGTGATCAACGACGCCAACATCGCCAGCCCGTTCGGCAAGCAGTTCCAGACCACCGGCCTGGGCAGCCCGAAGGAGGCTTCCGAACTTGCGCTGCTGCTCAAGGGTGGCGCGTTCGCGGCCCCGGTGGACATCATCGAGGAAGGCGTGATCGGCTCCAGCCTCGGCGCCGACAACATCGACAAAGGCTTCAAGTCGGTGATGCTGGGCCTGGCCCTGGTGCTGCTCGCTGCGTTGATCTACTACAAGCTGTTCGGCCTGGTCGCCGATATCGCGTTGTTCTTCAACCTGGTGGTCCTGATCGCGGTGATGTCGCTGATCGGGGTGACCCTGACCATGCCGGGCATCGCCGGTATCGTGCTCACCCTGGGCATGGCGATCGACGCGAACGTGCTGATCTGCGAGCGCATACGTGAGGAACTGCGCAATGGCTCGACGCCGCACGCGTCGATCCGCGCCGGTTACGAGAAGGCCTGGTCGACGATCCTAGACGCCAACGTTACCCACCTGATCGCCGCGCTGGCGCTGACCACGATGGGAACCGGCTCGATCAAGGGCTTCGGCGTGACCCTGATGATCGGCATCCTGACCTCGCTGTTCACCTCGGTGACGCTGACCCACGCGTTCACCGCGGCAATCCACGGCCACCGCAAGCTCAAGACGCTGTCGGTCTAGGGGATTTTCTGAATAGTGCGGCCATGGATGGCCGCTTTTCCTGGAGAGGGACCCTCCATAAATTGATAGTGCGGCCATGGATGGCCGCTTTTACCCGGAAATGGACTTCCATATAGAGAATTCACCATGGAAATTTTCAATCACGACAGCAACATCCACTTCCTGGGGATGCGCAAGTACACGATCACCATTGCGATCCTGTTGATGATCGGTTCGATCGTCCTGCTCGCGACCCGGGGGCTCAATTACGGGCTGGACTTCACCGGTGGCGTCTCCATGACGGTCGATTACGACCGGCCGGTGGAGATCGCCGACGTGCGCGGCGCGCTGGCCAAGGGCGGCTTCGCCGATGCCGTGGTGCAGAGTCTGGGCGGCACCCGCGAGGTGTCGATCCGCTTCCAGGCCAAGGATGACAAGGAGGCGATGCAGGCCAATGGCACGGTCAATCTCGACCGCGTCTCGGCCGACGTAATGAAGGAACTGCTCGCGGCAAGGCCGGATGCGAAGCTGAAGAGCCGCGACTTCATCAGCGCGGAAGTCGGTGCGGAGCTCAAGACCGACGGTACCTGGGCCGCGCTGTTCGTGATCCTGGGCATCATGGCCTACCTGTGGATCCGCTTCGAACGCCGCTTCGCGATCGCCGCCGTGGCGACCGAAATCCACGACGTACTGGTCACGCTGGGCGTGATTGCGCTGGTGCAACGCGAATTCGACATGACCGTGTTGGCCTCGGTGCTGGCGGTGATCGGTTACTCGATCAACGACAAGGTGGTGGTGTTCGATCGCATCCGCGAGTTGTTCCGGCTGGCGCGCAAGGCGGAGCCGGAAGAAATTCTCAACCGTTCGATCAACAACACGCTGTCGCGAACCATCATCACTTCGCTGTTCACGGGCATCACCATGACCGCAATGTGGCTGATCGGCGGCCCGGCGGTGCACGGCTTCGCCATCACCATGCTGATCGGCATCGTGGTCGGCACGCTGTCCTCGATCTTCGTGGCCAGCCCGATCCTGCTGTGGCTGGGCGTGTCGAAGAAGGACCTGATGCCGGTGACCAAGGACAACCCGGAACTGGCGCGGCGGCCGTAGGCGGCGGGCAGCCCTCTCTGCCGGCAAGGGCAGGCATACGGGGCGCCGGCGTCTCGCCGGCATGCTGTGGCGGGCGGGACGCCCGCGCTCCCAGTGGCGGAAATCGGGCTACATATTTCCCGCTGGCGGTCGATAACGGATAGTCGATCCCCGCGGTGGAACTAAGCATGCTTGTCGTTATCGGTACCCTGGTTGTCCTGATCAGCGTCCTGGGTGGTTATCTGTTGTCGCATGGACAGCTGCTGGCACTGTGGCAACCGTATGAGCTGCTGATCATCGGCGGGGGCGCCGCGGGGGCGTTCCTCACAGCCAACCCGATGAAGATCGTGAAGGCTGCCTTTAGCGACATGATGGGCCTGCTGAAGGGCCCCAAATACCGTCGCCAGGATTACGTCGACCTGCTGTCCCTGCTGTACGACATCTTCAGCCTGACGCGCAAGAACGGGCTGCTCAGCCTGGAATCCCACATCGAGGACCCGGCCAGCAGCGAGGTATTCGCGGCCTATCCGCGCCTGCTGGCCGAACATCACCTGATCGAGTTCATCACCGATTGCCTGCGCCTGATCGTCGGCGGCAGCATGAATCCGATCGAGCTTGAACAGTTGCTGGAACTCGAGATCGAGACCCATCATCACGAGGCCGAGGCGCCGGCGATGGCGGTCATGAAGTCCGCCGATGCGCTGCCGGGGTTCGGTATCGTGGCCGCCGTGCTCGGCATCGTGACCACCATGTCCCAACTCGGCGGCGACACCTCCTTGATCGGCGAACACATCGCCGGCGCGCTGGTGGGTACCTTCCTGGGCATCCTGCTCTGCTATGGGTTCGCCGGGCCGCTGGCGTCGGCGATGGAGAGCAAGGTGCAGGAGGACGGCAGGGCATTCGAGTGCGTGAAGGTGGCCATGATGGCCAACCTGCGCGGCTACAACCCGATGGTGTCGGTGGAGTTCGCACGCAAGTCCCTGTCCGGCCAGGCGCGTCCGAGCTTCGTGGATCTCGAGGGCCACCTCAAGGGAGCGCGTGCCGGGGCAGCCGGATGAGCGAGCCCGCCGCCCAACCCATCATCATCCGCAAGGCGCGGCGCCAGAAGCACGGCCATCATGGCGGTGCCTGGAAGGTGGCCTATGCGGATTTCGTGACCGCCATGATGGCGTTCTTCCTGGTGATGTGGCTGATCGGCGTCGGCACGCGCGAACAGAAGGCTGCCATCTCCGAGTATTTCAAGAATCCCAGCATGACCCCCGGTGCGGCGACCGTCGCGCCACCGGGCAAGGCCGGCCCGGGAGGCGCCAGCGACAGCGTGATCCAGCTGGGCGGTGCGATGGATCTGCCACGCGGGCCGGGCGCGGAAAAGCATGGCGCGCCGGTGGTCAAGAAGGACGTCAAGGAAGCGCGCGAGCAGGCGCGCCGGCAGGACAAGGCGCGGCTGGAAGAGTTGATGAAGGACCTGAATGCGGCCATCCAGAGCAGCCAGGCGCTGGCGCCATTCAAAGACCAGTTGCTGCTGGATATCACGCCGGAAGGCCTGCGCATCCAGATCGTCGACAAGCTCAACCGGCCGATGTTCGACATGGGCAGCGCCAGGCTCAAACCCTATACCGTGGCGATCCTGCACGAGTTGGGCGGGTCGATCGACAGCGTGCCCAACAAGATCAGCATCTCGGGCCACACGGACGATGCGCAGTATGCCGGCGAGCGCAATTACAGCAACTGGGAACTGTCGGCCGATCGTGGTAATGCCGCGCGGCGTGCACTGATCGCGGGCGGTCTGGAGGTGGGAAAGGTCTCGCGCGTCGTGGGCCTGGCCGCCTCGGTGCCGTTCGACAAGCAGAACCCGGCCGATCCGATCAATCGACGCATCAGCATTATCGTGATGACCACCCAGGCCGAAAAGGCAGCGCGTTCCCAGGAAATGGCGGACGGCAAGCCTGCCGTGCCGACGGCGCCGGCAACCCCTTCGCCAACCCCGACGCCGCCAGTCCTGCCGAAGCAACAGCCTGGCCGCACGACCGCGCAGGCTCGGCTGCCGGCCCGGCCAGCGGTGATTCGCGCAACCACCGTCCTCGACGTCCAGACAAACCTGGATCAGCGGTCCGCGAAACCTGCGTCGCCGTGAAGCGGAGTGTTGGGTTGTCCGCCGATATCCACGTCGCGCTGCATGCGCAGCCAGGCCTCCATCGCGTCACCGTAGAGCGCGTCCACGCTCCCTGCGTTCAAAGCCGGCAGATAGAGGTGGTCGCCCAGATCTTCGATCAGCAGAAACCCCTGCTGCAGATCCCGTGCATGGACGGCGGGCACGTGCAGTGCGGCAGCGGCCAGCCTTGCACCCATCTCCAGCCATGGCGCGGGATCCTCAAGCGCCGGCGGGGAGTCCATCAGGATCCAGCTCTGCCCGTCGTGTTCCGTGCACCAGTAGCTGCGGAAGCTGGCGTCGGCCGAGGCCGGGGTCAATCTGGCCGCGGGGTCGCCAAGCACGCTGCGAAGCCAGGCGAGGCGGGCGCTGGCGCGATCTTGAAGGCTGTCCATGGAATCGTTCGCTGACGAAACGTCGACGGCTTATCAGGCCGCCCCGGGGCGCTTGCCTGTCAGGACATGTTGTAGGCGCGCTCCTCGTGCAGCGCCAGATCCAGCCCGATCTGCTCCTGTTCGTCGGTGACGCGCAGGCCAATCGTCCAGTCGACCAGTTTCAGGATAAGCCAGCTCAGCAGTCCACTCCAGATCATGGTGAAGCCGACGCCCTTGGTCTGGATCCAGAGTTGGCCGCCCACGCTCGCCACGTTGCCGAAACCGCCCAGCGAAGCCGCAGCCAGCGGACCGGTGAGCAGGGCGCCGACGATGCCTGCGACGGCATGCACGCCGAACACGTCCAGTGTGTCGTCGTAACCAATCCAGTGTTTGAGTCGGGTCGCGGTGAAGAAGCACACCGCCCCGCCGAACAGGCCCAGCACCAGCGCGCCGCCAGGCCCGATCGTGCCAGCGGCCGGAGTTACCGCGACCAGCCCGGCAACGGCACCGGAGACGATACCGAGCACGCTGGCGCGCCGGTGGATCAGCCACTCCACGCCGATCCAGCCGATCGCGGCCGCCGCAGTCGCGATCTGGGTGGTCAGCATGGCCATGCCCGCGCTACCGTTGGCCGCCAGCGCCGAGCCGGCGTTGAAGCCGAACCAGCCCAGCCACATCAAGCTGCCGCCGATCACCGTGTAGCCGAGGTTGTGCGGCGGCATGTGGGTGTACGGCCAGCCGCGTCGCTTACCGATCACCAGGCAGGCCACCAGGCCGGCGATGCCGGCGTTGATGTGCACCACGGTGCCGCCGGCGAAGTCGATCACGCCCATGTCGCCGAGCAGCGAGCCCGGCCCGCTCCACACCATGTGCGCCATCGGCAGATAGACAAAGGTCAGCCACAATGCGCTGAACCACAGCATCGCACTGAACTTCATGCGTTCGGCGAAAGCGCCGATGATCAGCACCGGCGTGACGATCGCAAATGTCATCTGGAACATCACGAACACGCTTTCCGGCACGGTTCGCACCATCGAGTCCTGGGTCAGGCCGGCGAGCATGGCGTGATGGAAGCCGCCGATGATCGAATGCCAGTTGAAATGGCCGGCATGCATGCCGGTGGTATCGAAGGCCAGGGTGTAGCCGTAGATCACCCACAGCATGGTGACCATGGCCGTGATGGCGAAGCACTGCATCATCACCGACAGCAAATTCTTGGCGCGCACCATGCCACCATAGAACAGCGCGGCCCCGGGTAGCGTCATCATCAGCACCAGCATGCTGGCAACGATCATCCAGGCGGTGTCGCCGCTGTTGAGTACCGGAGCGGGCGAGGTCTGCGCCAAGGCAGGTGCGGTGAACAGGCCAGCCACGCAAAGCGCTGCAAACTGGCAGGTACGCCGCCTGCCGAATCCCGAATGACTCGCCGCATCCGCGGCGCGCCCGTCGGGCCAGCTTCGCTGTTCGCTTCGGCTTCCTGCCTTCGCGAGCCAAATTCCGAATCCCGTCATCTCACAGCGCATCGGCATCGACCTCCTGCGTGCGGATGCGGATGACTTGTTCCAGATCGGCGACGAAGATCTTGCCGTCGCCGATCTTGCCGGTGCGCGCAGCGCTCCCGATCGCCTCGATGGCGTGATCGAGCCGATCGTCGCTGACCGCAAGCTCGATCTTCAGCTTGGGCAGGAAGTCGACGACGTACTCGGCGCCGCGATACAGTTCGGTGTGGCCGCGCTGCCGCCCAAATCCCTTGACCTCGGTCACCGTCATGCCCTCGACGCCGACCTCGGTCAGGGCCGCGCGTACATCGTCGAGGGTGAACGGCTTGATGATGGCCGTGATCCACTTCATGTCGTGCTCCCGCGCCTGGCTGTCATGGCTAGGCAGCACGATGTGTGCCAGCGCACCGAAGCGCGCCAGTGGCCGCTGCATGCGGCATCGGCAGGCCAGCACGCACGCTTTGCGGGCAAGTGGCAGGGCAGGTTGCCCTCTTCTGGTGCGTGTGCCGACATTGACCGCGTGCACTCAAATCAGTACCATTTTAGTCCCGATTCAACCTCAGGCCCGAGCCTCCATGCTCCGCGTCAGCCGACTTACCGATTACGCGACCGTGGTGATGACCTCCATCGCCGCGCATCCGGCCGATGTGCTCAGCACGGCGCAGATTGCCGACGAGACGCGTCTGGAGCTGCCGACCGTGAGCAAACTGCTGAAGGCACTGGGCCATGCCAAGCTGGTCGAGTCCTTTCGCGGCGTCAATGGCGGCTACCGGCTGGCCCGTCCGGCCAGCACGATTTCGCTGGCCGAGATCGTCGAGGCGCTGGAAGGCCCGATCGGCGTGACCGAGTGCAGCGTCGCCGACGGCCAATGCGACCGCGAGGCGCAATGCGGCGTGCGCGGCAGCTGGCAACGGATCAACAGCGTGCTCGACCGGACCCTGCGGTCAGTCAGCCTGGCCGACATGCTCCAGCCGTTGCCGTCGAAGCGAAGCATTGCCGTGACCGTGAACGCCGGCGAGGCCATGACCGAATGAACAGCATGATCAACGAAAGCAGCAGCGCCACTTTGCGTGACAACGCCGACGTCGCCGAGGTGCTCGGCCGCACCTACTCGGCCGGCTTCATCACCGAGATCGAGATGACCGGTTTGCCGC
The DNA here is from genome assembly GCA_035655635.1 of Rhodanobacter sp. Classification (GTDB taxonomy): domain Bacteria; phylum Pseudomonadota; class Gammaproteobacteria; order Xanthomonadales; family Rhodanobacteraceae; genus Rhodanobacter. The sequence continues at coordinate 4,302 of DASRUB010000291.1, read as the reverse complement.
CGGGGTTGGACGAGGACACGGTCCGCGCCATTTCCGCGATCAAGGGTGAGCCGGACTGGATGACCGAGTGGCGACTGCAGGCTTTTCGTCACTGGCTGACGATGCCGAAGCCCGACTGGGCCAAGCTCAGGATTGACCCGATCGACTACCAGGCGATCAGCTACTACGCGGCGCCCAAGGTGCAACCGAAGTCGCTGGACGAGGTGGACCCTGCACTGCTGGAAACTTACGAGAAGCTCGGCATTCCCCTGCACGAACGCGCCGCGCTGGCCGGCGTGGCGGTGGATGCGGTGTTCGACTCGGTCTCGGTCGGCACCACCTTCCGCAAGCAACTGGCCGATGCCGGCGTGTTGTTCTGCTCGATGAGCGAAGCGATCCGCGAATACCCGGATATCGTGCGTAAATACCTGGGCAGCGTGGTGCCCACCGGCGACAACTTCTTCGCCGCGCTCAACTCGGCGGTGTTCTCCGACGGCAGCTTCGTGTTCATTCCGAAGGGCGTGCGTTGCCCGATGGAACTGTCCACCTATTTCCGCATCAACGCGCAGAACACCGGCCAGTTCGAGCGTACCCTGATCGTGGCCGAGGAGGGCGCCCATGTGTCCTACCTCGAAGGCTGCACGGCGCCGAAGCGCGACGAAAACCAGCTGCACGCGGCGGTGGTCGAGCTGGTCGCGCTGGAGAAAGCGCAGATCAAATACTCCACCGTGCAGAACTGGTACCCCGGCGACGAGAACGGTGTGGGCGGCATCTACAACTTCGTGACGAAGCGGGGTGACTGCCGCGGCGACGATTCCAGGATCAGCTGGACCCAGGTCGAAACCGGCTCGGCGATCACCTGGAAATATCCCAGCGTGATCCTGCGCGGCGACCGCTCGGTGGGCGAGTTCTACTCGGTGGCTTTGACCCACCACTTCCAGCAGGCCGATACCGGCACCAAGATGATCCACCTGGGCAAGCACACCAAGTCCAAGATCGTCTCCAAAGGCATCAGCGCCGGGCGCAGCTCCAACAGCTATCGCGGTCTGGTGAAGATGGAGAAGGGCGCCGAAGGTGCGCGCAACTACACCCAGTGCGACAGCCTGCTGATCGGCAAGAAGTGTGGCGCGCACACCTTCCCGTACATGGAAGTGAAGAACCCCACCGCGATTGTCGAGCACGAGGCCACCACCTCGAAGATCTCCGACGACCAGATGTTCTATTGCCGCGCCCGCGGCATCGGTGAGGAAGACGCGGTGTCGATGATCGTCGATGGTTTCTGCAAGCAGGTCTTCCGCGAGCTGCCGATGGAGTTCGCGGTGGAGGCGAAGAAGCTGCTTGAAGTTTCGCTGGAAGGCGCCGTGGGCTGACAAGGCCGGGATTCGGGATACGGGATTTGGAATTCGCCAAAGCCGCTCCGAATGCCCTTTCGAATCCCTAATCCCGAATCTCCAATCCCGGATCCAAAATGCTGAAAATCGAAAATCTGCACGCCCGCGTCGAGGGCAAGGAAATCCTCAAGGGGCTGAGCCTCAGCGTGAACGCGGGCGAGGTGCACGCGATCATGGGCCCGAACGGCGCCGGCAAGTCGACCCTGGGCAACGTGCTGTCCGGCCGCGACGGTTATGAAGTGACCGAGGGCACGGTCAGCTACAACGGCATGGACCTGCTGACCATGGCGCCGGAGGCGCGCGCTGCGACCGGCGTGTTCATGGCGTTCCAGTACCCGGTGGAGATTCCCGGCGTCAACAACACCTATTTCCTGCGTGCGGCGCTGAATGCGCAGCGCAAGACGCGCGGTGAGAAGGAGCTCGATTCCATGCAGTTCCTGAAACTGGTGCGCGAGAAGCTCAAGGTGATGCAGATTTCCGACGAGTTGCTGCACCGCGCCGTCAACGAAGGTTTCTCCGGCGGCGAGAAGAAGCGCAACGAGATTTTCCAGATGGCGGTGCTGGAGCCCAAACTGGCGATCCTCGATGAGACCGATTCCGGGCTCGACATCGATGCGCTGAAGCAGGTGGCACAGGGGGTCAACACGCTGCGCTCGCCGGAGCGCGCATTCCTGATGATCACCCACTACCAGCGCCTGCTCGACTACGTGGTGCCGGATTTCGTGCACGTGCTGGCCGATGGCCGCATTGTCGAGAGTGGCGACAAGTCGCTGGCGCTGAAGCTGGAGGAGCAGGGCTACGCCGGTCTCGCCGAGCGGCATCCGGCGGGAGCCGTGGCATGAGCCAGCCCGCTTCGCAGCCGCTGGTGGATTCCCTGCTGGACGCGCCGTTGCCGCGCAGCGGGATCGCCTGGCTGGACGACGCGCGGCAGCAAAACCTCAAGGCGTTCGCCACCAGCGGCCTGCCGGATGCGCGGGTGGAGGCGTGGAAATACACCGCGCTGCGTGCGCTTGCCCAACGTCGCTTTTCCGCCGTCGACGTGGCGGCACCGCAAGTTGCCGTGGACGCGGCCAGCATGGCGCTGCTAGGCGTGGACGGGCCGCGCCTGGTATTCGTCAACGGGGTATTTCGGGCCGAGCTGTCGGAGCTGGCTGGGCTGCCCGAAGGGCTGACCCTGCAGCCCTTGTCGCAGGCGCTCGCCGGCGACGCGGAACCGCTGCGCTTCTCCCTGTCCCGACACTATCGCGAGCCTGGCGATGCGTTCGCCCGCATCAACGCCGCGAGTGCCCGAGACGGCGTCGTGTTGCGCGTCGCTGCCAACGCGAAGATTGCCCGACCCGTGCATCTCGTGTTTGTCGCGGCCGCTGCCGAAGTCGATCTGGCGTGGCACGCCCGCAACGTGATCGAGGTGGGAAACGGTGCGGAATTGAACCTGGTGGAGCAGCATCTGGGCAGCGGCGAGCCGGTCCACCTGGCCACCCTGGTCAGCGACATCGAGTTGCACGAAGGCGCCCGCTTGCAGCACACCGTGCTGCAAAACGCGGCAACCAGCACCAACCTGTTCCGCCGCAGCAGCCTCCATCTGCAGGCCCGGGCCGAGGCTACTTTGCACGTGTTTGAGCTGGGCGGCGCATTGGTGCGGCATGACCTCAGGGTCGAACTGGTCGGCGACGGGGCACACCTGCATACTCGCGGCGTGTTCATGCCGCACGGTCGCCAGCACATCGACACCCAGCTGGCGATCCGCCATCAGGCACTGAACACCACCTCCGATTCGACCTGGCGTGGCGTGGCCAACGATCGCGCACGCGGGGTCTTTCGTGGGGCCATCGTGGTGGCGCCGGGTGCGGATGGCAGTGACGCCAATCTCAGCAACAAGAACCTGTTGCTGTCGCCCGGTGCCGAGATCGACACCAAGCCGGAGCTGGAGATCTACGCCGACGAAGTAAAGGCCGCCCACGGCGCCACCGTCGGCCAGCTCGACGAGCGATCGCTGTTTTACCTGCGTTCGCGCGGCATCCCGCTGGCCGAAGCACGCGCCGTGCTCACGGCTGCCTTCTGTCGCGCCGTGCTGGGCGATCTCCCCAACGAAGCGCTGCGCGAACACCTGTCCACCCTGCTGGTCGAACAATTGCCAAGCACCTGATCGATGTGACCAAAGAGCACATCGAAACCCGGGAAACCCTCTCCCCTGCGGGGAGAGGGCAGGGGTGAGCGGCAGCTCTCGCACCGAACCTGATTGAAGCGAAACACATCATCATGAATGCACAAGCCAGCAGCCCCACCGTCTTCGACGTCCAGCGCATCCGCGCGGATTTTCCGCTGCTTGCCCGCAGCGTGCACGGCAAGCCACTGGTGTACCTGGACAACGCCAACACCAGCCAGAAGCCGCTGACGGTGATCGAGGCGGTGAATACGCATTACCGCGAACACAACGCGAACGTGTCGCGCGCCGTGCATCAGCTGGGCGAGGAAGCCACCGCGGCGTACGAAGGCACGCGCGACAAGCTGGCACGCTTCATCAATGCGCCCTCACGCAACGAGGTGATCCTGACCTCGGGCACGACCCAGGCCACCAATCTGGTGGCCTACAGCTATGCGCTGCCGCGGCTGAAGGCCGGTGATGCGATCCTGACCTCGGTGATGGAGCACCACGCCAACATCGTTCCTTGGCAACTGGTGGCCGCACGCAGCGGCGCCACGGTCAAGGCGGCGCCGATCAACGAGCGCGGCGAACTGATCGTCGAGAAATATCTCGACATGCTGACGCCGGACGTGAAGCTGGCCTGCGTCACCCACGTCTCCAACGTGCTCGGTACGGTCAATCCGGTGCGCGAGATCGCGAAAGAGTGCAGCAAGCGCGGCATTCCGCTGCTGGTCGATGGTTCCCAGGCCGTGCCGCATCGTGCCGTCGATGTACAGGCGCTGGGTT
>DASRUB010000290.1:0-8464 GCA_035655635.1 Rhodanobacter sp. | reverse complement strand
AATCCTCGCTGGGCACCACCACCGGATCGCGCGGGCCGAGGAAGCCGGCGCTGGTCGCCTGGTACATCAGTGGATCGGTATAGAAGCTCTCCGGCACGGTGGCGCCACGCGCACGGCGTACGCGCTCGACATGCGGCAGATAGGCGCTGCCGTCGACGAACTCATACGCACGCGGCAGCGGAGAGGCCAGTGCGTCCATGTCCAGAACAAACGCACCGCTGGTCTTGCCGGCGTTGAGCTGCTCGGACAGGGCGTTCAGTCGCGGCGCCGCGTTAGACCAGTCGTCCAGCGCCGCCTGCAGCGTCGGCGCGACATCAGTGGCCTTCACCGCGTGCGTGAGGTCGCGATTGACGACAATCAGCGTGCCGTCACGGCCGCCTTGCTTCAGTGATCCGAGTTTCATGGAATGCCCTTCAAGTAGCTATCAATTCGGCGACATCGTCATGCAATGCCGCGAGGCCGCGGTCGAGCGTGATCAGACGCCCCCGGTGCTTGCGTGCCAACTCTGCCAGATAGGCGTCTGTCACTTGTTTGTGACCAAGCACCCCGTGCGCACGAACCTGCGCGTACGGCAGATCGTCCGGCCAGAACCGGTGACGCGGATCGGCGGCAAGCTTGCCCAGTTCGCGCTGCGCATCGCGCATGCCGTCGTGGTCGCTGATGCGCACGATCCAGCGCGTCAACGCCCCTTCCACCACCGGACAGGTGGCGAATTCTCCGCGCAGGGCAACGAACCAGTCGCGGGCGATGGCGTGGTGTACGTGGTCGCCGGCGAACAGCGCAATCAGCACGTTGGCGTCCAGCAAACGCGTCACCATTCGTCGTCCAGCGCCCTGACATCGTCGATGGTGACCGGCCGACCGGTGCGAAACACACCGAGGCCTGTTTCGGCGTCGACATCGTAGTTGCCTGGTGCATCCGCCACATTGGCTGGCGCCTTCAGCCCACGCAGCGCCAGCTCCACCACCAGTTTGCTGAAGCTGACGCCCTGCTGGCGCGCCAGGCTGGTGAACAAGACGTGCTCGCGTTCAGGAATGTCGAGCGTAGTGCGCATGATCCGCTTCCGGTCAATACAGACAGGTGCATCGTGATGCGATGACGTCACGATGTCAAATCATCATGGCTCCTTGAAATGCTTGCGCAGCCCCTGCCAGCACTGCGGGTAGCCGACTTGCAACTGCGGCGCGTCCAGCGCTTGACGCGTGGGCCGGATCACCATGCGCGTCTCGAACATGAAGGCCATGGTGCCGCCGATCACATCGGGCTTCGACAGGTCGGCGTTCGAGGCCTTCTCGAACGTGGCCGCATCCGGGCCGTGCCCGCTCATGCAGTTGTGCAGCGAGGCGCCACCGGGCGCGAAGCCTTCGGCCTTGGCGTCGTACACGCCGGTGATCAGGCCCATGAACTCGCTGGCCACGTTGCGATGGAACCACGGCGGCCGGAACGTGTGCTGCGCCACCAGCCAGCGCGGCGGGAAGATTGCGAAGTCCATGTTCGCCGTGCCCGCGGTGTCGCTGGCCGAGGTCAGCACGGTGAAGATCGACGGATCGGGATGATCCACGCTGATCGAGCCGATCGGGTTGAAATGGCGCAGATCGTACTTGTACGGCGCACAGTTGCCGTGCCAGCCGACTACGTCCAGCGGCGAGTGGTCAATCGATGCCGCCCATAACGCGCCCTGGAATTTGGCGATGAGTTCGAAATGGCCGTCGACGTCCTCGAACGCCGCCACCGGGGTGAGGAAATCACGCGCGTTGGCCAGGCAGTTGGAGCCGATCGGGCCAAGCTCGGGCAGACGCAGCAGCGCACCGAAGTTCTCGCAGACGTAGCCGCGCGCCTCGCCGTCGAGCAGGTCGACGCGAAAGCGCACGCCGCGCGGGATCACCGCGATCTCCTGCGGCTCGAGTTCGATCACACCCAGCTCGGTAGCCAGACGCAGGCGGCCGTGCTGCGGCACGATCAGCAGCTCAGCGTCGGCGTCATGGAAGAAGCGGCCCTGCATCGAGCGATTGGCCGTATAGACGTGGATACCCACACCAGCCTGCCCGGCCGGTCCGCCATTGCCGGCGAGCGTGACCAGCCCATCGATGAAGTCGGTCGGCTTTCCCGGCAGCGGCAGCGGATCCCAGCGCAGCTGGTTCGGCGTCGCCGGTGCCTCGTCGAAACGGTTGTGGAAGGTGGCGTGCGCCAGCGGCTGGAACGGCTCATGCACCGCCGCCGGTCGAATCCGGTACAGCCAGCTGCGCCGGTTGAGGTGGCGTGGCGCGGTGAAAGCCGTGCCCGACAGTTGCTCGGCGTAGAGACCATGCGCCACGCGCTGCGGCGAGTTCTGCCCGACCGGCAGGGTGCCATCGATCGCCTCGCTGGCAAACTCGTTGCCGAAACCGGATTGGTAAGGTGATGGCACGTTCACTGTGGTTACTCCGAATTTCCTGCTCGAGGTGGACTTGCCCTTCGACTCCGCCTGTCCTGAGCTTGTCGAAGGGCTCAGGGAGAACGGGGTGAAAGCGATGCCGTACCCGACACCGTTCGCGCTGAGCGTAGCTTGCGCAGCAAGCGGAGTCGAAGCGCCTCACGACGGGCGTTGATGCCGGTGTTTGCCTTTGGCCAGATCACCGACAGCTTTCCAATCACCAGCCATGTACGCCAGCTTCTTTGCCCTGCTCCAACCTTTCAGCTTGCGCTCCATGGTCAAAGCTTCGTAACGCGTTTCGAAACCTTCCGTGTGAAGCAACTTCAATGGGCGTCGAGTCGAGGTGTAGACGCAACCCTTCCCTTGGTCGTGTTGTGCGAGCCGCTGGCCGAGGTCGTCGGTATGGCCGATGTAAAACGATCCGTCAGCGCATTCGAGGATGTAGAGAGTGAATTCCATTTCTCTGGCTTTCTTGACGATCTGGTCGCTTGGCTGCCCTTCGACTTCGGCCCTTCGGGCCTACGCTCAGGGCGAACGGTACGATAAATCCCGATCATCCTGAGCCCTTCGACAAGCTCAGGACTGGCGAAGTCGAAGGGCCGCGCAACATTCGGCTCACAGGAAACCGCGCTTCATCTGGTCGCGCTCGATGCTCTCGAACAGGGCCTGGAAATTGCCTTCGCCAAACCCTTCGTTGCCCTTGCGCTGGATGATCTCGAAGAAGATCGGGCCGATGTTGTTCTGGGTGAAAATCTGCAGCAGCAGGCGCTTCTTCGTTTCCTTGTCGGCGTCGATCAGGATCTTGTTCTTCGCCAGCCGCGGCACGTCTTCGCCATGGTTCGGGATGCGCTCGTCGATCACTTCGAAATAGCTGTCCGGCGTATCGAGGAACTCCACCCCCGCTTCGCGCATCTTCTCCACCGTGGCGTAGATGTCGTCGGTGAAGCAGGCGATGTGCTGGATGCCCTCGCCCTTGTAGGCATCGAGGTATTCGTTGATCTGGCTCTTCGGGTCGTTCGACTCGTTCAGCGGAATGCGCACGATGCCGTCCGGCGCGGTCATCGCCTTGGACACCAGGCCGGTCTTGGCGCCCTTGATGTCGAAGTAGCGGATCTCGCGAAAGTTGAACAGCTTCTCGTAGTAGTCCGACCACTTCTGCATGTTGCCGAAGTACAGGTTGTGGGTCAGGTGGTCGATGAAGGTGAGGCCGAACCCGGCCGGGTTCTGCCCGGCACCCTCGATGGGTACGTAATCGGCGTCGTAGATGCTGCCGGCGCCGCCGTAGCGGTCGACCAGGTACAGCATGCAGTCGCCGATGCCCTTGACCACCGATGCATCGACCGCCTTGCTGGCGGCCTTGTCGGTCATCGCTTCGCCGCCATTGCCGAGCACCGTGGCAAGCACCTCGGCCGCGGACTTCTTGAAGCGGATCGCGAAACCGCAGGCGCTGGGGCCGTGCTTTTCGGCGAAGTCGGCGGCGAACGAAGCCGGCTCCTCGTTGAGCAGGAAGTTCACGCCGTTCTGCCGATACACGGTAATCCGCCGCGTCTTGTGCTTCAGTACCGCGCTGAAGCCCATCCGCTTGAACAAGTCGTGCAGTTCGTCGGCGCGACCGGTCGGGGCGGCGAATTCGACGAACTCGAAGCCATCGATACCCATCGGGTTGTCGAACGTGGTGACCTGCATGCCAAGGTTCGGCTGGGCGTTCATGGCGCTCTCCTGTGTGTCGGTGCACGATGGCAGCACATGAGCGTGCCACCATCGGTGGTAATCCCACGTTATAGTTTCATATGTAACCATTTGCAAGGATCACCGCCGCAATGCCCGCCAAGCGCCGCCCTGCCCCCCCCACTGCCGAGCACGCGCCGCTGCAGCTGGAACATTTCCTGCCTTACCGGCTGTCGATCCTGTCCAACACGATCAGCCAGGCGATCGCCGACGACTACCAGAGTCGCTACGACATCTCGATGACGGAGTGGCGGGTGATGGCCGTGCTGGCACGCTTCGAGGGCATGTCGGCGCGCGAGGTCGCTGAGCGCACCGCGATGGACAAGGTGGCGGTGAGCCGCGCGTTGTCGCGGCTCGTCGCCGCCGACCGGGTCGACCGGGCCACCCACGACAACGACAAGCGCCGCTCGGTGCTGAGCCTTACCGAGTCCGGCTGGGCGATGCACGATGAGGTCGCGCCGATGGCGCGGGCGCGCGAACGCGACGTGCTGGCAAAACTCGATGCCGAGGAGCAGCACTGGCTGACGCGGATACTGGACAAGTTGCTTTGACGGGATTCGGGATTCGCGAAGAGCAGGAGCTCGCGTCGTCGCCGTTTTTCCGTCCCAGCCCTCACCTTACCCCGTGCATCAGCTTGTTGATCAGCGGCGCGATCAGGAACAGCAACACGCCGCCACCGAGCAGGATCCAGAAACCCGTGGTGTAGCCGGACAAGGCCGAGGCCACGGTCATGCCTTCCTCACCGCTGACATGGGCGGCGAACAGGCCGGCCAGATTGTTGCCGATCGCGGTGGACAGGAACCAGCCACCCATGCCCAGGCCAACCAGCCGGATCGGCGCCAGCTTGGTCACCATCGACAGGCCGATCGGCGACAGGCACAGCTCGCCGGCAGTCTGCAGCACGTAGCACAGCACCAGCGGCCACAGCGGGATCATGCCGCCGCTACCGACCAGGCTGGACAGTGCATACCACAGCACCGCGAAACCCAGCGCATTGCCGATCAGGCCCAGGCCGAACTTGCGCGGAATCGACGGCTCGATGCGGCGCTTGTCCAGCCAGCCCCAGAGCAGCGCCACCAGCGGCGCCAGCAGCACGATCGCGATCGGATTGACTGATTGGAACCAGCCGATCGGGAACGCCCAACCGCCGATGTCGCGGTCGACGATGTGCTGGGCCAGGAAGTTGAACGAGCTGCCGGCCTGTTCGAAGAACATCCAGAACAGCACGTTGAAGGTGAAGATGATCAGCATCGCGATCACCCGCTGAACCTGCACCCGGCCGGTGCGGATCGCCTCGACCACCAGCATCACGCCCACGCCGATGAACAGTGCAGTGAGCAACCACTGGAGCACCACGGCCCCGGCACGATCCATCAACAGGTAGACCAGCGGAATCGCCAGCAGGACGCCTATGGCCACGTAGACCACGCGCATCGGGTTGGCAATCTCGGGTGCCGGCTTGCCCACCGGGCCAAGCTGGCGTCGACCGAACCAGAACCACACCAGGCTGATCAGCATGCCCACGCCGGAAGCGGCGAACACCACGTGGTAGTTGTCGTGTTGCGGGGTACCGAAGACCCGTTCGGCGAGATAGCTGGTGAGGATTGGCGCGATCAGGGCGCCCGCGTTGATGCCCATGTAGAACAGGGTGAAGCCGCGGTCGCGGCGCGAGTCCCCTGGCGCGTACAACTGGCCGACCATCGAGGAGATGTTGGGTTTGAACAGGCCATTGCCGACGATGATCGTGGCCAGGCCGAGCATGAAGATTTCGTGCTGCGGCACCATCACCATGAACAGGCCGGCGGCCATCACCACGGCGCCAAGCAGGATCGAGCGCTGGTAGCCGATGATCTTGTCGGCGATATAGCCACCGAACACCGCGGTGGCATAGACCAGCGCCAGGTAGGCACCATAGGTACGGCTGGCCGAGGCCTGCCCCGCTTCATCACCGCCGAAGAACTGCGCCACGATGTACAGCGTGAGCGCCCAGCGCATGCCGTAGAAGGCGAAGCGCTCCCAGAATTCCGCCATGAACAGCATCCATAGCGGCTTCGGATGACCGAGCAGTTGCGGGTATTCGGGTGCCGGCGTCGCGGCGCCGCTGGGGGTGACCTGGCTCATGGATTTCCCTTGGATATGCTTGTCGCAAGATTTTGCGAACGGCCAGATGTACCCGGCGCGCCGCCTTACGTCAACCGTGGCGCCACGCCGGGGAGGTGCGGCAGAACGTCACGCCGCGCGCGGCACCAGGAGTGTGGGCCACAGAAACGTTCGAGGCGAAGAGCTTTACAACAGCGAAGCTGGTCAAAGTTGCATGCGCCGGGGCAGTTTTTCGACGGTTCGCCGGCCCATAGTCGTTCTATGGGCGGCGAATTGGCGGATAGTGAACCAAGCAGGCGACTTTGCAGCCCGGACGGTTTCTGCGACCCACGCTCCTAGAGTCAGCGCAGCCCGTGCATCAGGCGGCGTATCCATGGCGCCGCGAGCAGGAACAGCAGGGCCACGCCGATGCCCCAGCCGAACAACTGCCCGTAGACTTGCGCATAGTCCGCCATGCCGGTCATCGCCGATCCGGCGGCGGGTGTCTGGATGGTCAGCGTGGCGATCCAGCCGGCCAACTGGTAGGCCAGCGCCACACCGAAGAACCAGCCGCCCATCGCCAGCGAGGCTTCTTCGGGTGCTGCCAGCTGGCCTACGAGGGCATAACCGATCGGCATCAGGGCCAGCTCGCCCAGCGTCTGCAACAGGTAGCACAAGGCCAGCGGCCACCATCCGATGCGGCCGTCCGCATGCTGCAGGTGGCCGATGGCATACACCAGCACGCCGTAGCTGGCCGCCACCAGCAGCAGGCCGATGCCGAACTTGCGTGGCGTGGAAGGATCGCGGCCGCGCCGGCCCAGCCACGGCCAAAGCATCGCCAGCAGCGGCGCCAGGATCAGGATGTACAAGGGATTGGCCGACTGGAACCAGCTGAAATCGAACGGCGCATCCACATGGTCGCGAGCCAGGAAATTGAGCGAGGTCACGCCCTGCAGGCTGAACGCCCAGAACACCACCAGCGCCACGAACAGCAACAGCAACGCAAGGTAGCGCTGCGTCTGCACGCGGTCGCGCCGGCGCACGCAGCTGACCACGAAATACAGCACCAGCAAACCCATCAACGCGTACATGGCCCAGCTCAACACGGTGGGAAAGGCCAGCAGCACGGCGGTGGGATAGAGCAGCACGGCGATCACCAGCAGCACCCATCCCGTCGACATCGGCCCGTGCAAATGGTGGCCACCGGGCATCAGCGCATCGAGTCGTGGCTTGCGCCACTGGAACAGCAGCGCGGCCAGCGCCATGCCGACAGCCGCCGCCACGAAACCCCAGCGATAGCCGTAGCGATGGCCGATCAGATCGGCACAAATGAAGGGGGTGACAAACGCGCCCAGGTTGATCGCCAGATAGAACAGCGTATAGCCGCCGTCGCGGCGCGAGTCCCCGGCGGGGTAATTGCGTCCGATCAGCACCGTCAGCGGAATGCCCAGGCCGGTCGATAGTGCAAACAGCGCCAGGCCCAACTCGAAACCGAACAGGCTGGGCAGCGCCATCAGCAGCAGCGCCAGCGCGCACAACCACAGCGACATCGCCAGCGCCCGCGTTTCGCCCAGGATCTTGTCGGCCACATAGCCGCCAATGATCGGCGTGGCATACATCAGGGCCAGGAAGCCACTGGTCAGCAGGTACGCATGCCGTTGCGCTTCGGCGGCGCCAAGATGCCCGTAGAAACTTTGCGCGATATAAGGTGCCAGGAATGCGCGGAAGCCGTAGAACGCGAAATTCAGGCCGACGGTGACGCCCAGCAACATCCACAACTGGCGCGGATGGCCCCATCGGTCGTCGGTGCATGCTCCCGACTGCCCCGTTGCGGTGGCACTGTTCATGCGCGATCCCTCTGCCGTGGCTGAAGCCCGGATCATGCCACGGGGAAAACGGTCGCTCAGAGCTTGTGAAAAAAATCACTTCCTGTGATTTTCTTCTATCGCGAGTCCGGTACGGGCCCGTACTCGCTCACGCGAATCAAGCATTTGCGTGCCCGATCCGCGCCCGGCCCTCGGGCAACTGCTCCTGCGTTGCCTCAACTCGGGCGATCCATGCCCTCGCCGTGGCCGGGCCGAGAGGTTGAAAAATGCACAACCTCTCACTCCAGCGTGGTGCGCACGTCCAGCAATTCCGGAAAGAATTCCAGATCCAGCGCCTTCTTGAGGAAGCTCACCCCGGACGACCCCCCAGTACCGCGGCGATGGCCAATGATCCGCTCCACCGTCTTCATGTGGCGGA
>DASRUB010000289.1:0-2917 GCA_035655635.1 Rhodanobacter sp. | reverse complement strand
TGGCGATCATGGTCGGGATCCGGCGATCATGGACTGCTGCCACGGCGAGGTCGCCGGGGCAGCGTGGAGTGTGGGATTTGGGCTGCTGCCGACGGATTCAGTCGGCGCTTTGTTGCTCGTCCCAGGCAATCGCTGCAAGCTGGCGCACGTGCGCGCGCACGTCCGTGGGCCAACTGGCGATCAATATGGCAAAACGCTCGCGGTCACCCCGATAGAATGCACGCGAGGCCTCTTCGTAACCGGCCTCGTTGCCGGCCATCACGCGCATGAAGCGATCCACGGATTCCATCGCCTGGCGCGCGCGCTCCTTGGCGCCACCCTGGCGGATGGAGTGCTCCACCAACCGCCGCAGCGCGCCCGACGCACCGCCCGGTTGCCGTCCCAGCCACTCCCAGTGCCGCGGCAACAGCGTGACTTCGCGCGCCACCACGCCAAGCTTCGGGCGTCCCGGTCCCCGGCTTGCCGGTTCCGCGGTGGCGGGGTTCGGCGCGAGACGGGCCAGCGTATCCTCGACGCTGCCACGAAAATCAATCTCGACCTGGTGACTGTCAAGCTCGTCGAACACCAGCAGCGGCCCGGCGGAGCCGGAATCCAGCCGCTGTTTCGCGGCGAGCGCCACCTCGGCGAGCGCGCCTTGGGCAATGCGCGTCTGGCCATCAAAAGCAATGCAGGTGGTGGCTTGCGACGACATTGTTTCTATCCGGGTAAATTATTCGACTGCATTCTATCCGGGTCAAAACGGATGTCAATACTATCCGGGTAAAAAAAGTTCTCCGCCGACCATTCTTGGCAGGCGCGCAGCTTGCTATCGTTGGCGTTTCCCACCCGAAAGGACTGCGGATGACCAAGCGTTTGCGTTCGGCCACCTTGATGTTTTCGCTCGGACTGCTCGTGGTCACGGTGGGTTCGCCCCCGGTGCAGGCCATGGAGCTCGCCATTCCGCCGATCCAGTACCACCAGCGCACCCTGCCCAACGGCCTGCAGGTGATCAGCGTGGAGGATCACGCCAGCCCGAATGTGGCGGTGCAGATGTGGTACCACGTCGGCTCCAAGGATGACCCGCAGGGGCGCTCCGGCTTCGCCCATCTGTTCGAACACCTGATGTTCAAGAGCACCAGGCACATGCACGCCGAGCAGATGGACCGGCTCACCGAAGACGTCGGCGGCGCCAACAACGCGTCCACCGGTGACGACGTCACCAATTACTTCGAGATCGTGCCGAGCAATCATTTGCGCACCCTGCTGTGGGCCGAGGCCGACCGGCTGTCTGGCCTCAACGTGGACGAGAAGAACTTCAAGTCCGAGCGCGCGGTGGTGGAGGAGGAATACCGCCAGAGCGTGCTGGCCAATCCGTACGGCAAGCTGTTCAACGCGATTGACCCGCATTCGTACGCGGTGCATCCGTACCAGCGCCCGACCATCGGCAGCATTGCCGATCTGGAAGCGGCCTCGCTGCAGAATGTGATCGACTTCCACAACACCTTCTACCGTCCCGACAACGCCACCCTGATCGTTGCCGGCGACTTCGACCCGCAGCGGCTCGACGCCTGGGTCGATGACTACTTCGGCTGGATCCAGAAGCCGGCCACGCCGATCCCGCAGGTCACCGCGAAGGAGCCGGCGCGCAAGAAGGACCAGCGCTACACCGTGACCAGCGAGACCACACCGCTGCCTGCCGTGGCGATGACCTGGCTGATCCCGCCGGCGGCGGACAGCGCCGATCGCATCCCGCTGCAGGTCGCCGCCGCCCTGCTGGCGCAGGGTGATTCCTCGCGCCTGTACCAGTCACTGGTGTATCGCCATCAGGTCGCCCAGAAAGTGGGCGCGGTTGCCGACGAGCGCGTCGGGCCGGGCCTGTTCACCGTCTACGCGATTCTCGCCAGCGGGCACCAGCCGGCGGAAGCGGAGAAGTTGCTGAGCGAGGAGATCATCTGGCTGGCCACCCAGCCGATCGCTGACGCCGAGCTGGACAAGGTCAAGACCCAGTTGCTCACCGGCGAACTGAAGCAGCGCCAGACGGCGCAGGGCATCGCCTTCGCGCTGGGCGAGGCAAGCCTGATCGACGGCAACGTCGGACACGTCAATGACGATTTGTCCGCGCTGCAGAAAGTCAGCGCGAAGGACGTGCATCGCGTGCTGCAGAAATACGTCACCGGCGCGAAGAAGGTCACCATCGACTACCTGCCGCAGGCCAGGGCCACGCCGGCCGCCGCCAAGGGAGCAGCGAAATGAGCCGCATCACCCACCTGCGTATGGCCGTCTTTGCGGCCATCCTGTTTGCCTGCGGCAGCGTAATGGCAGGAACGCCTTCGGCCGCCAGTTTCCCGACCACGCCGCCGACGCCGGGCCCCGCCGCGCCACTGAACGTGCCCACGTCGACCGCGCAGACCTTGCCCAATGGACTGCAGGTGATCAGCGTGCGCCGGGCCGACCTGCCGCTGGTGACCGCACAGCTTTTGGTACGTCGAGGTGGCGAGATGGACCCGCCCAGGCTGGCCGGGCTGGCGGACCTCACCGTCAATCTGCTGAGCAAGGGCGCGGCGGGCAAGACCGCGCCGCAGATTGCCGCTGCCGCCGAGGCTTTGGGCGGCACGCTGAATGCCTCCGCTGGCTGGGACGAGAGCTCGGTCGGCATCACCGTGACCACGCCGAAATTGCCAGCGGCGCTGGGCTTGCTGGCCGAGGTGGTGCGGCAGCCGGACTTCAGCGCCGATGAGTTGCAGCGCGCCAAGGCGCAGGCGCTCGACGACCTTCGCCTGCAACTGAGTCAGCCCACCGCGCTGGCCTCGCTCGCGGCCAGCCGCGGCGTGTTCGGCGACGGTGTCTACGGCCACTCGCGCGAGGGTACGCCCGGTTCGATCGGGCGCATCACGCGCGCCGACGTGCAGCATCTGCATGGCGAGTTGTACCGGCCGGA
>DASRUB010000288.1:0-4936 GCA_035655635.1 Rhodanobacter sp. | reverse complement strand
TAGGCCCCGTGGCCAAGCTGGCGAGCACCAGTAATGGCGGATCGGAGTAGTGCCCCATTCCCGCATCCCTTTCGATTTTTACTACGTCTGACGTACTTCGCATTGCGTAGTAATAGCGTACCACTCGTTCTGTTGCAAGTGCCTTCCAGACAATGCGCATCTAGAGGGTGTTCTGCCCCATTTCAACCGCTCGCGAACGGCCGCTTTGCGGCGATCATTTGAAGGGGTCCACCGGCCGTGCTGGCCGATAACGGACGTTGGTGTTATCCGTGAAAGTCACGTCCGTCTATGTGTCTACTCCACCTGGATCTTCGGCTTTCTGATAAACAAATCCGGCCAATGGTCGCACCAGAAGCAATGGAGCGATGGAACTGGCAGGTGCCAGTCGCATCGCACGGGTCATCCGCCTATGCCGCCATCACCTTGATCTCCATGCGATAGCCAACAGCCTCCAGCGCGGCCTGCACCTGGTCCAGTTTCGACTTGTGGCGTAGATCGATCAGCCGGTCGATCTGTGGCAGGTGTACCTGGAGGCGGCGGGCCAGTTCGGATTTGCGGATGCCGTGTTGAAGCATGGCCCTGTAGAGGCCGATCTTGGCCACGGCCAGCGGTGGCAGCTCGACCAGTTTCATGCCGCGTTTCGGGGCACTTGGTTTCGGGATGGCTTGGCGGTCGTTGATGAGGATTTGCAGGGCGCTTGCTATGCCATCGACGGCTTGCCGCAGAGCATCGTCTTTGCCAGTGCCTACCGACGTCATGGCGGGCAGGTCGGGGCAGGTGACCATGATTTCATCGTCGCCGAGGTGCTGGAGTCTGACGGGGTATTTCATGAGACGTCCGGTGACGAGCAAAAGGCGGTTACTCGGGACCTCCTGTATTTCATGGCTGTCCCTGACCATGTGGCAACACCATAGCAACATATGTGTTGACATCAACACATATGTTGCGTTTCTTGTGTGCCGCTCAGAGCCTGCCCCGGACCTGATCCTGGCTCTTGATCATCTCTTGCATTGGTGCAGAGGAGCCGGCGGGAAGTGCCCGCCCTACGGCGCGACGATCGTAGGGCGGGCACTGCCCGCCGGCTTTTACCGTGGCATTCAAGGGAAATCTGATTGAGAGACAGGACCTGATCCGGGGACGAACGGGGCTCAAGTAAGTGCCATTGGTCTCCGGTACTTTTTTTCAATCCATCGATGCGCTGTCGGTCTGCTCTCGCGCATACCGCGTCGGCGGCACGCCGACATGGCGAGCGAAGGCGACGCTGAACGTGCTGGCGGAGCTGTAGCCGACGCGCTCCGCCACTTCGGCGATGCCGCCTTGTTTTTGGCGCAGCAGGTTTTTCGCCAGCGCCATGCGCCAAGCGAGCAGGTATTCCATTGGGGCGACACCCACGGCGCGTCGGAATCGCTCGAAGAATGCCGAGCGGGAGAGCGCGGCTTCTTTTGCCAGTTGCGCCACCGTCCATGATCGGGTCGGGCTTTCGTGCATTCGTCGTATCGCGACCGCCAGGCGTGCGTCGGCGAGCCCGCGCAGGAGGCTTGGCGATGCTGCCGTCCCGGCCGTGGATCGGAGCGCTTCGATGAGCAGGACCTCCAGCAGGCGAGCCACGATGACATCGCGCGCGGGCCGCTGCTCGCGGGATTCTTCGCCGATAAGTTGCACGAGGGTGGCCAGTCTTCTCTCGCCGCGAACATGCACGAGTTGCGGCAGCAGCGATACCAGCAAGGCGGCGTCCGGCGAGCCGAAGCTGCAGTGGCCCACGAGCAACAGAACGTCGGGCGACGCGCCTTCCACGCCGAGCCCGAACTCGCCGTGGAGCAGCGCGACGGGCGTGGTGAAGTCTTCCGATGCCATCGGCTGGATGCTCGACATCGTGAAGCCATGTGCCGAAGGGATCAGGACAAAGTCGTCCTTCTGGAGCGGGATCGGCTCGTGGCCGTCGACCGCGAGGTGGCACGAACCGTCGAGGATCACGCAGTAGAACGGCTGTCCCGCTTCCGCGCGGCGGATACGCCAGGCGCCCGCTCCGTTGACGACCTTTGAAAACCGGGCGCCCGGCTGGAGCAGCGAGACAACTTCCGCCAGCGGGTCGATCATGGCCGGACTCCTGCAAATGAAATATGGACTTGTAACTGTAGCAAGTCCGGTCGGGGCGATCTATCGTTTCCGTACCCAAATCGCCCACAGGAGCTGCCATGAAAACCGTTCTGATCACCGGATGCTCGTCCGGATTCGGCCTCGAAACCGCCCGCTACTTTCTCGATCGCGACTGGAAGGTCATCGCCACGATGCGCACGCCGCGCGAGGACGTGCTTCCCCATTCCGAGCATCTGCGTGTGCTCGCGCTCGATGTCACCGATGTTGAAAGCATTCGTCAGGCCGTGGACGCTGCGGGACCGATCGACGTGCTGGTCAACAACGCCGGCATCGGTTTGTTCAGTGCCCTCGAAGGAACGTCGATGGAGACCGTCCGCGCGATCTTCGAGACGAATACCCTGGGCACGATCGCGATGACGCAGGCGCTGTTGCCCCAGTTCAGGCAGCGCAAGGCGGGTGTCATCGTGAACGTCACTTCAAGCGTGACGCTGAAATCGCTGCCCCTGCTATCCGTGTACACCGCGAGCAAGGCGGCGGTGAACGCGTTCACCGAATCGCTGGCGCTGGAACTCGCGCCATTCCATGTTCGGGTGAACCTGGTGCTGCCGGGACGGGCTCCGGAGACACGCTTCGGTGAAAACGCGCAAGCCCGGATGCAGGCAGGCTTTCCCGAGGCCTATGCCGACTTCGCGCAGGGGATTTTTCAGCGTCTCCGCGAAGGAACAGGAGAGCCGCCTGCGATCACCCGCGCGCTCGATGTGGCGGAAGCGGTATGGCGTGCGGCGAGCGATCCGTCGTGCCCGGTTCGCCTGGCTGCGGGCGCGGATGCCGTGGCGCTGGCCTAGTCGCGCCAGGAGCCTGTCGGACATTGCTCGGCCGGGCTGCAAAGCTGGCTGTGTTGTTGTCTGGCCTCGTGCAGCAGCTTTTCGCCTCCACCGCCCAAGCCCGACAAACTCCCAGGCAAAAGCGCTGAAGTGCAGGCCGCTTCGCTCGCTGCGTGCGCCCCGTCCCTGAGTTCCAAGGGAAGGAGCACGGGTAGCCGATCTGCAGGTAGGAAAGGTGGCTTTGCGGGCGAGTCTCTGTCTCGGGCGACAACCCGTTTGGCTGCCCTGCGCGAGAAGCCATGTATTTCAGCGAGGCGCCGGCTTGAGCACCAGCGTGTGCTGCGTGGGTCCCGGCAACAACGGTGTCGGTTTCCCCTGCACCCAGTCCTCACGCCCCGCACCGAAGAATGGCGACAGCGGATTGTCGCTCTGGCCGCCGGGCATTTCCAGGATGGCCTGTGCTTCGTGGCCGGGCGACACGTCGAGTCGCTCGGAGGCGCCGAACCCCGGTGCGGCGACGCGTGGCATGTTGTTGTCGCCCGGCAGCGGCTGATCGGGCATGTCGATGAAGTGGGCCAGCCATGCGGGCAGCGCCGGTGACAACGCGTGGTGGATCTCGCTGCGGTTGTGTTCGCCCCAGCTACGAGCGGCCAGGCCACCGCGCTGCGCGCCGAGTTTGTCCGCGGCCTGGCGCGCGGCATCGACGAGCAACGCGTGCCAGTCCGCGTATTTCGGATCGAGCAGCCAGCGAGGTTGTTGCTGGATCAGCATCCATACCGCCGCTTCGGCACTGTTCTGGCCGGGCCAGCTGAAGTCGGGGTGCCGCTGCTTTACTCGCGCGGCAAACGGCGTGAGCACCGCCATGCCGACCTCGTTGCGGAATGCGCGCACCAACCGGTAGTCGACGCTGTCGACGGCGGCGCGCCCGCGCCAGGCATGGGTGAGCTGGCGCATCTGCTGCAGCGCGGGGTCCTTGCTGTCGGCCAGGGTTCGTTGCAACAACTGTTGCCAGCGACCGAGGAACACGGCGCGGTCGTCCAGCTGGATATCGAGCAGGTCGGCGGGGGTGAAACTGACGCGTGCGTGCAGGTCGTCGCGAATCTGCCGGGCGCGCGCACCCAGATCATGGCCACCGTTGCCGAGCAGGGCCAGCGCGCTACCGTCGACCGTGCGGTTGTTGGCCGTCCAAAGCCGGCCGGCGACAGGGTGCTCGATGCGCGGATACTGCGCCGACGCGGCCCAGCCCTGCCAACCGCTGTCGGGTTTGGACCAGTCCGAGGGCAACAGCGGGTCGATGCCGGCGCGCAGGGGGATGCTGTTGCCGGCGATCGTCCAGCCAATCTGGCCGGCGCTGTCCGCCACCAGCAGGTTCTGTGGCGGCATGCCCAATTGCGGCGCCAGATCCAGCGCGGCCGCCACGTCAGTCACGCGCTCGAATTGCATCAGGTTGACGTTGTAGGCACGCGGGAATTGTGCGATCCAGCTCAGCGCCAGTGGCGCGCCGTCGGCATCCTTGCCCATCACCGGGCCCCAACGGGTGTCCTGGACCTTGAGGATCGTGTCCGGCTGACCCTTGACCTGAATGTGCTCCTCGTGGGTTTCAAATCTGGCCCAGCCAGCGGGCACCTTGTAGCGCTCCGGATCCGCCGGATCGCGCTGCACGCGCACCCAATCGGCCCAGTCGCCGTAGCTGTTGGTGAAGCCCCAGGCGACCTGGCCGTTGGAGCCGATGATGATGGCCGGCGTGCCCGGCAGGCTGACGCCATTGACGTCGCGCTGGCCGTTCGGTGCGCTCGGGTCGGGGTAACGCAGGCGCGTGCGGAACCAGATGTTCGGCACGCCCAGGCCCAGGTGCATGTCGTTGGCCAGCAGCGCAGCGCCGTTGCCGGTAAGCGTGCTGGCCACGGCGAAGCTGTTGCTGCCCGGGCGTGGCGCGTCAAGCGCCGGCGCCAGCGCGGCCGCCAGGCTGCTCGCCGCCGGGGCCGGCGATTGCTGGCGAAGGTCGAACACGTCGG
>DASRUB010000287.1:0-3226 GCA_035655635.1 Rhodanobacter sp. | reverse complement strand
AGCACGTCCATCAGCAGTTCTTTCGAGTTGGAGTAGGGCACCTTCAATTCGTAGCGTCCGTCGGGCAGCCACTCGCCCTTTTGCTGCGAATGCCAGTGTTCGTCGGAGACCCAGCGCGCCGCATGGGCGGAGAAGCGGATCGTGGCCCAGGCCTTGGGCTTGCCGGCGAAGATGCCGTAGCTGGAGGCGAGCACTTCGTTGAGGTCGGTGTCGGCGACATCCAGCGCGGTGGCGTCCAGCGCCTGCGCCTGGGCGATGCGGTCCACGGCGAAACTGCGCAGGGCCTCGCGGTCGTGGTCCCACACGTCGAGATACCAGTTGTCGCGATAATGGGTCAACCGCTGCGGGGAAACGGTGCGCCGGCTGTCGGCGTCGGTGGTGCGCGCGCGGTAGCGGAAACGCAGTTGATGGCGCTCCAGCACCGCACCGGCGACGACGCGGAACACCTGTTGGTCGAGCTTGCGCTCGCCCCACGGGATCACCCGGATGCGTTCCAGCGGCAGCGCCTTGCCGCTGCCCTGGTGCGAGAGCAATCCCTCGATGCGTGCCTTGAACGGTGCCAGGGTGCCGGCCAGCACGCCCGGGCCCGAGCGGCTGATCAGTTCGTTGAGCGCCATCAGCGAGGCCAGCTCGTCCGAGGTCAGCCACAGTCCGGGCAACTCGAACTTGTCGCCCTCGTCAGCGTCGTAGCGAAATGCCGCCTGATCCGTGCCGGCGCTTTCGATCGGGGCCCCCAGCGCATCGCGCAGGAAGGCCACGTCGCGGTAGAGCGTGGCGCGCGAGCATTCCAGTTCGTCCAGCAGACGCGATAGCGGCACCGGATAGTGCGCCGACTTCAGCAGGCGATGCAGGCCCAGTATCCGTTCGTAGCGATGATCCATCGGGAGGGTGACCTTGGGGAGAACGGCGTCACGTAGCATGCTGGCGACCTGAGTCGGCTGCAAGTCGACGGTGCGTCCCGACAGCGCGGCGCCATTCATTGCGAGTTCAAGCTGTCCCGTTAAGGTACCTGATTACTAATCTTTAACAAACGGAAACTCCGCCATGAACAAGACGCTGATTGCCGGCCTGCTGCTCGCCGGGCTCGCCAGTTTCACTGCCCATGCCCAGGACGCCGCCACCGACACGGCGACTTCTGGCAATACCGGCGGCTGGAGCGGCTCGGGTGAATTCGGCTTCGCCTCCGCCACCGGTAATACGCGCTCGCAGAATATCGACGCCAAGCTCGGTCTGAAGCAGGAAAACGACCAGTGGAAGAATGTGTTCTTCGTCGACGTGCTGCGCACCAAGGCCCAGCAGAAAGTGGTCGATTCCAGCGGCAATACGATCGAGCAGTTCAATACCACGGCCAACCGCTACGACGGCGGTGCCTCGGTCGGCCTGAAACTGGACACCCGCAGCTATATCGTCGGCGCGGCCCGTTACGAACACGACGAGTTCGGTGCCAACCTGTGGCAGGGCACGGTGTCGCTGGGTTACGGCTACATCGCGTTGAAAGATGAGCGCAACGAGCTGTCATTCGAAATCGGCCCCGGCTACAAGCGCTACCGCCCGGCCGATAGCCAGCTGCTGGTGGACGGGGTGCTGGTGCCGCAGCAACAGCCGACCCAGGGCGAAGTCGTGGCCCGCGGCCTGATCAACTACAAGTACAAGATCAGCGCCAACACCGCTTTCGAGGAGACCTTCCTGACCGAGGCGGGCTCGAAGAACACCTATGTGCAGAACGATGCAGGGCTGGCCGTCAGCATGACCAAGAAACTGGCGCTGAAGGTCGGTTTCCAGGTGCGCTACAACAGCAGCGTGCAGCCGGGCATCAAGAAGACGGACACGCTGACGACGACGAATCTGGTCTACAGCTTCTGAGGTGAGGGTTCGGGAGGCGGATCGAGGTCGATAGGCAATCGTCTGCGGCCCTCCTGCCGCCGACGGCTTTTGTGGGTGAGAGGGCCGCGGCCGGGGAGAGAAGGTCCTTCGATCGGACCTCCACGCCAGCGCGAAATCCCCCGAGGAGCTTGGGCCGCAGAAACGTTCGAGGCGAAGAGCTTTACAACAGCGAAGCTGGTCAAAGTTGCCTGCGTCAGGGCAGTTTTTCGATGATTCGCCGGCCCATAGTCGTTCTATGGGCCAAGAATCGGCGGAAATAATGAACCAAACAGGCGACTTTGCAGCCCGGACGGTTTCTGTGCCCCACGCTCCTCGGGGCGGGAGGATCAAGCCGGGCACCACTTGCTCGCGTTAACCTGTCCATCCCGACCCCGCTTCTGCGCAACCCATGCCCTCGCCAAAAAAGCACTACCTCCTGTACGGCTCCGAGCGCTACGCATTGGCGATCCTGCGCCCGCTGCAGGCGGCCGTCCGTGCCCGTGGCGATGAGACGGCGTGGTTTTTCGACGGCCCGGGTGCCGAGGACCTGGTCGATGGCGAACGCCTGCTGACGGTGTCCGAAGTGCGCGCCTGGAAGCCTGACGCCGTGCTGACCCCGGGCAACCACCTGCCGCATTTCTTTCCCGGGGTGAAGGTCGAGGTGTTTCACGGCTTCGATGCCGGCAAGCCGCGGCACATCTATGTCCGCGGGTTCTTCGACCTGTACTGCACCACCGGCCCGCGCGACACCGCCCAGTTCAAGGCGCTGGCGGACGAGCTCGGCCATTTCGCGGTGACCGAAACCGGCTGGCCGAAACTCGACCCCTTCATGCGCGCCATCGCCGGCCCGCTACCGCCCGTGCGGCAGCCGCCGGTGATTCTGTACCACTCCACCTTCTCGCCCTCATGGAGCGCCGCCGAGACGCTGTATGAGGAGGTGCGGCGCCTCTCTCGCGACGGCCGCTGGCGCTGGATCGTCACCTTCCATCCGAAGATGAGCGCGCAAACCCGTGCGCGTTACCAGGCGCTGCAGAACGACCACCTGCGCTTCGCCGAGGACGACAATATCCTGGACCTGTTTCCGCAGGTCGACATGATGTGCTCCGACACCTCCTCCGCGCTCAACGAATTCCTGCTCACCGGCAAGCCGGTAGTGACCTTCAAGAACCGCCGGCCCGGCCCGCAGCTCATCGACATCGACGATCCGGCCCAGTTCGAGGGCGCGATTGAACGAGCGTTGGCGCGGCCACCGGCATTGCTGCGGGCGATCCGCGACTACGCCGACGCGATCCACCCTCGTCGCGACGGGCGTTCCAGCGAGCGCGTGCTCGATGCCATCGACGCCTTTGTCGCCAGGGGCGGT
>DASRUB010000286.1:0-9192 GCA_035655635.1 Rhodanobacter sp. | reverse complement strand
GGTACTGGCAATCACAGGATCGCAAGACGTTGGAACGCAAGACGCTGGAACGCATCAACACGCTGCTCAACGCATGCCAACGCGACCTGTTCAAGGGCATCGGCAAACCGGAGCCGTTGAGAGCTGAACTATCCGGTTACTGGTCGCGCCGGATCGACGATACCCACCGCCTCGTTTATCGCGTGGCCGGACACGAACTGCAAATCGTCGCCTGCCGTTATCACTACGGCGCGCGCTGAGAATGCCCGCACCTGCATCGCACCGTGCCAACGCGACACCCGCGGCTCTAATAGGGAATCTCGAAAAACTCCAGAGCCAAAGAATGGTTATTCGAGTTTTCCATCTTCGCTGCAGAAAGCGGGCTTTTCGAGGCTCCCTATAGGAGGGCCGGAGTGGCACGATGCCACTTTGCCCATGCAGGCTTCGCCGACGCATGGGCCACCACGCAAGGATCAAATCCTGTTTTGACACATGCGGCCTGGAACTTTTCTGGTGGGCGCATCAGGCCCATTGATTGCCATGCGGGCCGATGCTCCCGCGCTGCGGACGGATCACGCAGAAGCGATGGCCGGTCGGGGCCTCCATCACCACCCAGGTTCGGATAGCTTCGATCTTCCTGGCGCCCAGGGCTTCCAGGCGCCGCACCTCGGCCTCGATGTCGTCGCTTTCGATGTCCAGGTGCACCCGGCTGGGGTGGCTGACTTTCTGCAGTTCGATCACCGGTTCGTCGTCATGGGTGACCAGGCCCACGTATTTTTCCTGTGCGGTGTCGGAGCCTTGCTTGACCGGGCGTCCCAGTGCCTGCGACCAGAACAGCGCGGCCTCGCCGAGGTCGTTCGTGTTGCAATCGATGGTCAGGCTGCACAAGCGGCTGTGATGCATGGGATTTTCCTTTGGCGGGCGGCAAGGCGGCCAGCCTCGCGCGTGGGTCGCGGCGCGGTCAAGGGCGAGTCGGCAGCGACCGCGCATGCGGCGCGCTTGCTACTGTGGGCGCTTCGATGGCGATTCCCGGAGACGCGCATGCATGACCTCGCCGAACTGATTCGCGACGTGCCCGACTTTCCCCGCGCCGGGGTGGTGTTTCGGGACGTGAGTCCGTTGCTGGCCAGTGCCAGCGGCTTTGCGCGCTGCATCGATGCGCTGGCTGAACCCTGGCAGGGGCAGGGTGTGCAGTTGGTGGGCGGGATCGAGGCGCGCGGTTTCATCTTCGGCGCCGCGCTGGCACTGCGCCTGCAGGCAGGATTCGTGCCCCTGCGCAAGCCGGGCAAACTGCCGCCGCCGGTGCGATCGGTGGATTACGAGCTGGAGTACGGACGCGATCGACTGGAGATCCAGCAGGCGGTGCTGGCGCCGGGAAAGCGGGTGCTTCTTGTGGACGACGTGCTGGCCACCGGCGGCACGCTGCTGGCTGCGGCGGAGCTGATCGAGCGTGCGGGGGCTGCATTGGTCGGGGCGGGGGTCGTGATCGAGCTGACCGGCCTGAACGGACGCTCACGCTGGGCAGAACGAGCCCCGCTGCACAGTTTGCTGCGCTACTGATCCTGTGGGCGTGCCGTTTCGTCGCAGTTGACGCGGAGAGCTTCGGTCACTGTGCGAGAATGGCGCACTGTCGCGCGCCGCTTGCGCGCGCACTGGATGTCACCGAGGTCACTGATGTTCAAGAGAATGATGTTGTTGGGTCTGTTGGGATCGGCGAGCCAGGTGTTCGCCGCACCGGCGCCCGCACCGGTGGTGGGACCCACGATCACTCCGGCCGCGGTGCAGATGGTGCAGCAGGCGATCCACAAGCTGTCGGCGAAGGTCGACGTGGATTCGATCCAGCCGGCCAAACTGCCCGGTTTTTACCAGGTGATCGCCTCCGGCCAGATGGTCTACATCAGCACCGATGGCAAGTATCTGATGCACGGCGATGTCGTCGACCTCGGCCAGGGCAAGAACCTCAGCGACGAGGCCTGGGCGAAGTTCCGCAAGACCGCGCTGGCCAAGGTGCCGGCGTCGCAGCGTATCGTCTTTGCGCCACCGCACCCGAAGTACACAGTGACCGTGTTCACCGACGTCAATTGCGGGTTTTGTCGCGCGCTGCACGAGCACGTGGCCGCGTTCAACAAGGCGGGCATCGCGGTGGAGTACCTGGCATGGCCGCGCGAAGGCGTGACCACCACCTCGGGCAATCTCACGCCGACCTACAAGGAGATGGTTTCGGTGTGGTGCGCGAAGGACCCGAAGGCCGCACTCACCGCGGCGACCAAGGGCCACGCGCCGCCGGCGGCCACCTGCGCCAATCCGGTCGAGGACCAGTTCGAGCTGGGCCTGAAGGTCGGTGTCAGCGGCACCCCCGCGATCTACGGCCCGAATGGCAACGTGCTGGGCGGATTCGTCACCCCGGAGCAATTGCTGAAATCGCTGCAGACGGGCGGTTGAGCTGAGAGGTTGTGAATAGTGCTCTTGCTTGAACTGATGCCATCCATGGCATCAGCCCTTCGGGCAGCGTTGCTGCTCAAGATGGCAATCCCGCCATCTTGTCCCCGCGCAGCGGGGGAAGGTGCCCGAAGGGCGGAAGGGGGCGCTTTTTGCCGTGCAAAAGCAGGATCAAGAGCCCCCCATCCGCCTTACGTGCCGCTCCTGCGGCACGCCCTTCGGGCCGGCTTCGCCGTTCGCTTCGGCATCCTGCCTTCGCAGTCGGCACCTTCCCCCGCTTCGCAGGGGAAGGAAAAACTGGGCTCACGCCAGCCCGTCGACTATTCACAAGCTCTGCTCGCAGGCTCCCGGTCGGCCGCTTATGCCGTATTGCAGCATGGGTTAGAATAGGCGTTTTCCCCGCATAGCGCCGTTACCCCGCATGATCGCACTCGACGGGCAGAGCGCCCTTTCGACGTTTCGCCTCGACCGCCTCAATGCGCACCTCGATGCCTTGCATCGGGGCGTGCGTGTGCAGGCTTCCTGGCCCGTCTATTTTCTCGATGTCGATGGCGCGCCCACAGGTGCGCTGCGCGAGCGCCTGCTGGCCGTGCTGGAAGCGAAGGATGCACCGCCGCAGCCCGCGACGTTGTGGGTGGTGCCGCGGCTGCGCACGATCTCGCCGTGGTCGAGCAAGGCGACCGACATCCTGCACGGTGCCGGCTTCGACGTGCGCCGGGTCGAACGCGGGCTGGCCTGGCAGATCAGTGGCATGCCGAAGGCCGATGCGCCGGATTACGCGGCCATCATGGCGGTACTGCACGATGCGATGACGCAATCGGTGCTGACCCGGCTCGACGAAGCACAGGGGCTGTTCCTGGCCGGCACGCCCGGCGACCTGGTGCACGTGGCATTGGGCAGCGATCCGCAGGCGGCGCTCGCCGAGGCGAACCGGCGGCTGGGCCTGGCACTGGCCGACGATGAGATCGAATACCTGGTGGCGCGCTACGCCGAACTCGGTCGCGATCCCAGCGACGCCGAGCTATTCATGTTCGCCCAGGCCAACTCGGAACATTGCCGGCACAAGGTGTTCAATGCCAGTTGGACCGTGGATGGCGAAGAGCAGGACAAGACCCTGTTCGGCATGATCAAGCACACCCATCAGCAATCGCCCGCGCACACCTTGTCCGCCTACAGCGACAACGCAGCAGTGATCGAAGGCAGCCGGGGCAGGCGCTTGCTGACCGATCCGGATGACCGCGTCTGGCGCAAGCACGAGGAGCGCATCGACTTCGCGATCAAGGTGGAGACGCACAATCACCCTACCGCGATCGCGCCCTGGCCCGGTGCGGCCACCGGTGCCGGCGGTGAAATCCGCGACGAAGGTGCCACCGGCCGGGGCGGCAAGCCGAAGGCGGGCCTCACCGGTTTCTCGGTGTCCGATCTGCGCATTCCCGGTCATCCGCAGCCGTGGGAAGTGGAACGACCCTTGCCGCCGCGCATGGCCACGGCGTTCGAGATCATGCGCGACGGCCCGGTGGGCGCCGCTGCCTTCAACAACGAGTTCGGCCGGCCCTGCCTGGGCGGCTATTTCCGCACCTATGAAAGCGAGCTGCCTGGCAAGATTGGCTTTCGCCGCGGTTACGACAAGCCGATCATGCTGGCCGGTGGCCTGGCCAACCTGCGCCCCGGTCATGTGCTGAAGCAAGCCGTGCAGCCGGGCCACCAGGTGATCGTGCTGGGTGGCCCGGCCATGCTGATCGGCCTCGGTGGCGGCGCCGCTTCGTCGGTGGCTGGCGGCGCGTCGAGCGCGGAGCTCGATTTCGCTTCGGTGCAACGCGGCAATGCCGAGATGGAGCGGCGCTGCCAGGAAGTCATCGACGCCTGCTGCGCGCGCGGCGAGCGCAACCCGATCGTCAGTGTGCATGACGTTGGCGCGGGCGGGCTCTCCAACGCGATTCCGGAATTGCTCAATGACGCCGGCGTGGGCGGCGTGATCGATCTGTCGAAGATTCCCTGCGACGATCCCTCGCTGTCGCCGATGCAGGTATGGAGCAACGAATCGCAGGAACGCTACGTCCTCGCCATCACCCCGGCGGACCTGCCCGACTTCGAAGCGATGTGCCAACGCGAACGCTGCCCCTACGCGGTGGTCGGCGAAGCCACCGCCGAACGCCGCCTGCTGGTCACGCGTACTGCCGTTGCTTCTAATAACGAATCCCGAATCCCGAATCCCGAATCCCGGCAGACAGTCATCGACCTCCCCATGGACGTCCTGTTCGGCAAGCCGCCGCGGATGCATCGCGACGCCAGGCGGCTGAAGCCGCGCGTCGACCTGGTGCCGGATCTGTCCGGCATCGGCATGGACGAGGCGCTGCTGCGCGTATTGCGCCTGCCCACCGTGGGCAGCAAGAGCTTCCTGATCACGATCGGTGACCGCACCGTCGGTGGCCTCAACCACCGCGACCCGATGGTCGGCCCGTGGCAAGTGCCGGTGGCCGATTGCGCGGTGACCCTGCTCGATTTCGACGGCTATGCAGGTGAGGCGATGGCGATGGCCGAGCGCGCGCCGGTCGCCCTGCTTGGCAGCGCCGAAGCGGCGCGGCTGGCGGTGGGCGAGGCGATCACCAACCTGGCCGCGGCGCCGATCGCCAGCCTCGGCGAGATCCGGCTCTCGGCGAACTGGATGGCGGCGGTCAATCATCCAGGCGAGGACGCGGCGCTGTTCGACGCGGTGCGCGCGGTCGGCATGGAGTTGTGTCCGCAACTGGATATCTCGATCCCCGTCGGCAAGGATTCGCTGTCGATGCAGACGGTGTGGAAGGATGGCGGGCAGGAGCAGCGCACGGTATCGCCGGTGTCGCTGGTGATCACCGGCTTTGCGCGGGTGGGCGACGTGCGCCGCACGCTGACGCCACAGCTGAAACTCGATCGCGGCGATTCCGAGCTTTGGCTGATCGACCTCGGCGCGGGTCGCGACCGGCTCGGCGGCTCGGTGCTGACCCAGGTGTTCAGTCGCGGTGGCGGGGTGCCGCCCGATCTGGACGATCCGAAGCGCCTGAAGGCGATGTTCGATCTGATCCAGCAGGCGAACGCGAGCGGCCTGCTGCTGGCCTATCACGACCGTTCCGACGGTGGCGTCATCACCACCTTGCTGGAGATGGCGTTCGCCGGCCACTGTGGCCTGGAGCTCCATCTGGATGGCTGGGGCGAAGCCAGCTTGCGCGCGCTGTTCAACGAGGAACTGGGCGCGGTGGTGCAGGTGGCCGAGGCCAACCGCGAAGCGTTCGAGGCGTTGCTGGTCAAGTACGGGCTGGCCGCCGTCAGCCATCGCATCGGCCGGCCGAAACAGAAGCTCGGCATCAAGCTGTTCCTCGGCGACGAGGCGCTGTTCAAGTGGAACTGGAGCACGCTGTACAAGGCGTGGAACGAAACCAGCTTCGCCATGCAGAGCCTGCGCGACAATCCGCTCAGTGCCGACGCGGAACTCGAGTGGCGCATGGACGACGCCGACCCGGGCATCTCGCCGAAACTGAGCTTCGATCCGACGGTGGATGTGGCCGCCTCGCTGATCGCCAGTGGCCAGCGCCCGCGGATCGCGATCCTGCGCGAGCAGGGTGTCAATGGCCAGGTGGAGATGGCGGCTGCGTTCAGCCGCGCCGGCTTCGACGCGGTCGATGTGCATATGTCCGACCTCGCCAGCGGACGTATGAAGCTGGCCGATTTCCGCGGCTTCGCGGCGTGCGGCGGCTTTTCCTACGGCGACGTGCTCGGCGCGGGTCGTGGCTGGGCTGTCTCGATCCTCTACAACGAGATGCTGCGCGAGCAGTTCGCGGCGTTCTTTGCCGACCAGAGCAAGTTCGCGCTGGGCGTGTGCAATGGTTGCCAGATGCTGTCGCAACTGAAGGAGATCATTCCCGGCGCCATGCACTGGCCGAAATTCCTGCGCAACGCCTCCGAGCAGTACGAGTCGCGCCTGGCCACACTGGAGATCCTCGATTCGCCGAGCCTTTTCTTCAAGGGCATGGACGGTTCGCGGATTCAGGTGGCGGTGGCGCACGGCGAGGGGCGCGTCAGTTTTCCGCAAACCTGCAGCCCGTCGAAGTCCCATGGCGCGGTGCGCTTTGTCGACAACCGCGGCAAGCCGACCGAGAACTTTCCGCTCAACACCAACGGGTCGCCCGGCGGCCTTGCCGGCTTCACCGCCGCCGACGGTCGGGTGACGATCATGATGCCGCATCCCGAACGCGTATTCCGCAGCGTGCAACTGAGCTGGTGTCCGGTTTCGTGGGGCGAGGATTCGCCGTGGATGCGCATGTTCCGCAATGCCCGGGTGTGGTGCGGCTGATCCACGCCGCATGGTCGAGGCGCTGAGCGATGGCTTGGCACCGGTCAACGTGGACGATCGCGCTGTACACCTTGCTGTGGGTATTGCTGCTTGCGCTGTTGCCGTGGTGGCTGGGCCTGCCGCTGCTGCTCGCGCTGGTCGCCGCCGCCGTGCTGCTGCAACACCGGCTGGCGTCGCATCATCTCGGGCTGATCCGCCAGGCATTGCGCTGGGGGTTGGCAGCGTGGCTGTTGAGCTTGTTGCGCACGCTCGGCAATGACGTCATCGGTTGGGGCGCGGTACTGCTCGGGGCACTCGCGGGCTACACCTTGCTGGCCGGACTGGACGCCTGGCTGAAGCGCGATCAACGACGCGCCGCCGCCGCCGAAGCGGCCGACTGGCCTGAACTCGCGCTCGCCTCGATCGGACCACCCGCGGAAATCATCGAGTTGCAGGAGCCGGCATGGCAGCCTGCCGACGACGAGTTGCCTGATCCGCGGGGCGGGTTGGTGCATTGCGGTGCCGATGGCTGCCAGTTCGGCAACGGCCTGCGTATCGATGCGCCGCATGCATCGGCCGGGTTTGCGCGGGCCGGCTTCAGCCCCGACGGACGCTGGTTCGCCGCGTGCACGACGGATGAGCGCGATCTGGTGTTGTGCGACCGCCAGCGTGATCGCCGGCATCGGCTGCGCGGCTGGCGCCTGGTTGGCTGGCATCACGAGCAGCCGTGGCTGACTCGACGCGGCGACGACATGCCGCAGTCCCTGCACGCCGTACTCGGTCACGACGACGAGTGAGCACCGGCACGCCTGCACCACTGGGAGCGCGGGCGTCCCGCCCGCCAAAGCATGCCGGACAGACGCCGGCGCTCCTTTACGACCAAGCAGGCGAGTTCGCAGACCGACCCACCGAAATCCGCCAGGCCCCTGCTGCCAGCGTGCATACTTGGGCGATGGATCACGCCGACTACCCGCACTCGCCGTACTTGCCTGCGCTCAGCGTCATCATGGTGGCCGCCGACAGTGGCTCGGAGCTGCGCGAAAGCGTGCGCCTGATCCTTGCCTGCAGCCTGCCGCTGGAGCTGATCCTGGTCGACAACGCGTCGCGTGACGGCATGCCTGCGGCGGTCGAGCGCGCCTATCAGCACGACGCGCGATTGAAGGTGATCTACAGTCACCGCAACCTCGGCTTCGGCCCCGCGGTGAACCTCGGCGTGAAGCAGGCGAATGGCCGTGCGCTGCTGATCCTCAACCCCGATTGTCTGCCCGACGAAGATGACCTGCAGCGTCTGTTGGCCTTGCAGGCGTCCAGTCCGAAGGCCGGCCTGATCGGGGCCGTGGTCTGCGATGCGGACGGGCGTCCCGATCCGGCGTCGTGGCGTCGTGACCCATTGTTGCGACGGTCGCTGAATACCATGCTGGGGCGGTCCGGCGAGAAAGTGCAGGTGGAGCAGGAGATCCCCGCCGAGGCGATCGAGGTGGAGGCGATCTCCGGCGCGTTGATGCTGATGACGCGCGAGATGTTCGAGCGCCTCGGTGGTTTCGACGAAAAGTACTTCCTGCATTGCGAGGACCTGGACCTGTGCCGCCGCGTGCGCGACAACGGCTATCAGGTGCTGCTTGCCGGTGACGTACGCGTGGCGCACGGCAAAGGCGGTTCCAGCCGGCACCGACCGGTCTTCGTCAGCCGCCACAAGCACCGCGGCATGTGGCGCTGGTTTCGCCTGCACGATCCGGCGTCACGCAATCCGTTGATTGCTGCGTTGGTGTGGGTGGGCATCTGGACGCATTTTCTGGCGCAGGTTCCGGGGCAGTGGTGGCGATTGTTGCGCCGATGAGCGAGTCGCGCCGCGTCGCCGCGCTGGCCACCCTCGGCCTGGTCGTGATGACCGCGGTCTGGGGCTCGACCTTCGTGCTGATCAAGGACGTGGTCAGTCGGATGCCGGTGGCGGATTTCCTCGCCGTGCGCTTCGCCATCGCGGCGCTGGCGATGCTGATCCTGTTTTGGCGGCAGGCATGGCGCCTCGGTCGCGCGCAGATCCTGCGCGGGCTGTTGCTGGGTGCCATCTACGGCATCGGGCAGCTGTTGCAGACCCGGGGCCTGGCGCTGATCTCGCCCAGCGTCAGCGGTTTTGCCACCGGCATGTACGTGGTGTTCACGCCGATCCTGGCGCTGGTGCTGTTGCGTCAACAGGTGGCCGGTATCGTGTGGCTGGCCGTCGCACTGGCGACGGCAGGCCTGGCCTTGCTGACCCTCGATGGATTCGAGGTCGGCCTGGGCGTATGGCTGACCCTCGCGTCGGCGGTGTGCTACGCGCTGCACATCATCCTGCTTGGCCAATGGTCGCGGCGGGGTGAGGCGTTCGGCCTCTCCGCGGTGCAGATGGTGGCGATCGCACTCGTCTGTCTGCTCGCCACCACCCCGCACGGCCCCACGCTGCCGCCCGATCCCGGCGCGTGGTTTGCCAT
>DASRUB010000285.1:0-15140 GCA_035655635.1 Rhodanobacter sp. | reverse complement strand
ATCAGGAAGGCCAGCGCCGCAATGCCCACGCCCAGCGATACCGACAGGCCAGCGATGACGATGGCGCTGTTGGAGATCAGGTTGCCGATCACCGGCAGCAGGCCGACGATGAAGGTGAGCAGCACCAGGGTCTTGGCCAGTGGCACATGGATGCCCAGCAGCGGCAGCGCGCCAAGCAGGAAGATCGCGGTGAAGACGGTGTTGATCAGCGAGATCTTGATCTGCGCGAACACGATGTTGTGGAACGCCTCGGCCAGATACGCGCAGCGCCGACTCAGCGCTGCCGCCAGCGGACCCACCTGGTGGGCCGGCCGAGTTCGGCTGAGCGCGATGATCGCGCCCAGCACCAGACCGATGATGATGTGCGCGAAACCGCGCACCGCGCCCTTGCCGGCCAGTTGCAGCTCGCTGGCGTGGCGGCGGGCCAGTTCGAGCGCGCTCACGCGCAGGGCATCGACGCTGTCGGGCAAATGATCGACCAGTGCCGCCGGCAACTGCTGGCGCGCCTTGTCCACCAGCGGCATCAACTGCTGTTGCCACAACAGTTCGGGATTGCCGAGTTCGCTGCGGAAAAAGCTGATCGCACCAAGAATGAGCAGGATCAGCAGGCCCACCACGATGACGCCGAGCGCGGCCACCACCAGCATCCGACCACGATCGCCGGCCAGCCGCCGGCCCAGCAGCGGAACCATCGACTGCACCAGTTCGTACACCAGCAAACCGGCCAGCAGCGCCGGCAACAGGTGCAGTTCGATGGCCAGCAGCAGGCCAGTCGCCATCAACAGGTAGCTTGCGCAGCGAATCGCGGGCGAAGACTCGCGCAGGGCAGGCTGGAATGGATCCATGCTGGCTCAACCGGACTACGGGGCTGCCAGTCTGTCAGCAGCTCGCGCCGGCTGCCAGCCCTTCCAGGAGAGTGGGCCGCAGAAACCGTACGGGCTGCAAAGTCGCCTCGAACGTTTCTGCGGCCCACGCTCCCAGGCCTGCCGCACGGCTGTCGTACACTCTGGGCGCGGCGCCTCTGCGCGCATCCATCACTGTTGCCGTTGTCGTTTTCCGGGGATCCTCGTCATGGCCTTTCGCCTGCCCGCTGCGCTGTTCGCCCTGACCCTGCTGGCCGGTTGCGCCACGCCGTCGCCGCGAAACGCGCCCGCCACCGCGCCGGTCAACACCGCTGCGCCGCTGGTCGGCCCACTCGCCAACGACAACCTCAATGCCGTGGCCTGGACCCAGACCGCGATCGAGCACGACTTGATCTATCTGCAAACCTATCGTGACGCTCGCTCGCACCTGCTGGCCGCCCTGCGCGACCCGCAGTGGGACGCCCTCGCCACGAACGACCGGGCAGCGCCAAGCCACCCCCTGGCACCGGCGGTGGTACTCGATATCGACGAAACCGTGTTGGACAACTCCCCTTACCAGGCCCGCGTAGTGCGCAATGGTGGCGAATTCAACGAAACCGACTGGCGGGCGTGGTGCAAAGAGGAGGTTGCGCGCGCCATGCCGGGCGCGGTCGACTTCACCCGGTTCGCCGCCAGCCACGGCATTGCGGTGATCTACATCTCCAACCGGGACCAGGTGCTGGACCAAGCCACCCGGGCCAACCTGCGCAAGGTCGGCCTGCCGGTAGCCGGCCCGGACGCGCTGTTGAGCCTGGGCACGGCGGTTGCCGGTTGCCAGCAGCAGGGTTCATCCAAGCACTGCCGGCGCCAGTTGATCAGCCGCAAGTATCGCGTCCTGATGCAGATTGGCGACCAGATCGGCGATTTTGCAGACGTCTTGACCAATACGGACGAGGGCCGCCGCCAGGCGATGGCGCCCTACCTCGACTGGATCGGCAAGCGCTGGTTCGTGCTGCCCAACCCGACCTATGGCTCATGGGAGCCGGCCCTGTTCCACAACGCCTACAAGGCGTCGCCGGAGCAGCGCCGCAGGTTGAAGATCGAGGCGCTCCGCTACGACTGAGTCAGTGATACATAACAAAAACATATGGTTGCAATTTCTATCGCAAGTATTGCCTCAGGTTTAACGAACAAGTAATATCCACTCCGCCAACCCTGCTGACCCACACAAGTTGCAGGCGATGGCCATTTCCCTTCCGGCTCAGCCGGATTTCCCCGCGAGGCCGACGCCCGCGGGGTTTCTTTTTCCACGGCGAACATCGGATCCAGCCGGTGGGGCACTGGCAGCCGCGCAACCCTTGTTCGATCCCGACGCGGCGCTTACCCTGCCCGCTCGCGGGGCCGCCAGACTGGCCCGGTCCTCATCCACGACGAGAACCCACCCATGCGCACAGCTTTCCTGCGCCACGCCCTGCTGGCCTTGTCCATTGTGCTGTTGCTCGGCGCCTGCCACGGCAAGGACGACCCCTCGCAGCCCGGTGGCAGCAGCCCGGTGGCGGCGGTGCAGACCTCGATCGACCTGATCAAGACGGGTGATTTCAACGGCCTGTGGAAGCACACGCTGCCGCCGGCCGACTACGCCAACCTGCGCGCCGACTGGAGCCGCCACCAGCAGCACCAGCGTCCGATCACCGCCGAGGACCGCGCCAGGTTCAAGCAGA
This sequence comes from Rhodanobacter sp., assembly GCA_035655635.1. Lineage (GTDB taxonomy): Bacteria > Pseudomonadota > Gammaproteobacteria > Xanthomonadales > Rhodanobacteraceae > Rhodanobacter. The sequence continues at coordinate 12,577 of DASRUB010000285.1, read as the reverse complement.
CCATGCAGCAGCTCACCGGGCCGGACGCCGAGAACAGGTTGTACGCCGAATGGCAGCCGAAGCTGGCCGCGATGGAGCAGCAGTACCAAGGATCAATTACCGGTGCTGATCAGCGTGGGCGGGGCGCTGGCGAAGAGTGCGGTCACGCAAAACAAGGATCTCACCTCCACGCAGAAGAGCCAGGTCAACGACGCGCTGGACGTGATCACGCCGTGGGCCCAGCAGACGCCCTGGTTCGATCAGGCCAGGGCCAGGCAGGCGATCGGCGTGGCGGTGACCACCGCACGCAAACTGGACCTGAAGAGCCTTGAGCAAGTGCGTGCGATGGATTTCGACGCGGTCATGGGCAAGTACTCGATCGGCTACGCTGGCCTGAAGCAGCTGCTGGCCATCTACGGCCTGTCGGTGGACGACACGCTGGATTCGATCAAGCTCACCGAGGTATCCAGCAACCGTGGCCACGCCGTGGTGAAGATCGACTACACCCTGCTCGGCAAGGCGCTCTCCACCGAGTCGAAACTGGTCTTGGAGAATGGCCGCTGGTACAGCGAGGACATGCTGGACAACGTACGCAAGTCGCACCAGCAGCTGAGCCAGCCAACCGTGGCCCAGGCACCGGCCCCGGCGGCCACCGACAACGACTGAGTTGCGCGGCCGCGTAGAATAGCCAGATGCCGAATACCCCTGCCGTGGATTCCACCGCACGCCGCCGCGCTCCCTGGTGGTTCAATCTCGCCGGACAATTGCTGCTGCCGTGGGTACGCATCCGCCGTGACCCGGCCGAGCCGGCGGCGCTGCTGAAGCCGGGGGTGCCGGTTTGCTACGTGATCGAGCGCGACGGCTTCTCCGATGCGCTGATCCTGCAGCGCGCCTGTCGCGAAGCGGGGCTGCCCAATCCGATGCAGGCACTGGCCGGCACGCGCCGGCGCCGCTCCGTATTCGCGCTGGCCCGACGCGAGGGCTGGGTCTTCGGGCGCAACCGCAAGCGTGCTGCCAGCGAGCCGCTGCGCCAGCTGGCGCACTCGCTGGAAGGCATGCCCGAGCACGACATCCAGATCATGCCGGTGGCGATCTACGTGGGTCGTGCGCCCACCCGCGACAGCGGCTGGTTCCGCGTGCTGTTCTCCGAGAACTGGGTGATGGTGGGGCGCTTCGGACGCCTGCTCGCGCTGCTGCTGAATGGCCGCGACACGGTGGTGCATTTTTCCGCGCCGGTGTCGCTGCGCAGCGTGCTGGCCGAATCCGGCGAGATCACCCCGGAACGCTTCGCACGCAAGATTGCCCGGGTGCTGCGCACCCACTTCCACCGCATCCGCGCGGCGGTGATCGGACCGGACCTGTCGCATCGGCGCACCGTGGTCGACGCGGTGCTGAACGCGGAGCCAGTGCGCGCGGCGATTGCCGCCAGCGCCGCCAAGGAGAAGATCAGCCACGCCAAGGCCTGGCGCAAGGCGCAGAAGCTGGTGCTGGAGATTGCCGCCGATTATTCGCACCCGGCGGTGCGCTCGGCCTCGTTCCTGCTCTCCAACTTCTGGAACAAGCTGTACGACGGCATTGCCATGCATCACTTCGACAAGGTTCGCGCGGCCGCGCCGGGCTTCGAGGTGATCTACGTGCCCAGCCACCGCAGCCACGCCGACTACCTGCTGATGAGCTACCAGTTGCACGTTTCGGGCGTGGTGGTGCCGCACATCGCCGCCGGAGCCAACCTCAACCTGCCGGTGATCGGACCGATGCTGCGCCGGGGTGGCGCGTTCTTCATGCGCCGCAGCTTCAGTGGCAACCCGCTGTACGCGGTGGTGTTCAAGGAATACATGGTCCAGCTCATCGACCGCGGGGTACCGATGGAATACTTCATCGAGGGTGGTCGCTCGCGCACGGGACGCCTGCTGGCGCCGCGCGGCGGCCTGCTGGCGATGACGGTGCGGGCGTTCCTGCGCGCGCCGCGCCGGCCGGTATTGTTCCAGCCGGTCTACATCGGCTACGAAAAGCTGATGGAAGGCAACTCCTACGCCGGTGAGCTGAGCGGCAAGCCGAAAGAAAAGGAATCGCTGCTCGGCCTGCTCAAGGGCCTGAAGGTGCTGCGCCAACGCTACGGCCATGTGGCGCTGAATTTCGGTGAGCCGATCGAGCTGACGCCGTTGCTGGACGCGGCCAGCCCGGACTGGCGCAGCGCCAGCGCAGACCCCGACGCGAAGCCGGAGTGGCTGGGTACGGTGATCGATCGCCTCGCCGGGCAGATCCAGGTCAACATCAACCGCGCCGCCGACGTCAATCCGATCAACCTGCTGGCACTGGCGCTGCTGGCCACCCCCAAGCACGCGATGTCCGAACGCGACCTGCTGACCCAGTTGGAGCTCAGCAAGGCGCTGGTGGAGGAATTGCCCTACTCCGACCGCATCACGCTGACCCCGATGAACCCCGCCGCGATCATCGCCTACGGCGAGCAGATGGGCTGGATCCAGCGCGTGCAGCACCCACTCGGCGATGTGCTCAAGGTAGACGGCGACCAGGCGGTGCTGCTCAGCTATTTCCGCAACAACGTGCTGCACCTGATGGCGAGCGCGGCGTGGGTCGCCTGCTGCTTCCTCAACAACCGACGGATGTCGCGCGAGACGGTTTTGCGACTGGGCGGCGTGGTCTACCCGTTTATCCAGGGCGAGCTGTTCCTGCCGTGGGACGGCGACGGTTTCAAGCAACAGTTGCAGGCGACCATCGACTTCCTGGTGCGGCGCGGCCTGCTCGAATCCAACAACGATGGCCGCTCGCTGGAGCGCAGCGCCGGCCAGGAAGACAGCGCGTTCCAGCTCAAGGTGATCGCGCGCAGCCTGATCCAGGCGTTCGAGCGCTACTACATCACCATCGCCGCGCTGGCCAAGAACGGCCCGCACATGATGACCGGCGCCGAACTGGAAAACGCCTGCACGCTTACCGCCCAGCGGCTGAGCCTGCTCAACGAACTGTCCGCGCCGGAGTTTTTCGACAAGGCGCTGTTCCGCGGCTTCATCCAGAAGCTGCGCGAACGCAAGGTGGTGTGGAGCGACGACGACGGCAAGCTCGACTACGACGCCGCGCTGGAAGAACTGGTGCGCGATGCGCGGGTGATCCTGTCGCGCGAGGTGCGTCACTCGATCCTCAAGATCACCCCCGGCAGTGAAAAGGAACCGGCCGCGAGTGAGGTGGCGATCGCACCGGATGCACCCGCGGCACCGGCAGACCCGTTGCCTGTGGACGCCTCGGCAAGCGACCTGCACCAGCGCCATGTCGACGCCGAACGGCACGAGCATGATCGGCATGGCAACAGTGATCGCCCCACAACCCGGCCGCCGGACTGACCGTGCGGATGTCGGGGAACGCAGGCCGTGGCGCAGCCGAGTAGGATAGCCGCACCGTCATCCAGGGGACCACTCATGAGCGCTCATCGCAGCCTGCTGTTCGCCGCCATCCTGGCGTGTCTGCCACTTGCCGCAGCCACCGCCGACGCACCAGGTTCCACCCGTCCCGGCGCATCCGGGGTCAGCGTGCTCGATTGCGCGCGCCTGCTCGATCCCGCTGCCGGCAAGATGCTCGGCGAGACCACGCTGGTCGTCGAAGATGGCCACATCAAGGAGATGCACGCCGGGGCCGTCGACATCGAACCCTACCGCCAGGCCGCCAATGCCGCGGGCCGGCCGTTCCACTACATCAAGATGGCGGATGCCACCTGCATGCCGGGGCTGATCGACGCGCACACGCACCTGACCATGCAGTTCAGCAAGAGCTCCTACAGTGACAAGTTCCGGCTCAACCCAGCGGACTATGCGATCCGCAGCACGGTCTACGCCAAGCGCACCCTGCTGGCCGGCTTTACCACGGTGCGCAACCTCGGCGACGAGCACAACGAATCGATCGCGCTGCGCAATGCGGTCAATGCGGGCATCGTGCCCGGGCCGCACATTTTCAGCGCCGGCCAGTTCATCGGCACCACCGGCGGCCACGCCGACCCGACCAACGGCTTCCGCTGGGATCTGCAGGGCGACCCGGGCCCCAGGGACGGCATCATCAACTCGCCCGCCGATGCGTGGAAGGCGGTGCGCCAGCATTACAAGGATGGCGCCGACCTGGTCAAGATCATGCCTTCCGGCGGCGTGCTGGATGAGAGCTCCAGCTCCGAGAATCCGCAGATGACGCTGGAAGAGATCAAGGCCGTGGTCGCTGCCGCGCATGACTACGGCTTCACCGTGGCCGCCCACGCACACGGCGCCGAAGCCATTCGCCGCGCGGTGCTCGGCGGCGTCGATTCGATCGAGCACGGCACCTTCATGGATGCGCAGGACATGAAGCTGATGAAGGAGCACGGCACCTGGTACGTGCCCACCATCATCGCCGGTCAATTCGTGATGGAGAAAGCAAAGGAAGGCTGGTATCCGCCGCAGGTCGCGCGCAAGGCCGAGCAAGTCGGCCCGGTAATCATGGCCACCGCGGGCAAGGCGTACAAGGCCGGCGTCAAGATCGCCTTCGGCACCGACGCCGGCGTTTACCCGCACGGCGACAACGCGAAAGAATTCCAATACATGGTGCAGGCCGGCATGCCGCCGATGTTCGTGTTGCAGGCCGCCACCACGCATGCCGCCGAACTGCTGCACAAGTCCGACCAGTTCGGCCGGATCGCGGTCGGCCGCGGCGCCGACGTGATCGCCGTGCCGGGTAATCCGCTGGATGACATCACGGTGATGCAGCATGTCAGCTTCGTGATGAAGGACGGCGTGATTTACAAGGAAGCCGGTGAGGCCACGCTGTAATGCTTCTGCCCCCTCTCCCCTTGGGGGAGAGGGTTGGGGTGAGGGGATGCTCTTGCCAAAACCGCCATAAGAGCACGCATTTATGTGCTTCCCGGCGAGCACCCGCCCCTCACCTCAATCCTCTCCCCGGAGGGAGAGGAGGCGAACGCAAGAAGCGCGTTTATCTCATTGAAGCGGGGCGCATTATCTTATTGAAGCCCGGCCCCTTCCTGTAGCATTGCGCCCATGAACGAGCAGCCCAAACCCGTCTCCGAATCCACCACGCACTTCGGCTTCCGCGAGGTGCCGGTCGGCGACAAGCAGAGGCTGGTCGGCCAGGTATTCACCTCGGTCGCGCACAGTTACGACCTGATGAACGACCTGATGTCGTTCGGCACGCATCGGCTGTGGAAGCGGCACTTCGTGGCCACCAGTGGCGTGCGTCGCGGCGACCGCGTGCTGGACCTGGCCGGGGGCACCGGCGATATCGCCGCCCTGCTCAAGCCCGTGCTCGGTGAGCAGGGCGAGGTGGTGGTGGGCGACATCAATGCGGCGATGCTCGGCGTCGGCCGCGACCGTCTCACTGATCGCGGCCTGGTGGGCGGCCTGCGCTGGGCCCAGCTCAATGCCGAGGCATTGCCGTTCCCGGACAACAGCTTCGATGCGGTGACGATGGCGTTCGGCCTGCGCAACGTCACCGACAAGGACAAGGCGCTGGCCGACATCTGCCGCGTGCTCAAGCCCGGCGGACGCCTGCTGGTGCTGGAGTTCTCGCGCGTGCAGAGCGAACTGTTTGGCAAGCTGTACGACTTCCATTCGTTCAAGGTATTGCCAAAACTCGGCCGGTTGTTTGCCGGCGATGCCGACAGCTACCAGTACCTGGCTGAGTCGATCCGCAAGCATCCGGATCAGCAAACCCTGAAGGGCATGATGGAGCGCGCCGGCTTCGGCAAGGTCGAGGTGCGCAACCTGAGCAACGGCATCGTGGCGATCCATCGGGCCTACAAGTTCTGAGGTCTGCGCGGCGCGGCCCCCAACACACGGCGGAGCCATGCCGATACCGAACCGCTACCGACCATTCGCCGCGATCGCCGCCGTCATCGGCTGGCTCGCGCTGGGTTTGCAGCTGCTGCTGACGATCCGTCTCACGATCGCCAACGGCACCGGCGCGTGGGCCGGCGTCTGGATCTACCTGGGCTATTTCACGGTGCTCACCAACCTGGCGGCAGCGCTGGCGTTGACCGCCGCCGCAAGCCGCCCTCGGAGCCGACTTGGCAAATTCTTCGCGCGGCCCGATGTGCACGCCGCCATCGCGATGAGCATCATCGTGGTGGCCGCGATCTACCACCTGCTATTGCGCCAGCTGTGGCAACCGCAGGGCTGGCAGGTGGTCGGCGACGACGCCCTGCACACGGTCATGCCGCTGCTGTTCGTGCTGCACTGGTGGCTGGCGGTGTCGAAGGCAAACATGCGCTGGCGTGATGTGCTCGGCTGGCAAATCTATCCGGCGGCCTATTTCGTCTACGCACTGGTGCGCGGGGCGTTGAATGGCTGGTATCCGTATCCATTCCTCGACGTGCATGCACTGGGTTACCTGCGCGTGCTCGGCGACGCGCTCGGCGTGCTGCTGGTATTCATTGCGATCGGCCTGCTGCTGACCGCGATGGGTCGTTGGCAGGCTCGGCGGACGGGGCCGGCCAGTGTTCCGCCGACTGTCAGCTGAACTTCTAGGAGCGTGGGCCACAGAACCGTCCGGGCTGCAAAGTCGCCTGCTTGGTTCATTTTTCCGCCGATTCTTGGCCCATAGAACGACTATGGGCCGGCGAATCGTCGAAAAACTGCCCCGGCGCATGCAACTTTTCGCCTCGAACGTTTCTGTGGCCCACGCTCCTAGCGGCAACGCGCCTGCGGCTGCGCATGCTTGATCCAGGTCAGTGGCGCGCAACGGGCGGCGGCGTATGTTGAAGCTCCTCTCCACATGAGCCCGACATCCATGTCCCTGGACATCAAGACCGAACCCAACGTCCATCTCTTCGACGCGCGCGGCGTGGCCCGGCGCTTTCGCCACTCGGCGATCTTTGGCGCCATCGGCGCGTTGCGATCGGGCGAGACGATGCGCTTCGTCAACGACCACGACCCGATTCCGCTGATCAATCAGCTGCATGATCGCCTCGGCGACAACCTCACCGTGACCTATCGCCAGCGCGATCCCGACGCCGTGGTGATCGACTTCGGCATCACCGGCCTGCCGCTCGAATGATGGGTTATCCAGCCTTCTTCGATCAGGCGCCCGTCATCCCGATGCGTGATCCACTGGCTGCGCTGCTCGGCGCCGCCGACGAGGGTCTGATCGATTACCGCTATATCGATGCGGTGCGACTGGCGGGCCATTCCTGCCCCACCGTGGCCGGCGCGTACTTGATGGCGCGCACCGCACTGCGCGCACTGTATCCGGACACTCCGGCGGAACGCGGCGGCATCGCCGTGCAGATGGCTGGCGCGGAGCACGATGGCGTCAACGGCGTGATCGCGCAGGTGCTCACCCTGATCACCGGTGCCGCCGCTGACAACGGCTTCCATGGTATCGGCGGGCACTTCGTGCGGCAGTCGCTGCTTGGTTTCTCTCCCGAAGCCGATGGCGGCGCGATCCGCCTCAGCCGCCGTGACACGGGCGCCAGCGTGGCCGTGGAACTGGACCTGGCCAGCATCCCGGCCCCAGCCAACCTGCGTCAACTGCTCGGCGCCGCGCTCGACCCCGCAGCTTCGGCACAGCAACGCAGCGACTTTGCGCATGCGTGGCAAGAGCGGGTGCGTCGACTGCTGCTGGATCACGCGGACGATCCTGCAGTCGTGCAGCTGACCCGCCTGAACTGACTGCCTTGGGGCGGGCGGTACCGCCCACACAAGACCTCAGGCCGGTGGCGTACGCAGGTCCTGCCACAGGCTTCCCGACTGTCGAGCGTCCTGCTCGTGTGCTTCGTCGCGCCAGGTTTCCTCGAGTGCATCGGCATACCAGCGACGCATCCCGGGCAACCCCAGCAGCCGCTGTGCATACGCCGCAGGCGCCGCGCCAAGCACCAGCGCATAGGTCTGGATGCGAAATGCCACCGGCGCGTAAAACGCATCGACGGCACCGAACTTCGGACCAGCCAGGAACGGCCCGCCAAATCGCGCGAGTCCCTCGTCCCACAACTCGTCGATGCGTGCGATATCGGCCTGCAGCGCCGCCGGCAAATCCTGCGGCAGACGAATGCGCACGCCGCAGTTCATGCCGCAACGGTTGCGCAGTGCCGCAAAGCCCGCATGCATTTCGGCGGCGGCGCAGCGCGCCCACGCCCGTGCGGACGATTCCGACGGCCAGACGCCGGCGTGCCGTTCGGCCAGATATTCCGCGATCGCCAACGAATCCCACACCGCGGTTTCGCCGTCGTGCAGGCACGGCACCTTGCCGGTCGGCGAAAAGGCACGAAACGCCTGCCAGCTGCCGCCGTTACCCTGGGCAAACGTCACCCGATGCTCATCGAACGTGATGCCCAGTTCGGTGAGCAGCAGCCACGGCCGCAACGACCAGGACGAGTAATTCTTGTTGGCGATGTAAAGCTGGTACATGCAGTCAACCCTCCACCAGAGTCAGTTTTGTTCGCAAGCCGCGGGAGGCGGTGCGCCCGGCAAGGCACGTCGCCGCGTGTTGGCCAGCGCCACGCCAGCCACCGTGATCACGCCGCCGACCAGGGTCAGCGCGCCCGGGTGTTCGCCCAGCCAGCACCAGCCGATCAGCACGGCGATCGGTGGTGAAAAATAGAGAAAGGAAGCCAGCTGCGAGGCAGACACTCTGCGCAAGGCGATGTTCCACGCGAGGTAACCGACAAACGTCGGCGCCACGCCCAGGTACAGCAGCGCGGCCACATGCGACCACGGCGCCAGCCGCAACGCGTCGCCAAGTCCGCCGGCAAACGGCAACGCGCCCAGCGTGCCGGCGAAAAACGTGAATGCGGTGACGCCCAGCATGCTGTTGCGGGCGAACAGCGGTTTCTGCCCCACGAAGAACACCGCGGTGACCAGCACGCAGACCAGGACCAGTGCCGCCATCGGCTGGAACTTCACCTGTTTGCCGCTGACCAGCACCACCAGCAGCACGCCAACCAAGGCCACGCCAAGCCCGGCCAGCATGCGCGCGGACAGCCGCTCGCGCAGCCAGATCGCCGACACCGCCGCGGTGGCCGCGGGCGTCAATGCAATCAGGATCGAGGCGGTGCCGCTGGCAATGCGCGTTTCCGCGTAGTTGAGGCACAGGTGATAAACGCTCAGCCCGACCACCCCGAGCACGGCCAACCGCGGCCAGTCGCGCCGGGCCGGCAGCGGCACGCGCCGGATCACCATCAGGGCGGCGAAGCACAATGAACCGATGGCCAGCCGCGCAAAGGCGACCTCGCCGGGCGTGAACGAGGCCAGCGCATAGGCAATCGATGCATAGGCCGACGACCACGTGAGCAGGGCGACGGCAATGGCAAGAAGCGTGCGTGCATCCAGACGCGTGGTGGTGTCCATGAGGGTGTTCGCAACGTGGGGAGGGTGCATCCTACGCCCTGGAAGCCAGTCGGGCTTTTTTTGGTTGGCCAGTCTGCGAATCCGCCTGTGCGGTCCATACTTCCGCCACTGGGAGCGCGGGCGTCCCGCCCGCCAGGGCATGCCGGCGAGACGCCGGCGCTCCGCATGCCTGCCCTTACTGGAGAGAGCGATGCGATAGCATCGACCAGTACTTCTGCCACGGTTGCTGGCGCACGCGGCGACGCATACTCAGACGCTGTGCTTGTCCACCCAGGGGATTGCCATGCGCCATCTTGTTTCATTGTTGCTGGCCGGCGCGGTTGCGCTTGGCTGTGTGCCGGCGGCCCACGCCGATGAAACCGCCGCACCGGCCAAGGCGACATCCAGCGCCGCGCACGAAACACCGGCCGACAGCAGGATTCCCACCACTGAAACCGCGGTGCGCACCGAACACAGTGCAAGCATTGGCGGCCGCACGCTCAAGTACACCGCCACCGCCGGCACCGTGATCATCCGCGACGGCAAGGACCAGCCGCAGGCCAGCGTGTTCTACGTTGCCTACACGCTGGACGGCGCCAAGCCTGGGCAGCGACCGGTAACCTTTCTCTACAACGGTGGCCCCGGCTCCTCCAGCGTGTGGCTGCACATGGGCTCGTTCGGCCCGATGCGGATCGAGACCGCCAGTCCGCAGGCCACCGCGCCGCCGCCCTACCACCTGGTGGCCAACAACGACAGCCTGCTCGACAAGACCGACCTGGTGTTCATCGATGCGGTCGGCACCGGCTATTCGCGCCCGCTGGGCAAGGCCACCGGCAAGGACTTCTGGGGCGTGGACCAGGACCTCTCCGCGTTCAGCCGCGCGATCCAGCGTTACATCACCCTCAACAAGCGCTGGAACTCGCCGAAGTTCCTGTATGGCGAAAGCTACGGCACCACCCGCTCGGCGGCGCTGGTCGATGTACTGCAGGACAAGGGCATGGCCTTCAATGGCGTGATCCTGATGTCCTCGATCCTCAACTACGGCATCCGCATGCCGGGCTACGACGAAAGTTATGTCGGCTACCTGCCCAGCTTCGCCGCCGCGGCGTGGTACCACGACAAGATTACCAACAAGCCGGCCGACCTCAAGACCTTCGTCGACCAGGTCCGTGCCTGGGCCGCCGGCCCGTATGCCGCCGCGCTGGCGCAGGGTCAGAACCTGCCCGCCGCCCAGCTCGATGCGATCGCGCAGCAGATGGCCGCCTACACCGGCCTGTCGGTGCAATACATCAAGGAAGCGAATCTGCGCGTCGACCCCAGCCGCTTCCGCAAGGAGCTTTTGCGTGACCAGCGCCTGACCCTGGGTCGTTATGACAGCCGCTTCACCGGCACCGATCCCGATGCCGCCGGCGAGACGCCCGACTACGACGCCTCCGATGCCGGCATCAGCGGCGCTTTCGTCAGCGCCTTCCATCAATACCTGGAGGGTCAGCTCAACTATCACAGCAAGCTGGACTATCGCCCCACCTACGGCGAAATCATCAAGACCTGGGACTGGAAGCACAAGGCGGCCGACATGCGTCGCCCGCTGCCGCTGCCGTACGTGGCCGGCGACCTGGCGCACGCGATGCGCACCAATCCCAACCTGAAAGTCTTGTCGGTCAACGGCTACTACGACTTCGCCACGCCGTTCTCGATCACCGAATACGACCTGGCGCACATGAATCTCGATCCGTCGCTGCGTGGCAACCTGTCGTTCCTGTACTACCCGTCGGGGCACATGATCTATCTCAATACCGATGCGCTGAAACAGCTGAAGACCGATCTCGGCCACTTCTACGACCACGCCGCGCCGACGCGCTGAAACGGAGCCTTGACCATGCGCCATGCACTGCTCACACCCCTCGCGCTGACCCTGTTGGTCGGTCTGGCCGGCCCGATCCACGCGGCCGATGCGCCGAAACACGACGCCAAGGCGCAGACCGACAAGGCCGGCAAGAAAGACGAGCTGCCGATTCCGCCCGAACGCAGCGAAGTCACCTCGCACAGCGTGCGCATCGATGGTCGCAACATCGCCTACAAGGCCACCGCCGGCACGCTGCTGATCAAGGACGACAAGGGCAAACCCACGGTCAGCATGTTCTATGTGGCGTATACGGTCGACGGCGGCAAGTCCGCCCACCGGCCACTGACCTTCCTGTACAACGGTGGCCCCGGATCGTCCAGCATGTGGTTGCACATGGGTTCGTTCGGGCCGGTGCGGGTGGCCAACCAGGGCGACCAGCCGATCCCACCGCCGCCGTACAGCACGGTGCCAAACCAGTACAGCCTGCTGGACAAGTCCGACCTGGTCTTCATCGATGCGCCGGGCACCGGTTATTCACGGCTGGTCGGCGACGCCAAAGGCAAGGATTTCTACGGCATCGACCAGGACGCCGACGCATTCGCGAAGTTCATCACCCGCTACGTCGGCGACCACCAGCGCTGGAACTCGCCGAAGTTCCTGTTTGGCGAGAGCTACGGCACCACCCGTTCGGCGGTGCTGGCGAAAGTGCTGCAATCGCAAGGCATGGAGCTCAACGGCATCGTGCTGATGTCCTCGATCCTCGATTTCAATGTATGGGCCACCACCGGCGTCGACCACGCCTACATCATGAACCTGCCCACCGAGGCGGCGATCGCCTGGTATCACGACAAGGTACCGAACAAACCGGCCGACATCGCCAGTTTCCTCGATACCGTGCGCCACTTCGCCAGCACCGACTACACGCTGGCGCTGGCCAAGGGGGATGCGATCACGCCAGCCGAGGCCGACCGCATCGCCGGTCAGCTGAGCCAGTACACCGGCCTGTCCACCAGCTACATCAAGGAAGCGAACCTGCGCATCGATCCCAGCCGTTTCCGCAAGCAACTGCTGCGCGACCAGCACCGCACCGTAGGACGTCTGGACGGCCGTTTCGAAGGCATCGATGCGGACGCCGCCGGCGAGACGCCGGACGGCGACGCGGCCAGCGATGCTGCCACCGGCGCTTACAGTGCAGCATTCAACCAATACGCTGAGAGCGAACTCAAATACACCAGCGACCAGTCCTACCTGCCCAACAACTACGCGGTGGTCGGTCGTCACTGGGACTGGGCGCGCAAGGGCCATCAGGGCATGCCGTCCACGCCTGACGTAGGGGTTGACCTGGCCGCGGCGATGCGTCGCAATCCGCACCTCAAGGTGTTTTCGGCCAACGGCTACTTTGATCTCGCCACGCCGTTCTACGCTACCGAATTCGATCTCGGTC
>DASRUB010000284.1:0-3961 GCA_035655635.1 Rhodanobacter sp. | reverse complement strand
CCTGTGCGAACACTTTCTGCGCCGCCTCCTTGCGCTGGATCTCCGCCACGATGCGGCGCTCGCCGATCTGCAGCGACATCGAATACACCGCCGCGCCCGGCGGCAACGGCAGCAGGTAGTCCCCTTCCAGCCAGTCCTTGCCGGTGTTTCGGAATTGCTGGCGCACCTGCACCTCGGCGACCAGTCCGCTGATGTGGTAATCGACGTCGGTGTCGAGGCTGGCCAGGCTCTGGGCGTGGCCGGCGCGGTCATGTAGGCGCAGCTCGCCGCTGCCCGGCGCGGTGGCGTGCGCGGCCAGCCCGAACAGCAAACCGCCGAACAGCAAGCCGCCCAGCACCAGCAGGCGGCCCAGGGCGGGCAGAAATCGCGGTGGTGCATGCATGATCATTCCTCCTTGTAAGTGCCGGTGGCACGCCTGCATTGCCGCATGGGCGGCGGCCAGGACGACGGCGCAGCGGCGGCGTGATGCGGCCGATTCATGGCCGAATGCGGGCGGCAACGGATTCGCGAATGAAGAACCAAAAAAATCCCCTCGCAAGCGAGGGGAAACGAACCACCATGTCGGACGGACGGGCGGGGTTACAGCGGATGCCAGTCGGGGTCGGGCTCCTCCTGGTCCGCGCCCGGCGCGAGTCCCTTCGCGCCGGGTGGGCGGACGCTTTCCACGGCAAACGGGTTGAAGCTCGATGGATCGGAATGCTGATGGAACATGGCGACCTCCTCAGTAGATGCCGAACAGCAGGCCAAGCAGCAGGGCGCCCAGCGCCAGGCTGATGCGCAGCGGCTCGAAGCTGCGCAACTCGGCATTCGGATCGTGCTGGCCGGATTCGGTTTTCATGGCTGACCTCGCGCTGGGAAGCTTGGGTCTCATCAAAGCGCCGGTGGCGGCGCAAGCGGCGGCGCAATGCGGGCGGTTTGCCGCTGGCGTGTGGCGAAACGCGGGCAGTGGCGTTCGATGACTTGCGCCGGCGCGGCGCGCATAGCACGCTGCAACCATCCATCAGGGAGTGCGCCATGGGCCGCCGTATTGCCATCGTCGAAGACGAACCGTTGATCCGCGCCAACTACGTCGAGGCGCTGAACCGCTTTGGCTACGACGCCCGCGGCTACGGCTCGCGCCAGGAAGCTTCCAGCGCGTTCGCCATGAAACTGCCCGAGCTGGTGATCATCGACATCGGACTGGGCGACGAGCCCGAGGGCGGGTTCGACCTGTGCCGCGAGCTGCGTGCGAAATCTGCGACCTTGCCGCTGATTTTCCTCACTGCGCGCGACGCGGATTTCGACGTGATCTCCGGTCTTCGCCTCGGCGCGGACGACTATCTCAGCAAGGACACCAGCCTGCACCAGCTGGCCGCGCGCATCGCGGCGCTGTTCCGCCGGATCGAGTCGCTGAAGGCGCCGGCGTCTAGCGAAACGGTGATCGAGCACGGTCCGTTGAAGCTGGAATCCGAGCGCATGCGGATCACCTGGAACGGCGCCGAAGTGCCGCTCACCGTCACCGAGTTCTGGATGGTGCACACGCTGATCCACTTTCCCGGCCATGTGAAGAACCGCGACCAGCTGATGCGCGAGGCGGAGCTCGTCGTCGACGATGCCACCATCACCTCGCACATCAAACGCATCCGCAAGAAGTTCATCGCGGTCGCGCCCGAGTTCGACGCCATCGAGACGGTGCACGGCGTGGGCTATCGATGGAAGCCGTGATGAGGCAGGTGCTCTGGATCGTGATCCTGCTTGCGCTCGCGGCCGTGGCGCAAGCCTCGCCGCCAGACCACGTGCTGGCCCATGGCGCCCGTGACGGTGATGCGCCGGCGTGGGCGGTTGCCGTGGATACGCCCGCCGGCTGGACGCGCGACTGCTGCACCTATGCGCGGGCGATCGGCGTGAATGCGGTGCTGTACCGGGGCGAGTGGAGCGGCAAGCCGCAGCGCGTGATAGTGCTCAACGTATGGCCGCGCAAGTTGCCCAGCCTGGCCGCGGAACTGCAGGCGGATCGCAAGCGTTATCTCGAATCCGATCCGACCGGGAAAACCTCGCACTTTGTCGTGCGCCATCCGCAGATGTCTTGCGAGGCCAGCATCTACCAGGGCAGCGACCACATCGACGACGTGCTGGTGTTCTGTGACCCGGGCCAGGCCAGCGGTATCCGGCTGAGCTGGTCGATGAGTATCGATGACAACGATCCGTCGCGGCGCGCGTTGCTGGACGCGTTCATGCGGGTTGTCGTGGCGTCGCGTTACCAGCGCTATGTGGCGCCGCCAGCGCATGCTGGCTGATTCTGCCCGGGTGGCTGCATGACGCTGCGCCGGAAGCTGTTGCTGGTGGCGTTATGCACGCTCGCGCTGCCGATTGCCGGCTGGTTCAACGTGCGACAGATGGAGGCCTTGTTGCGCAACGGTCAGGCGCAGGCACTGCAGGCTTCGGCGCAAGTGGTGGCGCGCAGCCTGGTGGTAACCCATGCATTGCCATCCGCTGATGGCCTGAGCTGGTATGTGCAGCAGGCGGCCGGACCGATCACGGTGGATGGCTATGGCGACGACTGGGCTCCGCTGACGCCGTGGAGCCAACCATTTCCACGTCGCGGGCAGCTGCTGCTGGCCGAGGACGATGACGGCCTCTATCTGTATGCACGGGTGGCTGACGCGCGCCGCATCCGTGCCGATACGGCCGATGCGAACGCGCTGCTCGCCGATCATTTGATCCTCACCCTGGGCAACGCCGTCGGTCAGCGGCGCTATCTGCTCGCCAGTGCGGCGCCCGGGTCGCTGAATGCCTTGCCGCTCGATCCGGCTGTCGCCGGCCTGCCGGATCAGCTCGGCGCGAGTTGGCAGGAGGATGGCAGTGGCTATCAGGTCGAACTGCGCCTGCCGCGTGCGCTGGATCTGCGCGTGCTGGGCGTGGGCGCGTACGACGCCAGCACCGGTGGCGATCGGCTGGCCTCCGAGACGCGCCCGCTACGTCGCTATTCCGCCGCGCTGTCGCGCGAGCTCGCCGAACTCGTGCCGGACCGGGTACAGGCGCGCGTGCTGTCGCCGTCGGGCTGGTTGCTGGCGCGCAGCGGCAAGCTCAACAGTGCGCCCGGCGCCGACGGCCAGCCGGGCTGGTTCGCCTCGCTGGTGTATCGCTCGCTGCTGGCTACCCGGCTGGAAGACGCCAACCTGTGGTCGCAGGACGTGCCGCGGCTGGACACCGCCGAAGTGGAACAGGCGCGTGCCGGCAAGGCGGTCAGCGTGTGGCGCCATGGCGAGGAGCGCGGCAGCGTGGTGCTGGCCACCACGGTGCCGATCGAGCATGCCGGCAAAATCGAGGGCGTGCTGTTGCTGGAACAGGCCAGCCGCAGCGTGCCGCTGCTGGCCAACCGCGCCCTGTTCGGGCTGCTGCTGACCAGCTTCGGCGCGCTGCTGCTGGCCGGCGGCATCCTGCTGGCGTTCGCCACCCGGCTAAGCCTGCGCCTGGCGCGGCTGCGCAATGCCGCCGAGCGTGCGCAGCTCAATGATGGACGTCTGGACGGCCAACTGGGGCTGGATCGCTTCCCGATGACCGACGCGCCGGACGAGATCGGCGACCTCGCGCGCAGCTTCGAGAAATTGTTCGTGGTGGTCGGCGGCTATACCGACTACCTGCGTACGCTGGCATCCAAGCTGTCGCACGAACTCAACACGCCGCTGGCGATCGTGAAGTCGTCGCTGGACAACCTGGAACATGCCCTGCAGGAACACTCGGCAGTTCCGGACCAGGCGCGGCCTTACCTGGCGCGTGCCCACGATGGCGTGGCGCGGCTGGGCGCGCTGGTGCGCGCGATGAGCGAATCGAGCCGGATGGAGCGTTCGATCGAGGCGGCCGAGCCCGAAGACGTCGATCTGCGCGACGTGGTGGGCGGTTGCGCCGACGCCTATCGGCCGCTGGTCGGCACGCGCCAGCTCCAGTGCCATTTGCCGGATTCGCCGCTGCCGCTGCATGG
>DASRUB010000283.1:0-8883 GCA_035655635.1 Rhodanobacter sp. | reverse complement strand
CTGCACGGAAGCGAAAGGCAATTTGCATGCCATGGGCCGAAAACCGTTGCCGCTGCTGGCTTTTCCCTCCAGCAGGCTAAATCGTCAGCGGCCTCCCGGCGCTGGAAGACGGTTTGTTGACGCCTGGCCGGCGGCGTGGCCGGGCGTCAGCCGGCCGTCGCCGCCGCGGGTACCTCAGGCAACAAATCCAGCACCGCCCGGGCCAGCAGGTCCGGTTGGAACTTGGCGATGAAGCGGTCGGCCTTGACCTCCTTGATCAGCGTCTCGTTGAACAGCCCGCTCAGCGAACTGTGCAGCACCACCTTGAGCGGGCGCAGCCCCGGCGCGTCGCGGATCGCGCGGGTCAGCGCATAGCCGTCCAGTCGCGGCATCTCGATATCCGACACCACCAGCTCGATCATCCTGGCCGGATCGCCCGCGGCCAGTTCGAGCAGGCGGTCCAGTGCTTCGCGCCCGTCGCCGGCCACCACGCAGTCCATGCCCATCTGCTTGAACACCTTGACCACGCGACGCCGCGCAATGCCCGAATCATCCACCACCATCACCCGGCGCTGGGCCAGTGAGCGCGTGCAAGCCTCGCGCTGCAACTGGCTGGAAAGCCCCGGTGGCGCCGCCTCGATGCTGGCCAGCACGTGCTCCACGTCGACCACCGCCAGCAGCGCGCCATCGACACGCGTTACCGCATTCACCCGCGAACCGAAGCCGAGCGAAGAGGCCGGCGCCGACATGGCCTCGCCCTGGCAATGCACCATCCGCTGCAGGTCGGCCACCAGGAAGCCCTGCACCGAACCACTGAACTCGGTGACCATCAGGTGTGCCGACACGGCATCGCGCAGCGGCGCGTAGCCAAGCGCGGCGGCCAGATCGATCACCGGAATGGTCTGGCCACGGTAGTCGCAACTGCCGGCCATCAACTCGTGCACGCCTTGCACGCGCTCCATCGGCGGGCGTCGCAGCACCTGCCGCACCTTGAACACGTTGATGCCGAAAAGCTGCTCGTCACCCAGCCGGAACAACAGCATCGCGACCCGGTTGTGGCCGGCCAGCCGCGTGTGTCGGTCCACCTTCTGCAGCAATGTGCCGCTCATGCGGTCTCCTCGAATGCCCCGTCGCCAGCTTGACGGTCTCCCTGGCTATCGGCCGCGCTCGCGGCCGCTTTAGTCAGCAGCCGGCAGTGACATCGCCGCCGGTGGATGCGCAAGCCAACCGGTCTGCGACCCGACCGGCACCCAGTTACTGGCACGCCGCTTGCTTGCTCAAGCTTCGAGCGTTGCTGACGATGCAGCCATCGCACCTCTCCTGACTTGAGATGATCCCCGCGCCATGAGTTTGATCTGGAAACAGCACATCGCCGCACTGGTGCAGGCCGCCGCCCACGGCGACGAGACCAGGCTGGCGGCGTTGCGACGCAAGTATCCACGGGCGGCGCGGACGTTGGCGCCACTGCTCGCCCGGGTCGCCAGCCGACCACCGGCCGCGGTGGCGCTGCAGACACTGGAACAGCAGAGCATGGTGCTCGGCGCGATAAGGCAGCTGTCCCGTGAACAGGCCGCCATGGAGCAGGCCGCCAGCGACAGCCGCGGTAGCGTCGATCGCTTGACGGATGGAAGTGCCGGGATTTCGACGGCATTGCAACAAGTCGACGCCGAGCTGGACCAGGCCGGCCAGGCCGGCGCCGCGGGGACCGGCGCGCTCAGCGAACTGGATGGTCAGTTGCGGCTGCTGCGCACAGCGCTCACGGCGATGAACCGCAACCACAGCAAACTGGCGGAACGGGTCGCCCAGATCCGCAAGCTCACCGGCACGGTGCAGGAAATTGCCCACCAGACCAACCTGGTGGCATTAAACGCCGCGATCGAAGCCGCGCGCGCCGGCGATGCCGGGCGCGGCTTTGCCGTGGTCGCCGACGAGGTCAAGCAACTGGCCGAGAAGACGGCATTCGCCACCACCGAGATCGAGACGGTCACCGGCTCGATCGGCGACTTCTCGCTGCAGCTCGATGGCGACGTGAACCGCGGCTTGCAGCAACTTGAGCGCGCGCAGGCCGGGGCCAGCCGGTCCAGCAGTCTGCTGGAGGCAGGCAGCGCCACCGTGCGCACCGCCAGCGAACGTATTCACACCCTGCAACAGAACCACGACACCCAGCACGCGCGCGCGACCGCGACACAGGCCGCGCTGGGCGCGCTGCAACGCCGCAGCAGCGAGGCGCGACGGCAGTCCGAGTCGCTGCAGCGGGCCGCGCTGCTGGCCCATCGATTGGGACTGGACTGGCTCGAAGGCGAGAGCGGCAACGACGCGGCCAGTCTCAGCTTCACTGTACGCGAGGCGACCTTGAACCTGCGCCAGGCCATGGAAGTGGCCCTGCTCGAACCCGGCGCGTTGGACCGACGCTGGTTCGATACCCGCACCCTGGTGCGCAGCATCGACCGGCTCGCGCTCTTGCGCCGCGGGTCGGGCGACGCCGCCGTGCTCAGTGACGCCGGCGCGCAACTGGGCGAACAAGGCAACCGTTTCGTCGCCCTGCTGGGCGATGGCCAGCTCGAACAGGCCGGCGATCTTGCACGGCAGCTCGAAGCTGGGCGCGAAGCTCTGCTGGCGCAGGTCGGCGCCGTCCTGGCCGCCGCATGAAGCCGCGCCTGTCCACGGCCTGCGCCGGGCTGGCCCTTGCACTGTGGCTGGGCCTGCCCTGCCCGGTCGCCGCCACCGACGCCCCCGGCGCTGTGCAGTCGCTTGACAGCCTGCGTGCAGCCGCCGAACAAGCCCTGCAAAGCCACTACGCGCAGCCGGGCAGTCGCACCGTGATCACGGCCGAGCCACTGGATTCGCGACTGCAGCTGGCAGCATGCCAGCAACCCTTGCGCGCGATCATTTCCGACCAGGGCCAGGCCCGCTCGCGGGTGAGCGTTCCGGTGCAGTGTCCCGGCCCGGGCGGCTGGACCGTGCGCGTGCCGCTGCGGCTGCAGTTGTTCCGCTCGGTGCTGGTGAGCAGCCGCGCCCTGCTGCGCGGCGACGGCATCGGCGCGGCGGACGTGCATGCCGAGGAACGCGACGTCACCCGACTTGGTTATGGTTACCTCGAGAATTTCCAGCAGATCGCCGGGCGGTCACTGGCCCGGCCGGTGGCTCGCGGCGCCGTACTCAGCCCCGCTACGCTGGGCGGACGACGCATGGTGCGCGCCGGCGACCATGTCCAGCTGGTGGCCCGACTGGGTGGCATCGAGGTTCGCGCCGAAGGGCTGGCACTGGGCAGCGGCGATAACGGCGCCCGCCTGCGGGTGCGCAACGCAAGTTCGGGCCGGGTCGTCGACGCCATGGTCAGCGCCCCCGGTGTAGTGGTGGCCTTGCCATGAAACCAGCTAGGAGCCTGTCGGGCTTGGGTGGTCGAGTCGAGGATTCGCTTGTGCGAGGACAGATTCCTGACGATTCGCCGGTCCATAGTGGTTCTATGGACCGGCGAATCGGCTGGGATATGGACCGCACAGGCGGATTCGCAGACCGGCCAACCCAAGTCCGACAGGCTCCTAGTCCGCCAATTTTTCAAACCGGCCCTAAAGTTTGCGCCAGGCCGGCCGATCACCCAGCTACAGGGCGTACTCCAGCGGGAATGGATCCATGAATACGACGATCACCAACAACGGTTTGCCCAAGTTTCCGCAAGCCACCAGCAACCCGGCAAGCAGCTCCTCGGCCAGCGCGACCGCGTCGGCGGATGGCACTGCGGCGGCGCCGCGCACCGGCGACCAACTGAAGTTGACCGACTCAGCGCAGGCACTGCAGATGGCGGCACGACAGCAAGAAACCCCGCCGGTCGACACCCAACGCGTCGAGCAGTTGCGCCGCGCGCTGGCCGACGGCAGCTACCAGATCGATGCCGGCCGGATCGCCGACCGCATGATCGCCATGAACCAGCAGCTCGACGGCACGGGCAAGGCATGAAGGCGCCGCTGCAGCACGAACTGAACGATGCGCTTGCGTCCGTTCTGGTCGACTTGCAGCAGGCCACCGACCAATTGCTCGTGGTGCTGGAAGCCGAACGCGCCGCGCTGGACAGCGCCAGCGTCGAAGCACTGGACCAGGCCGGCACGCAGAAACAGGCACTCATGCAGCAACTGGAACAGCTCGACGCCGAGCGCCAGTTGCTGTGCCGTGAGCAACCCGCCAGGCAGGCCGCGCTGGAAATGGAGTGGCAGCACGTGATGCAGTCACTGCGGCAGTGCCGCACGCTCAACCTGCGCAACGGTCGAGCCGTCAATCAGCGTCTGACCCACGTGCGCCAGGCGCTCGCGATCCTCACCGGGCACACGGGAGACAGCGAACTCTACGGCCGCTCCGGCGAACTGCATGCCAGCCTGCGCTCGCAGGTGCTTGCCGCGGCATGAGCCCGACAGAAAACATCACGCCCAAGCCACCTGTCCCCGCAGGCACTTCCCACTGACAGCGAGGCAGCCGCCGGCTTCCCTCGCGCCGACCGCGATGACCGATCATGAGCCACTTCCAAGCCTCCCCCGTCGCCGCTTCGACCCAGCCCGCCGTTGCCGCAGCGCAGCACCACGAGACCATCGTCGCGGACTCCGCGCCGCTGCCGGTACTGCGCACGCCGATGCTCGATCACGAGCGCAACCTGTTCGCCTATGAGGTCGTGTTCCACCGCGAACCCGGCGACGAGGAAAACCTGCTGCGCAGCGTGCTCTCCACGCTCACCGATGGTTCGTTGACCCGACTGGTCCGCGGCAACCGCGCGTTCCTGAACCTGCCGCCAGAGCTGTTGCCGGAGGATTCCGACGTGCTGTTGCACCAACCCCGCCTCGGCGTGGTGCTGTCGCCATCGGTGGCCGACGACCCGCGTGTGATGAAGCAGTTGCAGCAAATGGCCGAACGCGGTTGCCAACTGCTGCTTGACGCAGGCGACGTCGACCTGGAAGCCAGCCGCTCGCTGCAGCCCCTGCTGCAGATGGTGCAACTGGTGCGACTGGATGCCAGCCAGCTTTCCCCCGAAACCCTGAAAGAACGCGCCGATTCCCTCCACGCTCGTGGCCTGCGCGTGATCATCGGCCAGGTCAACGATCACCCGACCTGCGAACGCTGCCTCGAGTTGCCGGTCCAGGCCATCCAGGGCCGCTACCTGCTGATGCCACAGCCGGTCGTCGTGCCGGTACTGACCGGCAACCGCATGAGCATGCTGCGCCTGATGGGCGCGCTGCAGCAGAACAATCCGGGTCCGGTCGAGCTGGGCAACATCATTCGTGACGACGCGGTACTCAGCTACAAACTGCTCAGTTGCGTGAATTCCGCCTATTTCGCCTTGCCGCGCCAGCTCAAGTCGGTGCAGCAAGCCGCGATCTTCTTCGGCGTGTCGCGCATGCGCAACTGGATCGAAACCATGTCCCTGTGCAGCATGGGTGACCAGCCGCCTGAACTCCTGCGTGCCGCGCTGATTCGCGCCCACATGTGCGAGAAGCTGGCCGCCGGCATGCCCAATGGCGCCTCGGAGACCGCCTTCACTGTCGGCCTGTTCTCGCTGCTGGACACCTTGATGTGCGCACCGATGGATTTTCTCCTCAGCCACTTGCGGCTGGTTCCCGAAGTCCGCGACGCACTGACCGACCACAGCGGCCCGTTCGGCACGCTGCTGCAGCAGATCCTCACCTGGGAAGCCGGCGAGATGACCAGCCAATTCGCCACGCCCCAGCGCATCCAGCACATGGCTTCGGTCTACCTGGGTGCGACGCAATGGGCCGACCAGGTCTATTCCTCCGCCAACGGGAAAAAGGCGGCAGCGTAGGAGCCTGTCGGACCAACTGGGAGCGCCGGCATCTTGCCCGCCAAAGCATGCCGGCAGGATGCCGGCGCTCCGTATGCCTGCCCATATGCTTATGAGAGAGGATGCGACGTGCTGTCGTCATGGCGCATTCCACAGCCGATTTCTGGCTCCGATCGACCACGGGGACGGCACACCCTGCCGTCGACCACCCGTTCGATATCGTCGATAATCCGAACGACGCACCACCACGGCGCCGCGCCCGGTGGTTGCGCACAAGTTGCCACATGCCGCTTGCTGCAGATCAGCGACGCTGGCCGGACAGCTGCCGCACACTCTGCCCAGGCGCATCCGCGTGGGCCGCACAGGAATGAAACCATGAGTCGCACCATCCATTGCAGCAAGCTCGAGATCGACGCCGAAGGCCTCGACTTCGCGCCCTGGCCCGGCCCGCTCGGCCAGCGCATCTACGCCGAGATTTCCAAACCGGCGTGGCAGCAGTGGCTGGCCCACCAGACCACCCTGATCAACGAATATCGACTCAATCCGCTCGACCCGAAGTCGCGCAAATACCTCGCCGAACAGATGGAGAATTTCCTGTTCGGCGGCGACGTCGCCCAAGCCGCCGGCTTCACCCCGCCGCCCTCCGAGTCTTGACGAAAACCCGTACTTTCGGTCTAATGCACGGCTCCACGCATCAACGGCAACCCTCCCGGTTGTGCTTGATCGCCAGTTTCCGGCCGGGTAGCTCAGTTGGTAGAGCAGGGGATTGAAAATCCCCGTGTCGGCGGTTCGATTCCGTCCCCGGCCACCACGAAAACAAAGACCTGGCCTGCTCTCACCCAGCGGGCTTTTTCTTGTGCAAGTCATGGGCAAGGCCCCTACGTGCTGTATCTAAGTAAGCATCCTGTATTACACTGCATTACAGACAGCAACACTACCGATCCAAGAGGAGCGCAACTATGTCTTCCCAAACCGCCACCGTTCAGAGCCGCGTCACGCCTGAGATCAAGATCGAGGCGGAGGCGCTGCTCAAGAGCATCGGCCTCAATTCGTCCAGCTTCGTTCGTTTGGTGCTGACTAACCTTGTGCGTACCCGTGAGATCCCTCATGAGCTGCTTGAGATCCCCAACGCTGAGACCATCGCTGCGATCCGTGAAGTTGAAAAAGGGAAGACTACTCGTCTCCCCGCTGGAGGCTTTCGCGAGTTAGCCAAGCGAGCTCGCTAAGCACACAAGGGAGGGACCGCATGCGCAAGTCGCACGAGAAATAGAGTTCTCCAAGAAGTTTGGAAAGGACTTTGAGCGTGAGCTCAAGGGGAAACACTCAAAGACGATCGCCGGCGACTTGGATGCGATCAGTAGCAAGTTGAGCATGGACACGCCGCTTCCGGCAGCGAACAAAGATCATCCGCTGAGTGGAGATTGGTCGAGCTATCGAGATTGTCATGTGTATCCGGATCTCGTGCTGCTCTATAGCAAGCCGGTGGACAAGGCGAAGGGCAACAAGGATCTCGATACGGTGATTCTTGTGCGCCTGGACTCTCACTCCAACTTGTTTTGAGGCAAAAGAAAAACGCCACCCGCAAAGGTAACGTTTTGTCTGGTGAGTCGATTTTGGCGCCTCGCTATCCCCTGACCTTCGCAACTGGTCTGTTAATGGGCATGGGTGGCACCCGACATGTGGGCCAAAAGCGCCAGGTCGAAGCCCTTCCCCTCACCCCACATTTTTCGTCCCTGCTCGACGAACGTCCAAGAAAACAAAGACCTGGCCTGCCCTCACCCGGCGGGCTTTTTCTTGTGCAAGTCATGGGCAAAGCTGGCACGCGGGCAATAAAAACCCCGTCTGAGAGCGAGGCTTTTTCAGAAAGATTGTGTCAGACCCTGGATCAGCCTGCGTGGCTGAGTGGCTGCTGATCAGCACGCACGGTACCGATCAAATTTTTCTGCTGTTGCGTCGATTTCTCGACTGGCAATCCTTCCGCCATGCGCCCGTCAGTTCCTGCAACGCGGCGGGTTCGAACCGCCACGACGACTGCGTAGTGATACTGTCGGGGGCACGGTCACCGGACTTTCAACATGAACGTCAAACCTGTCGATGTTTCGCCCACGCGGTTGCCCGGATGGGCACGCGGGGTGGCCTGCGTGGGTCTGGTGCTGGGCATCCTGGCCCTGCTCGGCATGTTGCTGGCCGGCCCGTTGTACCGTTTCGGCATGCTCGGTCTGGGGCCGGCGTTTGGCTTGATGGGACTGGGCGCCAAGGCCGGCATTGTGGCTATCGTCATTGCCGTGATCGGCCTGGTGCTCGCCTTGCTTGCACGACGCGGCCGCTATGCGGCGTACGCGGTGCTGGGCATCGTGCTCGGGGTGTTGGCCTTCGTGCCGCCGTCGATGTTCAGGCACAAGGCTGGTCAGGTTCCGCCGATCCACGACATCAGCACCGATACCGTCAACCCGCCGACGTTCGAGGCGGTGCTGCCGCTTCGCGCCGACGCACCCAACTCACCTGAGTACGCCGGCGCCAAGGTGGCCGAGCAGCAACATCAGGCCTATCCCGATATCCAGCCGTTGCAATTCAAGGCCGTACCCGCGGCGGTGTATGACGCCGCGCTCAAAACCGGTGAGGCGATGGGTTGGGCGATCAAGGCGCAGGCCCCGGGCCAGGGCCGCATCGAAGCCACCGCCACCACGTTCTGGTTCGGCTTCAAGGACGACGTGGTAATCCGTATCCAGCCCGATGCCCAAGGCACGCGTCTGGACATCCGTTCCGAATCGCGCGTCGGCGGGAGCGATGTCGGAAAGAACGCGGCACGCATCCGCGCCTTCCGCACCCGTCTCGAACAGAACCTCCCGCGCCTGTAAGCGGTATCAAGCGCGGCGTTGAACGCGGTCAAGCGCAGATCAAACGCGGACAGGATCGCCGGCGCTCCGTGGCACGCGACTGGGAGCGCGGGCATCTTGCCCGCCAAAGGCATGCCGGCAAGATGCCGGCGCTCCTTGGCGACTGGGAGCGCGGGCATCTTGCCCGCCCAAAGGCATGCCGGCAGGATGCCGGCGCTCCATGGCACGACTGGGAGCGCGGGCATCTTGCCCGCCAAAGGGATGCCGGCAGGGATGCCGGCGCTC
>DASRUB010000282.1:0-2525 GCA_035655635.1 Rhodanobacter sp. | reverse complement strand
CTTCGCCGATGGCGATGCGCTGCTGTTCGGCTGCGAAACCGCCGGCCTGCCCGACGACGTGCTCGACAGCATTCCCGCCGCCCACCGTTTGCGCCTGCCGATGCAGCCGCACAGCCGCAGCCTGAACCTGTCGAACACCGTGGCCGTGGCGGTTTACGAGGCCTGGCGCCAACTCGGGTTTGTCGGCGCAGCGCCAAATCCGTAGGAGCCCGCTGGCGGGCGATGCTCTTGCTTAGCTCTTGGTCCCTTGTCCCTTGTCCCCGGTCCCCGCCAAAAATGCATCGCCCGCCAGCGGGCTCCTACGGATCACGGCCGGCACGGCTACAATCGCCGAATGAATGCCACCCCCAACTCCTGGATGCCGCAACCGTTGCGCAAGCTCGCCGGCCGCGCGCTGGAAACCGCGCTCAACCACACCTTGTCGCTGGACCCGGAAACGCAGCAGAAGCTGCTGGCATTGAATGGTCGCCGCGTGCAGTTGCACCTGCGCGGCCCGGAGATCGCGCTCGCGATTACCGTCAACGACGGCAAGCTGCGGGTTGGCCCACCCGGGGAGGACAGCCAGCTGAAAGTGGCCGCCACGCCGGGCAGCCTGCTGGCGATGATGTTCCGCCGCAACGACGACGGCATCGCGCCGGGCAAGGTGGAGATCGCCGGCGATGCCGAACTGGCGCGCCGACTGGAAAAGCTGGCCAGCACGTTCGCTCCTGATTTCGAGGAAGCCTTCGCGCGGTCCTTTGGCGATGTGCTGGGCGTGCCGCTGGCCAGGGCCGTGCGCAAGGGCCTGGCCCATGCCCGCGAATCCGGCGTGCATTTCAGCGAAGACGCTGCCGACTGGGTCCGCGACGAGGCGCGTCTGACACCGGCACCAGGGGAGGTTGAAACCCTTCTCGATGACGTGGATAGCTTGCGCGAACGCAGCGAACGACTGGAGTCGCGCGTGCAGCGGCTGGCGCGGCGCCTGCAGGGCGACGCCGCGTGACGCCGCTGGCGGTGCTGCCGCGCCTGCTGCGGGTGGCTTCAGTCTTGCTGGCCTGGCGGCTGGACGAACTGGTCGATGCCGCGCATCTGTTCCGCCCCCTGAAATTGCTGCGTCCGCTGCTGGCCCGCGCCAACGTGGCCAGCTTGTCGCGTGGCGAACGCCTGCGCCAGGCGCTGACCGAGCTGGGTCCGATTTTCGTCAAGGCCGGCCAGGTACTGTCGACCCGGCGTGATCTGATTCCGCTCGATATCGCCGACGAGCTATCGCTGCTGCAGGATCAGGTGGCGCCGTTCCCCGGCAGCGAAGCGCGCGCCATCGTCGAGCAGCAATTGAACGCATCGACCGATCAGCTCTACGCACGGTTCGACGAGGTCCCGCTGGCCTCTGCCTCGATCGCCCAGGTCCACGCCGCGACCCTGCGCGACGGCCGCGAGGTGGTGGTGAAAGTGCTGCGCCCGGGCATCGACGCGCAAATCGCCCGCGACGTGAAACTGCTGCGCTCACTGGGCGAACTGGCCCAGCGCTGGCATCCAAACGCCGACAAGATCCGTCCGCTCGACGTGGTGGCGGAAGTCGAGAAGATGCTGGAGAACGAACTCGATCTGCAGCGCGAAGGCGCCAGCGCCAGCCTGCTCAAGCGCAACTTCGCCAGCGGCGTGGATCTGTACGTGCCGGCGGTGCATTGGGAGCTGACCGCCTCCCGCGTATTGACGCTGGAGCGCGTGCACGGCATCAGCAGCGACGACATCGCCGCGATCGACGCCGCGGGCCTGGACCGCAAGGCACTCGCCGCCAAGGGCGTACGCGTTTTCTACGAGCAGGTGTTCCGCGACAACTTCTTTCATGCCGATGCGCACCCCGGCAACATCTGGGTGGACCCCTCGCGCATTGACGAGCCGCGTTTCATCGCGCTGGATTTCGGCATCATGGGTTCGCTGCCCGAAGCCGACCAGTACTGGCTGGCGCAGAACTTCATCGCGCTGTTCGAGCGCGACTACGCGCGCATCGCGCAACTGCACGTAGCCGCCGGCTGGATGCCCGCCAACGTGCGGCTGGATGAACTGGAAGCGGCGGTACGCACCGTGTGCGAACCGTACTTCACCCGGCCGCTGTCGCAGATCTCGCTGGCCGAACTGGTGGTGAAACTGTTCCAGAACGCGCGCCGCTTCGAGCTGACCCTGCAACCGCAGCTGATCCTGCTGCAGAAGACGTTGCTCAACATCGAGGGTGTCGGGCGCATGCTCGACCCCGAGATCGACATCTGGGCGGTGGCGCATCCGGTACTCAAACGCATCCTGCGCCAGCGTTACAGCCCGCTGCGGACCTTGCGCGACATGAGCAAGCGACTGCCCGAATGGCTGCACCATGCACCGGAATTCCCGGAACTGGTTCGCGACGCCTTGCGCCAGATCGGTCGTGGCGAGCAGCGGGCGCTGAGCGATCCGGCGGCACTCAAGCTGATACACGACAACGCGCAGCGCCAGCACAAACTGCTCGCCTGCGGCCTGCTCGGCGCTTCGCTGTTGATCGGTGCCGCGCTGCT
>DASRUB010000281.1:0-3492 GCA_035655635.1 Rhodanobacter sp. | reverse complement strand
GACGCGGTCTACCAGGCCAAGGAAACCTGGTACGGCAGCGATGGCGAAGCGTTCCATCCGGGCCTGCACTACTACGTGGGCGGCAACTCCAAGGTCTATGGCGCCGCCCTGTTCCGCCTGCGCGAGCGCGACTTCGGGGAGGTCCGCCACCAGGATGGCATCTCGCCCGCATGGCCGCTGAAGTACGATGCCTTCGAGCCGTACTACGCCGAAGCCGAAGCCTTGTTCCACGTGCACGGCCAGCGTGGCGAGGATCCGAACGAGCCCTGGTCCAGCAGCCCGTTCCCGTATCCGCCGGTGGCGCACGAGCCGCGCATACAGGCGCTGCACGACAGCTTGCAGGGCGACGGGCTGCATCCGTTCCACCTGCCCATGGGCATCCTGCTCGATGAGAAAGATGGCCAGGCCACGCCGCACAGCCGATGCTTCCGCACGCCCTACTTCGATGGCTACCCTTCCCCGCTCAACGGCAAGGCCGACGCCCAGGTGATGTGCGTCGATCCGGCGCTGGAGGCGCACCCCAACCTCACCCTGCTCACCGGCGCCTATGTATCCACGCTGGAAACCGACGCGACGGGCCAAACCATTTCAGCCGTGAACGTCACCCGTCATGGAGAACAGGAGCGCTACAGTGCCGACATCGTGGTGGTCGCCTGCGGCGCCCTGTCCTCAGCACTGCTGCTGCTGCGCTCAGCCAACGACAAGCACCCCCACGGGCTGGCCAATGGTTCCGACCAGGTCGGGCGCAATTACATGCGCCACAACCAGTCGGTGCTGATGGCGCTGCTGCGCGAGCCGAACGACACCGTGTTCCAGAAGACCCTGGCGGTCAGCGACTGGTATTTCGGCAGCGATGACTGGGATTATCCGCTGGGCTTGATGCAGATGTGTGCGAAATCGCACGGGGCACAGATCCGGGGCGAAGCGCTGCCGTCATGGCTGGAGTGGGTGCCGAAGATGCCGTTCGAGACGATGGCGCGGCATTCGATGGATTTCTGGCTCTCCAGCGAAGATCTTCCGCGCCCCGAAAACCGCATTCGTTACGACGGCGACCACGTGGTCCTCGAGGTCACCGGGAACAACCTGGAGGCGCACCTTCGCCTCAAGAAGAAGCTCGAACAGATGCTGGGCAAGATCGGTGCGCATCCGGTGCTGCTGGAGCGGCGCCTGTACCTGGGCAAGAACATTCCGATCGGCGGCACCGCGCACCAGGCCGGCACGGCCCGCTTCGGCCCCGATCCGGCCAGCTCCGTGCTCGACCTGGACTGCAAGGCGCACCAACTGGACAACCTCTACCTCACCGACGCCAGCTTCTTTCCTTCCATCGGTGCGGTGAACCCGACCCTGACCATCATCGCCAACGCCCTGCGCGTGGCCGACCGGATCAAGGCCCGGCTGTAGCTCGCGCTGCGCAACGCCACGGAACGGAACACGGCGATCGGGCGCGCGTCGGATCAGTGGAAGACGATGACCGAGCGCGTCTGGCCGCGGAAGCGGGCCAGCACGTCGAGACAATCGTTGATCGCACCCGCGCGAGCGAATTCAGCGTTCGTTCGGTCGTCGCGCTGCGTCACTACCAGGCGTGGACCAGGTCGCCACCCCAAGCGCTCAGAGGCTGTGAAAATTCGACGGGCTGGCATGGAGTCCAGTTCTTCCTTCCCCTGCGCAGCGGGGGAAGCAAGAGCACCATCCACAAGTGCTCAGGCTGTCGCGCGCAGCGCCGCAAGCACGAGGCCGACGATGGCGCTGCCGCCAATGCAAACGATCAACACGCGATACGCGTGGATCAGCCAGCCACCTCGCGCATGACGCGTCGCATGCAGGAAGACTGCCAGTGCCGCCGCAAACAGCAGCGTCCCCACCAGCACCAGCGGCCACAGCGACAGCATGGTGCCGCCGATGACGCCGGCATTGCCAAGGTTGAACAGCACGCATTCGACCGCGCGAACGGATACCGCGGCCTCGCGGACAGCCAGCAGCGCCTGGCCGACGCCCAGCGCCGCCTGTGTCACCCCGACCACCAGCACCAGATAGGCCACCATCCACAGCAACTTGCGGCTCGGCGCATGCGCCATCGCCGCGGCGACCACGCCGCCGCCCACGATCGCCGACACGGAAACGAGCAGGAACAGCATCGACGAGTGGACGCGCTCATGCCAGGCGCGCCGTGCGGGTATGTTCATAGGGCCGCGTCTCCGGCATGACGCCGCCACCGGACCACGGCGCCGACACGATCGTGCCAACACCGCGCCGCGACTTCATCCTCGTCGTCCATTTCGACCAGCTCAAACAGGGCCTGCGCCCCGCTCACCTGCAACCACTGCTGCAGCCGTCGTCCAAAGCCGCAGAACTCATCGTAATAGCTGTCGCCCAGCGCCAGCAGGCCGTAACGAAGCCGGAGCAACTGCACCGGATTCCGCATGTGTTCGCGACAGAACTCCTCGGCCATGTCCGGTGGGTCGCCGTCGTAACAGGTGCTGACCAGGAACAGGGCGTCGTTGACCGTCTGCAGCGTATCGAGATCGAGCGCATCGAACGGCAATAACCTGGACACCACGCCCGCGTCCTGCAATGTCCGGCACGTATCCCTCGCCAGATGTTCGGCGACTCCGGTTTCGCTGGCATAGATCACCCAGACCGGATCGTGCGCCGTTTCCTGCGCAGCCGGCGACATATCCATCCTGACCGGCGTCGCATCCACGCCGGCAACAGTCACAGATGACGACAGGCCGTCACTGTGTTGAAACCCACCTGAATTGAACATGCCCATGCTGCTTTGCACCTGGTTGAATCACGCCATGCGGCACGCCTGCGTGCGGCACGCCTGCGTCATGCTACGTCGACCGGCCCCACGACGAGCTGACCTGCATCAGATCGAACGCTCACGCAGCCGCGACGTTGTACTGTTCGTGGCGGGCGCATTGATTTCTGCATGGCTGCTCAATCAGGGCTGAGCCGGAGTCGGCCCTGCGGAACAAGGCTCGCGGCACGGAAGGCCTGCGCAAGGAGCTACGATGTCGCGCCGTGATCGCATGCGGCTCGCCGTCACCCATCCTGGAGATGCCTTCCCGTGTCGCACTACTCCGGCCCCCTGCTCACGCGTCCCCTCTGTGAGGCCTTGCTGGCTGCGCGCCATGCCGAGACGGATGCCTGGTCGGGCTCGCTGGATCTTGGCCGCTCGACCGACCGTGTTTCGCTGGAGCCCGATGCCTGGGTCTGGCGTGGCCAGCGCTACCCGTATCCAGCCGGGCTGAAAGATCGCACGATCTACCATTGGGACGGCGACGAATTTGCACCGGTGGCGCGCTTTTCCGGCTCGCTGATCAAGCTGGTGCCGACCGAATGGGGCGCGCCCACGTTCGAGATCGACGGCATCAAGATGTTGCCCACGTCGAAGGAGTCCCCGTTCGAGGATGCGCAACGCAAGGTGGCGCTGGTCGAGCCGCGCGGCAAGGTGTTGCTCGATACGTGCGGCGGCCTCGGCTACTTCGC
>DASRUB010000280.1:0-17018 GCA_035655635.1 Rhodanobacter sp. | reverse complement strand
CTGGGTGACCACGGCCACCGCCTTGTCGTAGAGCTGGGTATCGGCGTCGCCGCCTTCTTCGCCTTCCTGCGGCAGGCCGGCGTCGTTGATGAACTTGCCGTCGCTGGTCGCCTGCACTTCCTCCAGCACGCCCTCGACGTAGTTCGGCGCGCCCTGCGATCGCAGCCAGTTGACCACGCCATGCACCTCGTGATCGTCGACGAAAGCGCCATGCACGCGCTCCGGCGTGGCGGTGCCCGGCGGCAGGTACAGCATGTCGCCGTGGCCGAGCAGCGCCTCCGCGCCCGATTGATCGAGAATCGTGCGCGAGTCGATCTTGCTCGACACCTGGAACGCGATGCGGGTGGGAATGTTCGCCTTGATCAGACCGGTGATCACGTCCACCGACGGGCGCTGGGTGGCCAGGATCAGATGCACGCCCGCAGCACGCGCCTTCTGTGCCAGACGGGCGATCAGCTCCTCCACCTTCTTGCCGACGATCATCATCATGTCGGCGAATTCGTCGATGATCACCACGATGTTCGGCAGCGGCTCCAGCGGATCCGCCGCCAGGTTCGGCATTTCCGGACTCGGTCGGAACAGTGGATCGAGCAGCGGCTGTCCGGCGTTCTCGGCATCCCGCACCTTCTTGTTGAAGCCGGCCAGATTGCGCACGCCGACGGCGGCCATCAGCTTGTAGCGGCGCTCCATCTCGGCCACGCACCAGCGCAGCGCGTTGGCCGCCTCCTTCATGTCGGTGACCACCGGCGCCAGCAAATGCGGGATGCCCTCGTAGACCGAGAGTTCCAGCATCTTCGGGTCGATCATGATCATCCGCACGTCTTTCGGACTGGCCTTGTACAGCAGGCTCAGCACCATCGCGTTGACCGCCACCGACTTGCCTGAACCGGTGGTGCCGGCCACCAGCAGATGCGGCATCTTGCCCAGGTCGACCACCACCGGCTTGCCGCCGATGTCCTTGCCCAGCGCCAGCGCCAGCGGCGATTTCATCTGGTCGTACTTGTCCGAACGCAGGATTTCGGAGAGATAGACGATCTGCTTGCGGGTGTTGGGGATCTCCAGCCCGATCACGTTCTTGCCGGGAATCACGTCGACCACGCGCACGCTGACCACCGACAGGCCGCGGGCGATGTCCTTGTCCAGGCTGGACACCTGCGAGCCGCGAATGCCTGGCGCGGGTTCCATCTCGAAACGGGTGATCACCGGGCCGGGATAGGCGCCGACCACCTTGACGTCGATCTTGAAGTCCTTGAGCTTGAACTCGACCTGGCGCGAGAGGACCTCCAGGGTCTCCTCGGTGTAACCCGGCCCCTGCGCCGGCGCTTCGTCCAGCAGCGACAGCGGCGGCAGCTCGCCCGGCGCCGCGGCACCCGTGAACAGCGGGATCTGTGTTTCAAGCCGGGCGCGCTCACTCTTGGTCACCGGCGATGGCGCGGCCTCGATGCGCACCGGCTCGCGCCGGGCCTGTTTCACCGCATCGGCCTTCTTGATCACCTCGCGCTCGTTGCGGGCCTGGCGCGCGGCCAGTGCCTGCGGTGCCTCGCGCAACCTGGCCTTGAGCCAGTTCGCCAGCTGCAGCACGCCGCGCCCGGTCCAGTCCATCAAGCCGAACCAGGACAGACCGGTCGCCAGGGTCACCGCCACCAGGAACAGCGCCAGCAGCAACAATGGCGCGCCGGTGGATCCGAACGCCGCGAGCAGCGCATGGCCGACCCACACCCCGATGATGCCGCCAACGCCTTGTGGCTGGATCGGCTCGTCGGCGAAGTTGAGGTAAAGCAGCGCCGGACCGGTAATGAAGAAAAACACGAAACCGACCAGGCGCAGCGCCGGTTCCCACGGATGCAGCGCCCGCTGCCCACGCTGGCGCAGGACCTGCACTCCAAGGAGCAACAGCAGCAACGGGAAACAATAGGCCACCAGACCAAAGATCCAGCGCAGCAGATCGGCAATGTATGCCCCCACCGTGCCGCCAAAATTGCGCGCATGCTCCAGTTGACCGGCGTTGGTCCAGCTGGGGTCATGCGGGTTGTAGCTGAACAGGCACACCAGCAGGTAAAGCGCCAGCGGCAGCAGCAGCAAAGCGCCGGCTTCACGCAGCCGGCGCTTCATCTCATCACTGAGGCCTTCCCTCGGTTTTTGCTTCACATTTGCGCTTCGCGCCACCCTGGGTGCCCCCTTCCTGCCTGCCAAGGCTTAGAGCATACCTTGCAGCGCGGGATGCACCAGCTTGCCGCCATCGACATTGATGCCGACCTTCAGCGGCTCGAACTCGCGCCATTCGCTGCCGGCAGCCAGGCGCTGCACGTACGGCAGGATCGCGGCGGAGATCGCCAGCGACGAGGTCTGCGGTACCGCGCCCGGCATGTTGGTCACGCAGAAATGGGTGACGCCATGCACGTCGTAGGTCGGTTCCTTCCAGCTGGTCGGCTTCGAGGTCTCGAAGCAG
Organism: Rhodanobacter sp.; assembly: GCA_035655635.1. GTDB lineage: Bacteria > Pseudomonadota > Gammaproteobacteria > Xanthomonadales > Rhodanobacteraceae > Rhodanobacter. The sequence continues at coordinate 14,569 of DASRUB010000280.1, read as the reverse complement.
CCGCCCTGGTCGATCGCGATATCGACCAGCACGCTGCCCGGCTCCATCGTCCTGACCATCGCCTCGGTGACCACGTGCGGGGCCTTGGCACTGGGAATCAGCACGGCACCAACCACGATGTCGGCGTCGCGCACTTCCTCGGCCACGGAGGACTCGTAGGCATACAGCGCGGTGACGTTCGGACCCATCGCCATCATTTCGGCCAGGCGGTCCTGGCGCTTGTCGAACACCACCACGTTGGCACCAGCGGCAGCGGCCAGCGCGGCGGCATTGCCACCGGCCGCGCCGGCACCCAGCACCACCACCTTGCCGCGCGGGGTCGAGGCCATGCCGCCGAGCAGCTTGCCCTTGCCGCCCTGCGGACGATGCAGCAGCGTGGTGCCGATCTGGGTGGCGATGCGGCCGGCGATCACCGACATCGGATGCAGCAGCGGCAGCCCGCCGTGCTCCTCCACCGACTCGAACGCCACACCGGTCAGGCCGATGTCGAGCAGGCTCTTCGTCAGCGCCGGTTCAGCGGCCAAGTGCAGGTAGCAGAACAGCAGGTGATGCTTCTTAAGCAGCGCCAGGTCACCGGCAATCGGCTCCTTCACCTTGACGATCAGCTCGCCGGCCTCGTACAGCGCGGCGGCGTCCGCCACGATCTTGATGCCCTGCTTGACGTAGACCTCGTCGGCAAAACCGCTCTTCAGGCCGGCGCCGGACTGGAGGAATACTTCGTGGCCACGGCGCACCAGGTCGGCGGCAGCGGCGGGAACGAGGGCAACACGACCTTCGAGGGTCTTGGTTTCGGAGGGGATACCGATACGCATGGCAAGAGAATCCTGTGGAAGCACGTTGTAAATCCATCGCGCAACCGCCGCGGTGGTGTCGTTGGCTTGCCGCTGACTTGAATCGGCCGTGCGGATTCCCCATTCTTCCGGGGTCGCACATCTTGTTGGCTGCCGAAACGGTTCCAGTGAAACCGCGGCTGCAGCAGCAGCGAATAGCCACTCAAGTCACCAGCAAACCCAAGGATTATACTCGCCATGCCCACCCCCAAGCACAGCCGCCTGCTGATCCTCGGCTCCGGTCCCGCCGGTTACACCGCGGCGGTTTACGCGGCCCGCGCCAACCTCAAGCCGACCATGATCACCGGCATCCAGCAGGGCGGCCAGCTGATGACCACCACCGACGTGGACAACTGGCCGGGCGATGTCGAGGGGCTGCAGGGTCCGGCGCTGATGCAGCGCATGGCCGAGCACGCCGAGCGCTTCCACACCGAGATGATCTTCGACCACATCCACACCGCTGACCTGAAGCAGCGTCCGTTCCGGTTGAAGGGCGACTCTGGCGAGTACACCGCCGATGCGCTGATCATCAGCACCGGCGCCACCGCCAAGTATCTCGGCATCGCCAGCGAGGAGAAATACAAGGGCAAAGGCGTGTCGGCGTGCGCCACCTGTGACGGCTTCTTCTTCCGCGACCAGGACGTGGTGGTGATCGGCGGCGGCAACACCGCGGTGGAGGAAGCGTTGTACCTGGCCAACATCGGCCGCAAGGTCACCCTGGTGCACCGTCGCGACAAGCTGCGCGCCGAGAAGATCATGCAGGACAAGCTGTTCGAGAAAGAGGCGGCGGGCAAGATCGAGCTGGTCTGGAACCACAGCATCGACGAAGTGCTGGGCGATAACACCGGCGTCACCGGCGTGCGCGTGAAAGACGTCAACTCCGGCGTCACCCGCGACATCGAGGCCACCGGCTTCTTCGTGGCTATCGGCCATACGCCCAACACTGGCATCTTCGAAGGCCAGCTCGACATGCGCGACGGCTACATCCGGATCAAGACCGGCCTGGACGGCATGGCGACCATGACCTCGGTGCCCGGCGTGTTCGCCGCCGGCGACGTGGCCGACCACGTCTATCGACAGGCGGTCACCTCGGCCGGCTTCGGCTGCATGGCGGCGCTGGATGCCGAACGCTGGCTCGATCAGCAGACCCCGGCAGGCTGATGAACGTAGGAGCCCGCTAGCGGGCGATGCTCTTGATCGAGAATCGGAAAAGCATCGCCCGCCAGCGGGCTCCTACAAGCCACGCCATGCACGAAATCCGCTTCCATGCCGCGATCGCCGAACTGCCTGCCGCGGCGTGGGACGCGCTGCGCGCCGACGCGAATCCGTTCGTGTCGCACGCGTTCCTGCACGCGCTGGAGAGCAGCGGCTGCATTCGTCCCGGTTGGGGTTGGCAAGCGCATCACCTGGGGTTGTACGAAGACGGCCACTTGCTCGCCGCCGCGCCGCTGTACCTGAAGGGCAACTCGCACGGCGAGTTTGTGTTCGACTGGGGCTGGGCGCGCGCGTGGGAGCGTGCCGGTGGCGAGTACTACCCGAAGCTGCTCAACGGCGTGCCCTACTCGCCGGTCCCCGGCCCGCGCCTGCTGGCCGGCAACGACGAACAGACGCCCGCGCTGCGACGAGCGCTGGTCGAGGCCATGCGCGGCGAAGCCATGCGACTTGGCCTGTCCTCGGTACACGCCAACTTCCTGCAGCCGGCCGAACTGGAAGCGTTCGACCGTGACTGGCTGGCCCGTTCGGACGTGCAGTTCCACTGGCACAACCGCGGTTACCGCCATTTCCCGGATTTCCTCGCCGCACTCAACCACAAGAAGCGCAAGAACATCCTGCGCGAACGCCAGCAGGTCGCCGCCAGCGGCCTGGCGATCGAATGGCGCAGCGGCGACACGCTCAACGACGACGAATGGCTCTGCGTGCACGCGTTGTACGAAGCCACCTTCGATGCCAAGGGCAATCATGCGGTGCTGACCGCGGCGTTGTTCCGCCGGCTCGGCGAACTGGGTTCGCTGGCACAGGTGGCGCTGGCGCGCGCAGGCGCTGAGATCGTGGCGATGGCCTTGTTCGTGCACGGTGACGGCGTGCTCTACGGTCGCTACTGGGGCGCATCGCGTGAGGTGCCCGGATTGCATTTTGAACTGTGCTATTACCGCGGCATCGAGTACGCCATCACGCGGCAATTGCGCCGCTTCGAACCCGGCGCCCAGGGCGAACACAAGCTGGCGCGCGGATTTCTGCCGGTGCGCACGCACTCCCGCCACTGGCTGGGAAACAAGGATTTCCGTGCCGCCGTGGCGGCATCGCTGGCGCAGGAAGGCCCGGCAATCGATGGCTACGCTGCCGAACTACTGCAGCACAGTCCGTACGCAAAGCAGGATGGAGATGGGCAGGATGGAGGCGCGCGATGATCCGTCTGCCGCTACTCGATCCGGATGCGCCGGAAAAATTTCCCGACCAGGCACTTGCACTGGCCGAGCCGAACGGATTGCTGGCATTCGGTGGCGACCTTTCGCCCACGCGCCTGCTCGCCGCCTACCGGATGGGCATCTTCCCCTGGTTCAGCGAAGGCGAGCCGATCCTGTGGTGGTCGCCCGATCCACGCTGCGTGTTTCGTACCGAGGCACCACGGATCAACCGCAGCCTGCGTCGTCAGCTGGCCGACAAGCATTGGCGATTGACGGTCGATCATGCGTTCGAGGCGGTGATCCGTGCCTGCGCCGCGCCGCGTCACAACGATTCGGGGACCTGGCTGGTACCGGCGATGATCGATGCCTACGTGCAATTGCATCGCGACGGCCACGCGCACAGCGTGGAAGTGTGGGACGGCGAGCGGCTGATCGGCGGCATCTACGGCGTGGCGGTCGGCCAGCTGTTCTGCGGCGAATCGATGTTCAGTGCCGAAAGCGGTGGCTCGAAGGTGGCGCTGGTCGCACTGGCCCGCTTGCTGCGCGACATGGATTTCCCGTTGCTCGACACCCAGGTCAGCAACCCGCATACGCTCGGTCTCGGCGCGATCGAAATACCGCGCGCATCATTCCTGGGCGAGGTTGCCCGGCTCACCGCACTACCCGGACGCAGCGGTAACTGGGCCGAGCTCACGCCTCGCTTGCTGCAACCCTGCGTGGACGACTGAACAGGATCAGTGCGCAGGCGTGCGGCCGAGCGCCTTGAGCTCGTCGTAGTGCTCCAGGAACAGCGCCACAAGATTCGGATCAAGCTGGCTGCCCGCAGCATCGCGCAGGTAATCCAGCACTTCCGCCTCTGGCCACGCCGGTTTGTAGACACGCGCCGAAATCAGCGCATCCCACACGTCGACCACGCTGAAGATCCGCGCCGCCAGCGGAATCGCCTCACCGCACAACCTTTGCGGATAACCGTCGCCATCCCAGCGTTCGTGATGGCTGTGCGGGATGTCGCTGGCTTCACGCAGAAAATCCACTTGCTGCAGGAGTTCGTAACCGAGCTTCGGGTGGCGGCGCATCACCGCCATTTCCTCGTCGTCCAGCTTGCCGGGCTTGATCAAGATCGCATCGGGTAGCGCCAGTTTGCCGATGTCGTGCAGCAGCGCACCGAAGGTCAGGTTGCGCAATGCCTCGCCGCGTACGCCGGCCAGTCGCGCCAGCCCCGCGGCCATGCGCATCACCCGGTCGGAATGGTCACCGGTCTCGCGATGGCGGATGTCCATCGCCGACACCAGCACGCGCAGCGACTGCTTGTGGCCATTCGACAGGGTCTGGTTGGCGGCCGCCAATCGGCGCAGATCGCGCCCGATCATCCAGTACAACAGCACGCCCGTGCTCAGCACGAACAACCAGCCCTTGAGGCTCTGCAGGAAGGTGAGCTCGGCCTGGCCCCGGACCAGCGCGTTCAGCGCATGATCGGAGAACCAGATCCACAGCGCGGACAGCAGGACGTAGAAAAAGGCGGTACGGAACTGTGGACTGATCGTCACTGCAGGGCTCCGGCGAGAAGGTCTCGCGCACGGCGTTCACGCCGCACTGTGATGCAGGGGCGACCGTGTGAGGCGCCTTCCGCACGGACAGTGTGACAGAAGCCTCAGCCCGTCCGCACCATATATTTGCGGGCCACGTAATCGTCCAGAATGCCGACGAATTCGTTGGCGATATTGTCGCCGCGAAGGGTCATCGCCTTCTCGCCATCGATGAACACCGGTGCCGCCGGTGCCTCGCCATTGCCGGGCAGGGAAATGCCAATGTTGGCGTGCTTGGACTCGCCCGGACCGTTGACAATGCAGCCCATCACCGCCAGCGTGAGGTTTTCCACACCGTCGTATTTCACCCGCCACAACGGCATCTGCTCGCGCACGTGTTCTTGCACGGTTTTGGCCAGTTCCTGGAAGAATTCACTGGTGGTGCGGCCGCAGCCCGGACACGCCGTAACCAGCGGCGTGAACGCCCGCAAGCCCATCGTCTGCAACAGTTCCTGCGCCACGATCACCTCGCCCGTGCGCGACGCGCCCGGCTCGGGCGTCAGCGAGATACGAATGGTGTCGCCGATGCCTTCCTGCAGCAGCACCGCCAGCGCGGCGCTGGATGCGGTGATGCCCTTGGAACCCATGCCCGCTTCGGTCAGGCCCAGATGCAGGGCATAGTCACAACGCCGGGCCAGGTCGCGATACACCGCGATCAGCTCCTGCACCCCGGACACCTTGCACGACAGGATGATGCGCTCGCGCGACAGGCCGATCTTCTCGGCCAGCGCCGCCGAATCCAGCGCCGAGCGCAGCAACGCCTCGCGCGCCACGTGCGAGGCATCCCATGGCTCCGCGCGCGATGCGTTCTGGTCCATCAGCGCGCTGACCATGGCCTGGTCAAGCGAGCCCCAGTTGGCGCCGATGCGCACCGGTTTTTCGTAGCGCAACGCCTTCTCGATGATCGAGGCAAACTGGCTTTCGTGCTTCTTGCCAAACCCGACGTTGCCGGGGTTGATGCGGTACTTGGCCAGCGCCTGGGCACACGCGGGCTCGCGCTCCAGCAACTGGTGGCCGTTGTAGTGGAAGTCACCGATGATCGGCACGTCCACGCCCATCATCGCCAGCCGTTCGACGATGCGCGGCACCGCCGCGGCCGCGGCCGGCGTGTTGACCGTGATCCGCACCAGTTCGGAACCGGCGCGGGCCAGTTCGGCGATCTGTTTCGCGGTGCTGGCCGGGTCCTCGGTGTCGGTGTTGGTCATCGACTGCACCACGATCGGTGCGCCGCCGCCCACCTTCACCTTGCCGATCTGGACGCCCACGCTGGGCCGGCGCATGGCCGGGCCTGCGTGACGCGATGGCTGCGAATCAATCTCACTCATGGACTCAACCAGAAAGCCGGGTCGCGCTGATCCGCGACGATATGACGACAAGGATACTCGCTTGCTGCACCGCGCCTGCGGCAAGATGACACGAGCATAGTGCTGGTACGGTGTGTTCGCTGACCCTGCAACCAGTGGACGGATTGCCGCAGTCGCTTGCTCCGAAGCAAGAAGAGGCCGCATGCTTCGCCGCAAAATACTGCGCTTTCCAGCCGGGAACACCCATGCCGAACACCGAATATTACAACGACCGAGTCGTACGCCAGTTCCTGCTGGCGGCCGCCGTGTGGGGCATCGTCGGCATGTCGGTCGGCGTCTACATCGCCGCCGAGCTGATGTGGCCGGCGCTCAACTTCGATATTCCGTTCATCACCTTCAGCCGGCTGCGCCCGGATCACACCTTTGGCGTGATCTTCGCCTTCGGCGGCTCGGCGTTGATGGGCACCTGCTACTACATCGTGCAGCGCACCGGCCACGCGCGGCTGGCGTTCACCCGGCTGGCCGGGTTTACGTTCTGGGGTTGGCAACTGGTCTGCGTGCTGTCGATGATCACGATGCCGCTGGGCATCACCCAGAGCAAGGAATACGCGGAACCGGAGTGGTTCATCGACATCCTGATTGCCGTGGTCTGGGTGAGTTTCGGCGTGGTGTTCTTCGGCAGCCTGGCGCGCCGGCGGATCAAGCATATCTACGTGGCGAACTGGTACTACGGTGCCTTCATCATCGCCGTCGGTCTGCTGCACATTGTCAACAACCTGGCACTGCCGGTGTCCTGGACCAAGTCCTACCCGATCTATTCGGGCGTGGTCGATGCGATGGTGCAGTGGTGGTACGGCCACAACGCGGTGGCGTTCTTCCTCACCGCCGGCTTCCTCGGCATGATGTATTACTTCGTGCCGCGGCAGGCCAAGCAGCCGCTGTGGAGTTACCGCTTCTCGATCGTGAATTTCTGGGCGCTGATCTCGGTCTACATGTGGGCCGGCGCGCACCACCTGATGTACACCGCCCTGCCCGACTGGGTGCAGTCGGTCGGCATGGCGTTCTCGCTGGTGCTGTTGATGCCCAGCCTTGGGTCGGCGGCGAACGGCCTGCTCACCTTCAACGGCGCATGGCACCGGCTGAGGACCGATCCGGCCGCGAAGTTCATGGTGATGTCGCTGGTGTTCTACGGCGCGGCCACCTTTGAAGGCTCGATGATGGCGATCAAGACGGTGAACTCGCTGTCGCATTACACCGACTGGACGATTGCCCACGTGCACTCGGGCTCGCTCGGCTGGGTGGCGATGATCACCATTGGCTCGCTCTACGCGATGGCACCGCGTGCGCTGGGTCGTCCGGAGATGCATTCGCGCAACGGCATGGAGCTGCACTTCTGGCTGCATATGATCGGCACCCTGCTGTACATCGGCTCGATGTGGACCGCCGGCGTCACCGAGGGCCTGATGTGGCGCGCCACCCAGCCCGATGGCGCCCTCACCTACGGCTTCCTGGACAGCCTGATCGCGATCAGGCCGATGTACCTGATCCGCTGGGCCGGCGGCGTATTTATCCTCTCCGGCATGTGGGTGATGGCGTGGAACCTGTGGTACACCGCCGCCGACGCGCGCGCCCGGTTGATCAAGCCGATCCCGGTGCCGATCCCCGAGCCGGTGCCGCACCAGGTGCCCGCCCCACTGCCTGCGGCCGTCACCTGATGCGCTCGTCCATGATCGCCGCTTCGATCAACCTCCTGTTTCGTGGGCGCAATCCGACCCTGTAAATCCAAAAGCGGCCATCCATGGCCGCACTCTTCAAGTAGAGCTCAAATCATGGCCTACAAACATTTTGAAATCATCGAGAAGCATGCCGGCCTGCTCGCCGTGCTGATCGCGATCATGGTCTCGCTGGGCGGCCTGGCCGAAATCACGCCGCTGTTCATGGAGGCGCACTCGGTGAAAGCCGCGCCCGGCGTGCAGCCCTACGACCCGCTGCGACTGATCGGCAAGGACGTGTACGTGGCGAACGGTTGCTACCTGTGCCATTCGCAGATGATCCGAGCGTTGCGCTTTGAAACCGAGCGCTATGGTCATTTCTCGACGGCGGCGGAGTCGGTCTACGATCGTCCGTTCCAGTGGGGCTCCAAGCGCACCGGACCGGACCTGGCCCGTGTCGGCGGCAAATATTCGGACGAATGGCAGCGCCTGCATTTGATGGCTCCACGCCAGCTGGTACCGCAATCGAACATGCCCGGTTATCCGTGGCTGGCCCACAACAAGATCGACGCCGACGATGTGCAGGCGCGCATGCGTACGCTGCGCAAGCTTGGCGATCCGTACACCGACGCGCAGATTGCCGCCGCGCCGGCCGCCGTGGCTGGCAAGACCGAGATGGACGCGCTGATCGCCTATCTGCAGGGCCTGGGTATCGACAACGAACCCCGGCCGCAAGCTGGCAAAATCCAGCCTGGCCAGACCGCGGCAACCGATCCGGCCACGGCCGGCAACGGAGGCACGCCATGACGCCGATGAACCCCATCTGGGGCCATATCGCCGGCGTCTTCATCGTGCTGATGATGATCACCTTCATCGGCATCTGGATCTGGGCCTGGCGCAAGAAGCACAAGCCCACGTTCGATCGCCTGGCCAGGCTGCCGCTGGAACTCGACGAAGAACATCTCAAAGAAGCACCAGTCGCCGACGAGCCGGTCACGCCAGCCGACACCAAGGAGGATCGTCCATGAGCACGGGCTGGTCGCTTTGGGTGATGTTCCTGGTGACGCTCAACATGGGCATCACGTTCTTCCTGTACCTGTGGGCGCCGCGCGCAAAGATCCCGACCCGGCCGGACGGCACCACCGGCCACGTGTGGGCCCACGGCACCATTCTCGAGGGCATGAAGCGCCTGCCCAGGTGGTGGCTGCTGTTTTCCGGCGCGATGTTCGCGTCCGCCTTCATCTACCTGTACCTGTTCCCCGGTTTCGGCAACCACAAGGGCGCCCTGGACTGGACCTCGCACGGCGAACTGGCCCGTGACGTGGCGGCCAACAACGCCAAGCTCGACCCGCTGCTGGAGCGCTTCCGGCTGTATCCGGTGGAACAGCTGGCGGGCGATCGGCAAGCGCGGGAGCTGGGCAAGGTGTTGTTCGAGGACAATTGCGCCGCCTGCCACCAGCGCAGCGGCAAGGGCAATATCCTGCTCGGCGCACCCGACCTCACCGATGACGACTGGCTCTACGGCGGCAGCGGCAAGGACATCACCACCTCGATCCACGAGGGTCGTGGCGGCGTGATGCCGCCCTGGGCCAGCCTGGGCGAGGACAACGTCAACAACCTGGTGCAGTACGTGCTGAGCCTGTCCGGTGCGGCGCACGATGCAGCCAAGGCCGCTGCGGGCAAGCCCATGTTTGCCACCTGCGCCGCCTGCCATGGCGCCGATGGCAAGGGCAACCCTGCCCTGGGTGCACCGAACCTCACCGACGACATCTGGCTTTACGGCGGGACCGCCGCGGACATCCACAAGACCATCCATGACGGCCGTCAGGGCCACATGCCGAACTGGGCCCCGCGCCTGACCGACGACCAGGTCCACGTGCTCGCCGCGTACGTCTACCACTGGTCGCACCCGACAAATGACGACAAGTAATGACACCATCACCGAAGCCGCCTCGGCGTGGTATCAGCAGCCGGTGTTGTGGTTGGGCCTCGCGGTGTTCGTCGCATCGCTGGCGGGTTGCGTGTGGCTCATCGTGGTCAGCATTCACCATGCCGATACGCCGCTGAACACGTCGCAGGCGGTGTTCGGCGTGCCGGCCAGCGCGCACAGCGCACCGCGCGCGCCGCCGCCACCGACAGCCGATTCGACGCCATGAATACCACGGCGGCATGGGCGAATCCGCAGCTTGCCGCGCAGGTATTGCGCGAACGCCGTGATGGTTGCAGCGAAATCGCCTTGCACGTCGACGCCCTGCACGACGCCCGCCAGGTGCTCTGGCTGGAACAGCGCATCAACGCGCTGCCCGGGGTAAAGCGCGTCGCCATTGATCGCCCGGCGCAACGCGTGCGGGTCGTGTGGCAAACCCAGCGCACCTCCCTGCCGATGCTGCTGGAAAGCTTCGCTGCCGCGGGCTGCAGCGCACACCCGCTGCGCCACGATGAGATCGAGGACGCACGCGCCGCCGAGATGCATGACGCGCTGAAGCGCATGCTGGTCGCCGGCATGTGTGCGATGCAGGTGATGACCTACGCCTTCGTCATCTATATCGGCGTGGTCGATTTCGTGGACTTCAGCACGCGCAACCTGTTCCGCTGGCTGGGCCTGCTCACCACGATTCCGCTGGTGTTCTATTCGGCGCGCTCGTTTTTCACCGGCGCGGCGCGCGAACTGCGAAACCGCAGGCTCGGCATCAACCTGCCGGTGGCGCTGGCGGTCGCCCTGGTGTTCGCCGCCAGCGTGATCAATACCCTGCGTGGCAGCGGCGAGGTCTATTTCGACTCGGTCAGCATGTTCGTGTTCCTGCTGCTCGGCGCACGCTATCTCGAACTGCGTTCGCGCCACCGCGGCGGCGCGCAGGGCGACGCCCTGATCGATGCCACACCGCTGCTGGCACAGCGGCGCCGTGCCGACGGCGAGCTGGAAACCGTGGCGGCGCTGGATCTCGCCGGCGGCGACCAGGTGCACATTCCCGACGGCGGCACGGTACCTGCCGATGGCGTGCTGGAAAGCGCCTCGGTGCAGGTGGACGAGGCCTTGCTCTCCGGCGAATCGCGCCCGCGGCAACGCCGGCGCGGCGAACGGTTGATCGCCGGCAGCGTGCTGCTGACCGGCCCGGCGGAACTGCGCGTTGAGCACGCTGGCGTGGACACCGGCGTAGCCCGACTCGGCGCAATCGCCGCTCGCGCGCGCCAGGCGCGCGCATCGATCGTGGGCAGTGACCGGGATGTCGCGCGCTTCGTTGGCCGCGTCCTGCTCCTGACCGTGCTGACCGCGCTGGGCTGGTTGCTGGTCGATCCCTCGCGCGCCTTCGATGCCGCCATCGCGGTACTGGTCGTGGCCTGTCCGTGCGCGTTCGCGTTGACCGTCCCGGTCACGCTGACCCGCGCGCTGGGTCAGTTGGCACGCCACCACGTGCTGGTCACCGATGGCAACGCCCTGCTCGCGCTGGCCCGCATCGACCGCGCACTGTTCGACAAGACCGGCACCCTGGCCGTGCCCCGACTCGATATCGACGCCACCGAACCCCTGCGCGGTGATTCGCGCGAGCAGGTGCTGGCCTGGGCCATGGCGCTGGCCAGCGAGAGCTCGCACCCGCTGGCGCGCGCCCTCGCGGCGGCCGCGCGGCGGGAAGTGACGCCGACGCGGGCGCAAGCGGTGCAGGTGACCATGGCGGCCGGCATCGAAGGCATGGTGGACGGTCGCACCTTGCGCCTCGGCCACGCACGCTTCGCGCTCGCTGCTGGCCCGCTCGCTGCTGGCCAGATCGACGCCAGGCTGGCCGATGACGCGCTGCTGCTGGCCGACGATCGGGGTCCGCTGGCCCGCTTCCACTTCCACGAACAGCCGCGTGCAGATGCGGGTGCCACCCTGGAGCAATTGCGCCGTGAGGGCGTCGGGCTGTGCATCGCCAGCGGCGACGCGGCGGATCGCGTGGCCGCGCTTGCGGCGCGGCTTGACATCGACGACTGGCACGCGCGCCAGCTGCCCGCCGACAAGCTGGCGTTGTTGCACGCGCTGCAAGCCGACGGACACATCGTGCTGGCCGTGGGCGATGGCAGCAATGACGCGCCGCTGCTGGCCGCCGCCGACGTGTCCGCGGCGTTGACCAGCGGCACCGACCTGGCCCAGGCCCAGGCCGATCTGCTGTTGCTGGACGGCCGCCTGGACGGGCTCATTCAGGCTCGCACCATTGCGCTCCGATTGCATGAAGTGGTGGCGCAGAGCCGGCGCTGGGCCTTGCTCTACAACCTGATTGCCGTGCCGTTTGCCGCGTTCGGCCTGGTGCCGCCATGGTTGGCCGCGATCGGCATGTCGTTGAGCTCGCTGGGGGTGGTGTTGAATGCGCTGCGCGTGGGTCGGGAGCGCGCTTGCGATCCGGGTCGCGGTCATGGCGGACCCACTCCGGCGGCGCAGGTGTCGGCGTGAATATCCTGCTGGTGCTGATCCCGGTGACGCTGCTGGTGATCGTGGTGGCGGTAGCGTTGTTTTTCTGGGCGGTGAACCACCAGCAGTTCGACGACCTCGACAGTCCCGCGGTGCTGCCGCTGATGGACGAACCGCCGCCGCAAGATCCCGCCGGGAAAACTGACCCGCCCCCGCAGAACACGTAGGAGCCCGCTCGCGGGCGATGCTTTTTTTTCGGGACTCGGGACTCGGGACTCGGGACTCGGGATTCGCAAGAGCATCGCCCGCTAGCGGGCTCCTACATTTTTCGGCGCAGCGCCGCCCGCAACAGTCGTTGCTGCACCCGCTCGCGCAGCGATGTCGGCGAATCCAGCCCCATTCGCCGCAGTGCCTTGTCCTCGTCAGCCGCGGCGGCGCCCGGCCGACATACCGCCTGCAGCAGCTGCCACCGCCCGCGCCAATACTGACTGCCGGCCTTCAGCCATTCCAGCGCCGGCAGCAGTTGCTGCTCGATCTCGTCAAAATCGCTGCCGAACGGAAACGCCGGCAGCAGGCCCTTGCGTCGGAACGGCGCCAGTGATTCGTGCAGCTGGTTCGGCAGATGACGGCGCCAGGAAGCTGGTATCACAAAGTCCGCAGCCAGCTTGCCGTACGACTTGGCCTCGGCGCACAGCGCGTCCAGGAAGCGCGCGTCGCAGATCGACAGCATCGCCTCGATGCACTCGCTGTCGCTCTTGCCGCGCAGGTCGGCGATGCCGTACTCGGTGACCACGACATCGCGCAGGTGGCGCGGAATCGTGGTCTGCCCGTAGCTCCAGCGGATATTGCTTTCGATCCCGCCAGCGCGCATGCGCGTGGCGCGCAGCAGCAACACCGAGCGCCCGCCCGGCAACTCGTGCGCCATCGCCACGAAGTTGTATTGCCCACCGACGCCGCTGACCACCTCGCCGTTCTCCAGCGTGTCGGAGACGGCCGCGCCGAGCATGGTTGCGATCATGCAGGTATTGAAGAAACGCGCGTCGCGCCGTTGCAGCGTCGCCAGCGCCTGATGATCGCCGTACAGCTGGTTGACATGGGAGACCGCGCACATGTCGATCGCATCCGGATCGGCGGCCTCGGTGGTGTCGAGCCACTCATACAATTCCCGCGAGCCCAAAAAGAACGCGCCGCGCAGATAGTGACCATCGGGCGTGTCCCGGTTCAGCCGCCCGGCTACCGACGCGCGCTCCAGCGCCAGGTTGTCCCAGCTGCGCCGTTTGAGAATGCCGCCGCGCTGCAGATGCATGAAACCATCCATCACCATTTCGCTGGCACCGTACAAGCCACTCTCGAGCGGTGCCAGCCCACCCAGCCCACCGGCCAGTGCATGCGTGCTGCCGACCGGATCGAGCGCCACCAGCATGCAACGCCAGGCGGTGTTCTCGTGCTGGCGTAGCAACAATCCCTTGACCAAGGCGTCGGACAGCGCGCCGATGCCAATTTGCAGGCAACCGCCATCCCTGACCAGGGTGCTGGCATGCAGGCCGATCGCGTACTCGGTGAGGTCGACCGGCAGGCGCGGCACCGCAAACAGCCGGGGCGAGGTCGGCGGACACAACTCCACGTCGAAATAGTCCGCCGCCACTTCGGCATCGCCGCCCAGATAGGGCAAGTCCGGATGCACCACGGCCACGCACAGCGGGCGCGGCGAACCCGCGAGCTGCACCTGGCGCAGAAAGTCCAGGGTCAGGTCCGGATTGCACGACAGGCTGTAATGCACGCCATCCGCACCTTCGCGCCGGGCCACCAGTTGCACCAGCAGGTTGATGTCCTGCACCACCAGATCACGCGCGACGTGGGTGTAGTTCTGGCTGATGTAGCTGCGCTGGGCGCTGCCCGAATGCAGCAATGCGCCCGACTGCAGGTAGAACTCGTGCACGGCCACATTGGGTGGCAGCGCATCGCGCGCCTGGTCCAGCGCGTATTGCGGGTCAACGGCGTCGGTGCCGAAATGACGATCGAGAAACGGCTGCAGGAAGCGCTGCTCCAGTCCCGGTTTCGGTTGCGGCCGGGTCAGCGACAGCGCGGTGTACAACCGCATCGAACGGGTCGGATCGGCAGCGGTGAGCCGGTACAGCGCATTGAGCAACCCATGCGGCTTGCCCAGGCCCAGCGGTGCGGCGATGCACAGATTCGGCCCCAGCGCATCGGCGAGGTCGTTGGCACAGGCATCGGTGTCGCTGTAGCGCGGCTGGGCGGGCATGCGCCCGATCATGCCAGAACCCGCCACGACAGCGCATCGACGGACCATCGCCTACACTCGGCCGCATGCCTACGCCCCTGCTGCC
>DASRUB010000279.1:0-6427 GCA_035655635.1 Rhodanobacter sp. | reverse complement strand
TCAAGCGCGCGCCGTATGTCGACCTGGTGTTCGGCCCGCAGACCTTGCATCGGCTGCCGCAATTGATCGATGCACAGCGCGCCAGCGGCCTGCCGCAGGTCGACATCAGCTTCCCCGAGATCGAGAAGTTCGACTGCCTGCCCGAGCCTCGCGCCGATGGCCCGACCGCCTTCGTGTCGATCATGGAAGGCTGCTCGAAATACTGCAGCTACTGCGTGGTGCCCTACACCCGTGGCGAGGAAATAAGTCGTCCGTTCGATGACGTGCTCGTCGAAGTGGCCAAGCTCGCTGCCCAGGGTGTGCGCGAAGTGAACCTGCTGGGCCAGAACGTCAATGCGTATCGGGGCCCGACCTTTGATGGCGCCGACTCGCACCTCGGTGCGAGTCGTGACGGTGGTTATGCGGACCTGGCCGTGCTGATCCACGCCATCGCGCAGATCGACGGCATCGGGCGGATCCGCTTCACCACTTCGCATCCGCTGGAGTTCTCCGACTCGCTGATCGAGGCCTATGCCAACGTGCCGCAACTGGCCAACTACCTGCACCTGCCGGTGCAGGCCGGTTCCGACCGCATCCTCGGTGCGATGAAGCGTGGCTACACCGCGCTGGAATTCAAGCAGAAGATCCGCAAGCTGCGCGCGGTGCGACCGGACATCTGCATCTCGTCCGACTTCATCGTCGGCTTCCCCGGCGAGACCGAGGAGGATTTCGGCAAGACCATGAAGCTGATCGAGGACATCGGCTTCGACCAGAGCTTCTCCTTCATCTTCTCCTCGCGCCCGGGTACGCCCGCCGCCAACCTGGCCGATGAAACCCCCGCTGCCGAAAAGCACGCCAGGCTGATGCGCCTGCAGGCCGCGATCAACGCCAACGCCAGGCAGATCATCGAGGCCATGGTCGGCACCGTGCAGCGCGTGCTGGTGGAAAAGCACAGCACCCGCGACGCCAGCGAACTGACCGGCCGCACCGAGAACATGCGCTTCGTCAATTTCCCCGGCAACCCGCGCCTGATCGGCCAGTTCGTCGACGTGGAAATCACCGAAGCCATGGCCAACTCGCTGCGCGGACGCATCAAGCTCACCGACGACGTCGCCTGCCCTGTGTAGGAGCGCACCCTGTGCGCGATGCGGTTTGCCGGAAAGCATCGCGCACAGGGTGCGCTCCTGCAGGGTTCGGACAGTCCACCCACTATTCTTCGCCATCGATACCGCCCATGACCAACGGCATCAACCAGCGCGACTTCGCGCTTGACCCCGAAGACAACGCCCGCCTCGCCAACCTGTGTGGGCCATTCGACGAACACTTGCGTCAGGTGGAATTGCGCCTGGGGGTGGAGATCAACCACCGCGGCAGCGTGTTCCAGGTGATCGGCGACGACGCCCCGGCCAAGGCCACCGAGAAAGTGTTGCGCGCGCTGTACGCGAGCAGCGAAGGCGAAGCGCTGACCGGACCCAAGGTCAGTCTGCACCTCGCAGAGTCCGGCATCGATGCGGTCGGTGCCGAAACCGGGGACACCCAGGAAGTCGTCATCAAGGTCAAGCGCGGTTTGATCAAGGGCCGCGGCCCCAACCAGGCGCGTTACCTGCATGCCATCAGCAGCCACGACATCAACTTCGGCGTGGGCCCGGCTGGCACCGGCAAGACCTATCTGGCCGTGGCCAGCGCGGTGGAAGCGCTGGAGGCGAACCGGGTGCAGCGGTTGATCCTGGTCCGCCCCGCGGTCGAGGCCGGCGAGAAGCTCGGCTTCCTGCCGGGTGACCTGTCGCAAAAAGTCGATCCCTATCTGCGCCCGCTGTACGACGCGCTGTACGAAATGCTCGGATTCGAGAAAGTGGCCAAGCTGATCGAGCGCAATGTAATCGAGATCGCGCCACTGGCCTATATGCGCGGACGCACGCTCAACGATTCCTACGTGATCCTCGACGAGGCGCAGAACACCACGGTCGAACAGATGAAGATGTTCCTCACCCGGATCGGCTTCGGCACGGTGGCGGTGATCACCGGCGACGTCACCCAGGTCGACCTGCCGCGCCAGACCCGCTCGGGTCTGCGCCAGGCCATCGAGGTGCTGCGCGGGGTCGACGGCATCAGCTTCACTTTCTTCAGCTCACGCGACGTGGTGCGCCACGCGCTGGTGGCAAAGATCGTGCGCGCCTACGAGGCGTTCGAGGAAGAGGCCGGGAACGACAGCGGGACTCGGGACCCGGGACTCGGGACTCGGGAAAAGCCAACAGCGCTCCCCTGATCTCCCACATTGCCCGGAATCCTTCTCATGCCGCGCCGTCCTCTACCGAGTCCCGAGTCCCGAGTCCCGAGTCCCGGCTCCAAAGTCCCGAGTCCCGCCACCATCCACCTGGGCTATGCCGTACCGCGCACTGGCCTGCCCGCGTCGGCGAGCTTCCGCCGCTGGGTCGAGGCGGCGCTGCACGGTGCGAAACGCCGCAAGCCGGCCGAACTGGCGATCCGCATCGTCGATACCGAGGAAGGCCGCGCGCTCAACCGCGACTACCGCGGCAAGGATTACGCCACCAACGTGCTTTCATTTCCGGCCGAATGGCCGCCGGGCGTGAGGTTGCCGCTGATCGGCGACCTGGCCATCTGTGCCCCCGTGGTCGCGCGCGAAGCAGCCGAACAAGGCAAATCCGTACGTGACCACTGGGCCCACCTGACCGTGCACGGCGTGCTGCATCTGCTTGGCCATGACCACATCGAAGACCCCGAAGCGGAGGCGATGGAGGCACTGGAAACCCGCATCCTGGCCGGCCTCGGTATCGCAAACCCATACTTGTAGGAACGCACCCTGTGCGCGATGCTCTTCGTCACGTAACGGAAGGCATCGCGCACAAGGTGCGCTCCTGCAACGGTTTGCAGCGTTTGCGCTTCTGAACGGTTACGATTTTTCCGCTAGAATCGGCCTTCCGCCCGGTTTCGGGCAGAATTCAAAGAGTGATGAACGACGACCCTGGCAGTACCAGCGGCCCGTCCCACCGCACCTGGTGGGATCGACTGGGCCACCTGTTTTCCGGCGAGCCGCGCAACCGCAACGAGTTGCTTGACGAGTTGCGTGCCGCCCAGACCAACGGATTGCTGTCCATCGACACCCTCACCATGGTCGAGGGGGCGATCAAGGTCACCGAGCTCGACGTCGACGATGTCATGGTGCCGCGCGCGCAGATCGTGATGCTCGCCATCGACGCGTCACTGCCTGACCTGCTGTCCGTGGTGGTCGAATCCGGCCATTCGCGCTTTCCGGTGCACGGCGAGGACAAGGACGAGATCCTCGGCATCCTGCTGGCCAAGGACCTGCTCAAGTATTTCGGGGCGGCCGAGCACTTCGACATCCGCTCGATCCTGCGCCCGGCGGTGCTGATCCCCGAATCGATGCGACTGAACGTGCTGCTGGAGGAATTCCGGTTGTCGCGCAATCACATGGCGCTGGTGGTCAATGAATACGGCGGGGTTGCCGGCCTGGTCACGATCGAGGACGTGCTCGAGGAAATCGTCGGCGAGATCGATGACGAACACGATGACGAGGACGAGCCCGAATTGATGCATCGGCAGCCCGGCGGCGACTGGCTGGTCAGCGCGCTTACGCCGATCGAGGATTTCAACGAGCACACCGGCGCGATCTTCCCCGACGAGGAATACGACACCGTGGGCGGCATGGTCACCTCCGAGTTCGGGCACCTGCCCGAAGTGGGTGAGGAAACCACCATCGGCGACTACCTTTTCCACGTCACCGAGGCAGACGACCGGCGCGTGCAACAGTTTCGCGTGGCCCGGCAACCCGACGCCCAGGACCCATGAGTCAAGACCCATGAACCAGGACACATGAATCCGTTCCTGCGCATGCTCACGGTCCTGCTGGCCGTGCTCGCCGCTGCATCCGTGCCGGCGCGCGCCGGGGTCGCCGATGCGCCCGGCGCGGACCTGGAGGTTTCGCTGGTTACCTACGGTCCCGGCGAAACGTATTGGGAGCGCTTCGGGCATGACGCGATCGAACTGCGCGACCGCGTCTCGGGCGAGGCGGTCAACTTCAACTACGGCGTTTTCGATTTCAACGAGAAAGACTTTCTCCTGAATTTCGCCCGTGGCCACATGCACTACACGATGGACGCCGAGCCCACCGACGAGGAAGTGTCCTATTACGTGGGGGTGGGACGCTCGGTGACGCGCCAGCGGCTGGCGCTCAACGCGGACCAGGCAGCCGAGTTGCGCGACAACCTGCTGTGGAACCTGCGCCCGGCGAATGCCGGCTACAATTACGACTACTTCGACGACAACTGTACCACTCGGGTGCGTGACGCCCTGGATACGGTGGTGGGCGGTGCGCTGAAGGAGCAACTCACGGCGCGACCAGGCGGCATGACCTTCCGCCAGCAGACCGATCGCCTGATGAGCGCCCAGCCCTGGCTGATGCTGCTGCTGGACCTGGGGCTGGGCCCCTACGCCGACCAGCCACTGAATGCCTGGCGCGAAAGTTTCCTGCCAGACGTATTGCAGGAGCAAATGCGCCTCGTCCGGATTGCGGCTCCGGCCGGGGCCACGCGCGCACTCGTGCAGGACGAGAAAGTGCTCGCCCCCAACCGGCTCGATGTGCCGCCCGCCGCACCGCCGGATCTGCGTCTGCCGCTCGGCGTGGCCGGTCTGGTATTGGGCCTCCTGATCGTTTTGTGCCGGCGCAGTTGGCCCATCGGCTACGCCCTGCTCGGCACGATCTACCTGGTGGCGGCCGGGCTGGTCGGATTGTTCCTGCTGGGGCTATGGACGCTGACCAGCCACCATGCCGCCTGGGCCAATGCCAACCTGCTGCTGTTCAATCCGCTGGCTATCCTGCTGCTGCCCACGTTGTGGCGGTCGCGGCGCGGATTTGCCGCGTCGCGTTTCATCGATGGCGTGATCGCCGTGCAACTGCTCGCCGTGGTCGCTGCCGTGGCGCTGCACCTGCTGCCGGGTAGCGTGCAGCAGAATCAGCCATGGCTGCTGTTCGCCTTGCCGTGCTGGCTGGCCCTGGCGTGGAGTCTGCGCCGCAATCACTGATCCGGCACCGCGCGTTACCACTCTGCGCAGGCGATCCCGATTCCCGAAGGTCTGGTCCGAAAGGCCGGGCTGCTTTGGCCTGGTCGGGGCTGAGAGGCTGTGAATTTTCAACCTCTCAGCCCGGCCACGGAGGGCCGATTGCGAATCGAGTACGCAAGTGCTTGATTCGCGTGAGCGGGTACGGGCCTGTACCGGACTCGCGATAGAAGAAAACCACAGGAAGTGGTTTTTTTCACAAGCTCCGGGTCCTCCCTGCGCGCGAATGCGTTGCCCCTTCACCCGCGGCACGGCATCATGCGGGCATGAACCTGATCCCGCCACCCGTCGACTCGTCGGCCAGCGACGCGTCGGCCAGCGCTGAGCCGATGGTGGTCAACTGCATCGCCTATCACCGCGACGGCAAGCGCATGGGCGAACTCACGCTGGATGCGATCAGCGACGTACTGAAGCAGCCGGACACCTTTGTCTGGGTCGGCCTGCACGAACCGGACGAACCGCTGCTGGAAAAATTGCAGGAGGAGTTCGGCCTGCACGACCTGGCGATCGAGGACGCACACAACGCCCATCAGCGCACCAAAATCGAGACCTACGGCGACTCGCTGTTCCTGGTGATCCAGACCGCCCAGCTGATCAATGGCGAACTGGAATTCGGCGAAACCCACATCTTCCTCGGGCCGCGCTACCTGGTCACCATTCGTCACGGCGCGTCCCTCTCGTACGCCCCCGCGCGACGCACCTGCGAAAATGCCCCGGACCTGCTGGCACACGGCCCCAGTTATGGCCTGTACGGCGTGCTCGATTTCATCGTCGACAACTTGCTGCCGATCGTGCGCGACTTCCGTGAGGAGGTGCAGCAACTCGAACAGGACATCTTCGGCGAGACGTTCAAGAGCAGCACCGTGCGCCGGCTCTACGACATGCAGCGCGACCTGATGACCCTGCGCCTGGCCGTGGCGCCGCTGCAGGACATCGTGCAGCAGCTGATCCGCCTGCATCCGGGTCTGATCCCGGAGGAGCTGCGCGCCTACTTCCGTGACGTCTACGACCATGCCTTCCGCGTCAACGAGGCGATCGGTGCGATGCGCGAGATGCTGACGGCCGCCATCAACGTCAACCTCTCGCTGGTCAGCCTGCGCCAGAACGAGGTCATGAAGAAACTGGCCGGCTGGGCCGCCATGCTGGCCGCGCCCACCCTGCTGACCAGCTGGTACGGCATGAATTTCACGCACATGCCCGAACTCAGCCGGCCGTGGGCCTATCCCGCCATGATCGTGGTGATGGCCTGCATCGTCGGCGGCATCTACGTGGGGCTCAAGCGCGCACGCTGGCTGTAGGAGCCGAGGCCGTCCACCAACCGCCACTGGGAGCGCGGGCGTCCCGCCCGCCA
>DASRUB010000278.1:0-6244 GCA_035655635.1 Rhodanobacter sp. | reverse complement strand
CTGATTAGCGCCGAAGTTCAGCAGGTTTATCCTTCTCCCGCCGGGAGAAGGTGGCGCGAAGCGACGGATGAGGGTTCGGGCGTAGCGTGATTTAGCCACCTGAGCGGGTGCTATATGCGCTTCGTCCCGAACCCTCATCCCAACCCCTCTCCCGGCGGGAGAGGGGCTTGAGTCAGCCAAAACGGCCGGTGATGTAATCCTCGGTCTGCTTCTTGTCCGGCTTGGTGAAGATCTTTTCGGTCCGGTCGAACTCGATCAGCTCGCCCAGGTACATGAAGGCGGTCAGGTCGGAGACGCGGGCGGCCTGCTGCATGTTGTGGGTCACGATGACGATGGTGAACTGCGCCTTGAGGTCTTCGACCAGTTGTTCGATGCGGCCGGTGGCGATCGGGTCCAGCGCCGAGGTGGGCTCGTCGAGCAGCAGCACCTCGGGTTTGAGGGCGATCGCGCGCGCGATGCACAGGCGCTGTTGCTGGCCGCCGGACAGGCCCAGCGCGTTCTGCTTCAGCTTGTCCTTGACCTCGTCCCACAGTGCCGCGCGGTGCAGCGCTTCTTCCACCCGGTTGGCCATCTCGGCTTTCGACAATTTCTCGTGGTGGCGGATGCCATAGGCGACGTTCTCGAAGATCGTCATCGGGAACGGCACCGGCTTCTGGAACACCATGCCGATCTTGCTGCGCAGGCGGTTCATCGAATATTTCGGATCGAGGATGTCGTCGCCGTCCAGCAGGATCTCGCCGCTGGCTACCAGCTTCGGGTAGATCGCGTAGATGCGGTTGAAGATCCGCAGCAGGGTGGACTTGCCGCAGCCGGACGGGCCGATGATCGCGGTGACCTGCTTCTCCGGAATGTCCATGCTGATGCCTTTCAGGGCATGGAATCCGTTGTAGTAGAAATGCAGGTCGCGCACCCGGATCTTGGTGGGATGCGCGGTATCGGCCGCGGGAGCCGCAACGGCGGTGACGCGGTTATCCATAGCTCACCTTGTTTCTCGAAAAGAACAGGCGCGTCAGCAGGCTCAGCGCCAGCACGAACAACGTGATCACCAGCGCGCCGGCCCAGGCGATGGCGTGCAGCGCCGGGTCCGGGTCATTGGTGTATTGGTAGATCGCCACCGGCACGCTGGCCACCTTGTCCAGTGGATGCACGGTCATGAAGTTGTTGCCGAACGCGGTGAACAGCAGCGGTGCGGTTTCGCCGGCCAACCGGGCCAGCGCCAGCAGCACGCCGGTGACGATGCCCGAGCTCGCCGCGCGTAGCAGGATCTGCATGGTGAGCTTCCATTGCGGCACGCCCAGCGACAGGGTGGCTTCGCGCAGGGTGTTCGGCACCAGTTGCAGCATTTCGTCGGTGGTGCGCACGATCACCGGCAGGCCGATCAGCGCCAGCGCCACGCCGCCGGCGAAACCGGAGAAGGAAACCGCACCGTGGGTCATGTTCGACATCGGCAGCACGATGATCATGTAGACGAACAGGCCCAGCACGATCGACGGCGCGGACAGCAGGATGTCGTTGAGGAAGCGGATCACCGTGCCCAGCTTGGTGAGCCGGGCGTATTCCGCCAGCCACATGCCGGCCATCACCCCGATCGGGGTGCAGATCAGCAGGGCGATGAGATCCATCATCAGGCTGCCGACGATGGCATTGGACAGGCCGCCCTGCGGGCCATAGGCGGTGATCTTGGTGAACAGGCTGCCGTGCAGGGCGCTGATGCCGTTGACCAGGGTCAGCCACAGGATCCAGACCAGGAAGAACAGCCCCAGCGCGGTGGCGGCGGCGCCGAACGTCATCGCCATGGCGTTGGTGATGCGGCGACGGGTGTAGAGGCCCTGGGCGGACATCACTTGCCCTCCCGCTTGGCCAACTGGTGCAGCATAAGGCGTGCGATCAGCAGCACGATGAAGGTCACCACGAACAACAGGAAGCCCAGCGCGATCAGGGCCGAACGATGGACGCCCACCGCTTCGTTGAATTCGTTGGCGATGCTGGACGAGATCGAGGTCCCGGGCTTCAGCAGCGATGAGGTGATGTTGTAGGAATTGCCGAGCACGAAGGTGACCGCCATGGTCTCGCCGAGCGCGCGGCCCAGGCCCAGGATGATGCCGCCGATGACTGCCGAGCGGGTGTAGGGCAGCACGATGTCCCACAGCACTTCCCAGCGGGTCGAGCCGAGCGCATAGGCCGACTCTTTCAGTCGGATGGGAACGGTCTGGAATACTTCGCGCATCACCGAGGTGATGAACGGCAGGATCATCACCGCCAGTACGATGCCGGCGGTGAGCAGGCCCAGCCCCAGTGGCGGGCCCTGGAACAGTTTCCCGACCAGCGGGAGTTTGCCCAGCGTATCGCTCAGTGCCGGTTCGATGCTGGACATGAAAGGGACGAACACGAACAGGCCCCACATGCCATAGATGATCGATGGAATGCCGGCCAGCAATTCGATCGCGGTGCCTACCGGGCCGCGCATCCAGGTGGGCGCGATTTCGGTCAGGAACATTGCCACTCCGAAACTCACCGGTACCGCCAGCACGATCGCGATCAGCGAAGTGACCAGGGTGCCGAAGATCGGCGACAGCGCGCCATAGTCGTCCTCGACGGGATTCCAGGCATCGTTGGTCAGGAAGTGCAGGCCTTGCCCGAACAGCACCTCGCGGCCCCCCCACAAGGTGGAGAGCGCCGCACCAAGCAGGGCCGCCAGCACCAGCAGGGCGCAGAACTTCAGGACGCCGCGGAAGATCCGATCATGCCGGGCATCGGCATGCGAACGCATTTCGCTGTCGCGGACGAATGGTTTGGTGCGCGTCACTTGCATCGTCGTGGATCGTCCGCCGGTGGTCTTCGATCGTATGAAGCGGGAATGCCCCGTGCGCAACCCTAGGTCGACGCACGGGGCACTGACTCATGGATCCGACCCGCACGGTGCGGGTCGGGAGTTGCCATTGTTCCTACATCTTGAAATCGGTTTTCCAGTAGTTCTCGATCTGATCCACCAGGCTCGGCGGCAGGGGTACGTAGTCGAGCGAGCGCGCCTGCTCCTGGCCATGCTCGTAGGACCACTTGAAGAAGTCCATCACCACCTTCGCATTGGCGGCATTGCGCGGCTGCTTGTACATGATCACCCACGAGGTGGCGGTGATCGGCCACGCGGTCGCGCCCGGGGCATTGGTCATCAGCAGGTTGAAGTTTTTGGCATTTTTCCAGTCGGCCGTGTCGGCGGCAGCCTGGAACGAGGCGATGGTCGGGGCGACCACCTTGCCGGCGGCATTCTTCATCCTGGCGTAGCCGATGTGGTTCTGCAGCGCATAGGCGTATTCGACATAGCCGATCGAGTTCTTGATCTGCTTGATATAGGCCGAGACGCCCTGGTTGCCTTTGCCGCCGATACCGGCCGGCCACTGGACGGCGGTACCTTCGCCGACCTTCGACTTCCACTCCGGGCTGACCTTGGACAGGTAGTCGCTGAAGTTGAAGGTGGTGCCCGAGCCGTCCGAGCGGTGCACGACGGTGATCTTCGCATCCGGCAGCTTCACGCCGGGGTTCAGTGCGGCGATGGCAGCATCGTTCCAGCTGGTGATCTTCCCGAGATAGATGCCAGCCAGGGTCTGGCCATCCAGCACCAGCTTGCCCGGCGCGATGCCCTCGACGTTGAAGGCCGGCACGATGCCGCCGATTACGTCGGGGAACTGACCCAGGCCGAACTTCTGCAGGGTGGCCTCATCCAGCGGCATGTCCGAGGCGCCGAAATCGACCGTGCCCGCCTTGATCTGGGCAATGCCGCCGCCGGATCCGATGGACTGGTAGTTGATCTGGTTGCCGGTTTTCTCGGCGTAGGTCGCCGACCATTTGGAAACCACCGGATAGACAAAGCTCGATCCGGCACCGGTGACGTCGGTGGCGTGGGCGGCCAAGCCAAACGTGGATGCCACGATGATCGCGGCGGTCGCAGCAAATGTTTTGCATGAGTTCAACACGGTTGCTCCTGGTAGTCGTGGTCGATTTGACCAGCGCATTTCAGCAGTGACGTGTTGCAATGAGATGAAATGAATGTTTCAGGCAGATGACAGCCGTCGATGTTTGTCATCTGCCCGGGGCGTTGTCGCACCGATTCAGGGCCGGAAAGCCTCGTCCGTTCAGCGATCCACCCCCTTTCCGCGTTGTGCGGCGCGGCTTCGGGCTGCCCCGAAAGGCCGGCCATGAGCAGGCTGCCCTGGATCGCCCCGGGCTATGGCGCGCCGGCACGGGCGGCGAAGTCGCGGTGGTCTCGCGCGATGCGTCGGGCGCCCGCCCGGCCGGAGTGTCTCGAAGTTGTCATGAAATCTGCATCGAACGGTAAACAGCCGTCGGCATCCTGCCTCCGTTCCTTTGCTTGGCCGACCATCTGGATCGAGGGGGCGGTTGAGATGACCTCTACCATCATGCGGAGAATGACATGCGTTCGAGACTACTTGCCGTGGCGATTGCCGCCGGTTTGGGCGTCAGCGGCTTCACCCCGTTTGCGGCGGCAGCCCAGAGCCAGATGCCGGCAACGACAACCAGCAGCGACGCCGAACTGGCGCAGCTGAAGGCGCAACTGGCGGCGCTGCAGTCCAAGGTCGACCAGATGCAGCAGCAGCAGGTCCAGCCCCAGGCCGTGAGCACGCCCTCGGCGTCCGACGATTCACGTCTGACGGCGCTGGAGAAGGCGGTGAACGACACGACGATCGGCGGCAAGATGTATTTCGATTACAGCAGCATCGATCAGAAGAACAGCCTGACCGGGAAGACCAATGCCTCGGGTACCGGCATCGATGTGAAGCGTTTCTACCTCAGCGTCACGCACCAGTTCGACGACATCTGGTCGGCCAACCTGACCACCGACTTCAATTACGTCAGCAACGACGGCGAAACCAACCTGTTCGTCAAGAAGGCGTACGTGCAGGGCAAGTTCAACCAGGCGGCGGTATTGCGGATCGGTTCCGCGGACATGCCGTGGATCCCGTTTGTCGAGAACTACTACGGCTACCGCTACGTTGAAAACACGCTGACCGATCGCCTCAAATACGCGAACTCGGCCGATTGGGGCATCAACCTGAGCGGCGATCTTGGCCAGAGCAAGTACCTCAACTACTCGGTGTCCGCCGTCAACGGCAATGGCTACAAGAACCCCAGCCGCAGCAACAGCGTGGACGTCGAAGGCCGCGTCGGTTTCGTGCCGTTCAAGGGCATGGTCGTGGCGGTGGGTGGCTACACCGGTGATCGCGGCCAGGGTCTCGAGAACGTCAACACGATTCACACCGCCCAGCGCTTCGACTTCCTGGTGGCCTATGCCGGCCCGGGGTTTCGCGCCGGTGGCGAGTACTTCAGTGCCAAGAGCTGGAACAACGTGCTGACCCCGCTGGCCGACAAGGCTGACGGCTATTCGTTCTGGGGCAGCGTGAATCTGCCGAACAAGTTCAGCCTGTTCGCCCGTTACGATCACGCCAACTTGAGCAAGGACATCAACCCTTCCGCCAAGGATGTGTATTACAACGCCGGTGTCCAGTACGAGGTCAACAAGGGCTTCCAGCTTGCGCTGGTGTACAAGCACGAGAAGGGCGACGTATCGGGTGCCGCGCTGTTTCCGCTGCCGCTGGCCAACGTGAAGACGAACGAAGTGGGCGTGTTCGGCCAGGTGGCTTTCTAGACGACTCGCGAGCGGGAGTGGTCGCCCTGCGCCGATCGCCGGGCGCCAATCCCGCCGCACGCAACAGGTATGACAAGGGAGTTCGACCCAGGGACGGAAAGCGGCGGGCATGGATTGCCCGCCGTTTGCTTTTCAGGTGTGCGAAACATCCCGGATGTTGCCGGCCCTGGTGTCGATCCGGATATCGACAGCAAGCGAATCCCGATTCAGGCCTTGAGCTGTTCCAGCAGCCAGTGCTGTGCCGAATGCGGTGGCGCATCGCCCGGCGTGGCGCGATGGTACTGGCCACTCGCGTCCAGCAGCCATGCCTGCACATTGTCGTCCAGATAGTTTTGCAGCGTTTCCCGGAAGATGCGCGCCGCGAGACGGACGTCGCGGATCGGGAAACATGCCTCGACACGGCGCAGCAGATTGCGCTCCATCCAGTCGGCCGACGAGCAGTAGAGTTCCGCGTCGCCGCCGTTGGCGAACCAGTACACGCGGCTGTGCTCGAGAAAGCGACCCAGCACCGAACGGACGCGGATGCGTTCCGAAACGCCGGGCAGCCCGGGGCGCAGCATGCAGGAGCCGCGCACGATCAGG